>JANDJG010000012.1 GCA_024331085.1 Nitrospira sp. | reverse complement strand
GGATTTCGCATGAGCAGGGCATCGATGAACTGTATCCTGTTCCCCGCCGGACGATTCGCTATTGGAAATACCCGCCGTTCAATAAAGATCAGGATTGGTTTACGCCGCACAATTTCTTCGTGGCGCTGGATGCGTTGCTGAAGGTCTATGATCGGATGCCTCTGCGGGCATTGCGCAGAAAAGCCTTGAAAAAGGCCGCCGACTGGATGCTGGAGCACATGAAGGGAACCGGAGGGCTTGGCGCCATTTATCCGGCCATGGCCAACTCGATCATGGCGTTACAGTGCATGGGCTATGATGCGGACGACCCCCTCGTCGTCAAGGCGTTGCGTGAGATCGAGGAGTTGGAGGTATACGATTCGGTGGAGCTGGACGGTCGGTCTGTTCCCGCCCTCCATCTGCAGCCCTGCTTTTCTCCGATTTGGGATACGGCGTTGCTCATCAATGCCATGATCGAGTCCGGCATGCCGCAGGATCATCCCGCTTTGCAGAAGGCCGCGGCGTATCTGATGTCCAGGCAGGCCAAGAAGGAGGGAGACTGGATCGTCTCCTCCCCCGCGGCCGAACCAGGCGGATGGTACTTCCAGTTTGAGAACGAGTTGTATCCGGACGTCGACGATTCCGCCGTCGTGCTCATGGGGCTCGCGAAATTGAAGATGGCTCAAGCCGCCGAACAGCGGGAGTCGATCCGCCGCGGCATGAAGTGGGTCCTGGCCATGCAAGGGTCGGACGGAGGATGGGGAGCGTACGATAAGGATAACAATCGAGTCGTTTTCAACTATATTCCTTTCGCGGATCACCGTGCGCTGCTGGATCCCAGTACGTCGGACTTGACCGGGCGATGTCTGGAGATGCTGGGGACATTGGGGTACGATCGGACGCACCCCGCCGTCGGGCCGGCCTTGGCCTTTTTAAAGAAGGAGCAGGAACAGGACGGAAGTTGGTATGGACGGTGGGGCGTCAACTACATTTATGGAACGTGGTCCGTCCTGGCGGGCCTTCGCGCCATGGGGGAAGATCTGTCGTCTCCGTACATCCGCCGGGCCGTCTCATGGTTGGAATCGAAACAAAATCCGGACGGCGGATGGGGCGAGTCCTGCCTGTCGTATGCGGATCCCGCCTTCAGCGGCAAAGGGGAGAGCACGCCGTCGCAGACGGCCTGGGCCTTGATGGGATTGATGTCCGCCGGCGTGGTGGATTCGTTCAGCGTCGCGCGCGGAGTGCAATTTCTCCTGCGCCATCAAATGAAGGACGGGTCGTGGGAAGAGGTTCGCCATACCGGTACGGGATTCCCGCGCGTGTTCTACCTCCGTTATCATTGGTACTGCCAGTATTTCCCGTTGTGGGCGCTCGCGATGTACCGGAACCTCCGGGCTCGAGGGAAAACCCGGGCGGACGAACTGCGCCATCATGTCCAGGCTGCCGGGTCGTACCGGGCTGATCATTGACCGCTGAAGATTCCGCCTCTCCGATCGATTCCTTTCCTCTTCCCGGCATGACGCCGATCAAGCGGGTTGCACTGTTCGCGGCGACTTCATGGGAGGTAGAGGCCGTCCGCGCCGCATTCGAAACGGAAACTCGGCAGGATGTCGCTCGGCAGGATGTCGATGGGACGGCGGTCCTGGTGTATAAGGAAGGCACCCGCGAGTATTGGTTGGCCAGAACCGGTATCGGTCCGGAGAAGGCCCGCCGGACCGCCCGGAAGCTGCTGATGCGCCAACCCTTCACCCTGGCGGTTTCAACGGGGTTTGCCTGCGCCCTTGTCCCGACGGAGATCGGGGCGTTGCTGCTCGGACGTGAGGCGATTGCCATGGGAAAAGGGGACGCCGGTCGGCTTCCGGTGAGGGGGATGCCGGATGACGAAGGGGAAGCGATGATTCGGTCGGCTCAGGTGAGCGGGCAAGTCCACCACGTCGGTCGATTCGTCTCCACTGATCGTATCGTCGGCAATGCGGCGGACAAACGACAGGTTGCCGGCCTCACCGGTGCGGTCGGTTTGGATATGGAAAGCGCGGCGTTGGCGGATGAAGCACGGCGTGCCCGAGCGTCGTTTGTCATCGTCCGCACGGTTTCGGATCTCTTGGATGAAGATCTTTCTCTGGATTTCAATCTGTTTCTCCAACCGGCCGGTTGGCTGAAAGGCATGGCTTCGGTGGCGGGGCATCCCTCTCGATTGGCGGGTCTGTGGCGGCTTCGTCGGCAGAGCCGGACGGCGGCCGGCAATCTGACCATGTTTTTCAGGCGCTATATCAACACGGTTGCCGGGCGATTCGAAGCCTGACGGCTTACGATACCCCATGATCACGATGCTGGAACGGCTCGGGCGCTGGACGATGAACGTGGTCGGTGAGATGGGCCGGATGCTGATCTTCGTGGTTTCGTCCGTTGCCTGGCTGTTTCGCCCCCCGTTCCGGGTCGTTCAGATCGTGAAGCAACTGCATTTCATCGGATACAAGTCGACGTTCGTCGTCGTATTGACGGCCGCCTTCACGGGCATGGTGCTGGCTCTTCAAGGGTACTACACGCTTCGGAAATTCGGATCCGAAGGACTGCTGGGTTCGGCGGTGGCGCTCAGCATGATTCGGGAGCTGGGGCCCGTGTTGGCGGCGCTGATGGTGACGGCCCGGGCCGGCTCGGCGATGACGGCGGAAATCGGCATCATGCGGATTACGGAGCAAATCGACGCGCTCGACACCATGGCGGTCAATCCGCTGCAGTACTTGATTGCGCCGAAGCTTGTCGCCGGCTTGATCGGCGTCCCGTTGCTGGTGGCGATTTTCGACGTCGTCGGGATTTACGGCGGCCATTTGGTCGGCGTGGAGTTGTTGGGAGTCAATGCCGGGTCCTATTGGAATTCAATCGCGTCGTCGGTCGAATGGAAAGACGTCTACGGGGGCATTCTCAAATCCATCAGTTTCGGATTGATCGTCAGTTGGGTCTGCACGTACAAGGGGTTTTACACCAGGATGAGCGCGGAAGGGTTGGGCACGGCCACGACGGAGGCCGTGGTGTTGTCCTCGGTTCTGATTCTCGTGTGGGATTATTTCTTGACATCGGTGTTGTTGTAAGAGCGGTCGGCCGTCAGGTTGAGGGCCGAAGTTCTTGTAAGTGATCCCTTGATGCGAAGGCCGCAGGCCTCGAATCCGTGGAAGATGATCAAGCTGGTCGGCGTGACGAAAACCTTGGGCGGGCATCCGGTGCTGCGGGGGGTGGACCTTGTCATTCCGCCGCGGAAGCTGACGACCATCATCGGCCGCAGCGGAGAAGGCAAGAGCGTGCTGCTCAAACACATGATCGGGCTGATGCAACCAGATTCGGGAGAAGTGTGGGTCGATGGGATGGAAATCTCGCGATTGCGGGGGCGCGCGCTCAACGACGTCCGCAAACGGTTTGCGATGTTGTTTCAGGGGGCGGCGTTGTTCGACTCGCTGACGGTGTTCGAGAACGTGGCGTTCCCGTTGCGTGAACGACTCCGCATGAAAGGGCCGGAGGTCGCCGGCCGCGTCGAAGAGAAACTGGAGCAGGTCGGTCTGGCCGGGATGGGACATAAATTCCCCGCCGAGCTGAGCGGGGGCATGCGCAAACGCGCCGGCTTGGCGCGGGCGCTGGTCATGCAGCCGGAGATCATTCTCTTTGATGAACCGACGACCGGCCTTGACCCGCTGATGGCCAAGTCGATCCATGATCTCATTACCGGCATGCAGCGCAAATTTGGGTTCACCGCCGTGATGGTCAGTCATGAAATTCCGGAAATTTTCGGCATTTCCGACTATGTCGCCATGTTGAAGGGCGGACGCATTGCGCTGATGGCGGAGCCCCTGGAATTCCAGCGGACGCAAGATCCGGACATTCGGGAATTCATCTCGGTCGGAGGGACCGTCTCGTTGCGCGTGGGTTCTCCCGGCGGATAAGGCGGATAAGAGGGAGTACGGCATGGAAAAAAGCAGGCTGGAATTGACCGTCGGGGTGTTCGTGTTGGTCGGGATCGTCTGCTTGGGCTATCTCTCGATCAAGCTCGGCAAGCTGGAATTGGTCGGCGGGGATCTGTACGAGGTGGACGCGCCGTTTAACTCGGCGTCCGGTCTCAAACCCGGCGCGGCCGTGGAAATCGCAGGCGTCGAGGTGGGACGGGTCAAATCGATCGTGCTGAAGGACGATCAAGCCGTTGTCCGGTTGGCGGTGCACAACGACGTCAAGCTCTACACCGACACCTTCGCGTCGATTAAGACCAGGGGCATCATCGGGGAGAAGTTCGTGTCGTTGTCGCCAGGAGGGGGCGGCGAGCCGTTGCAAGCGGGCGGCATAATCCGCGATACTGAGTCCGGGTTGGACTTGGAAGAGTTGGTCAGCCAATATGTGCATGGAAAGGTGAAGTAAGCGAGTCGAGTCTTAAGAGTCTGCAAACGATCTTGTGTCGGGAGGAAAGAGCATGGCGATATTTCTTCAAGGAGAAGTAAACCCGCCGGCTCGCGTGTTTCTGAAACGGCGCATGGCGACGTGGGGCCTCGGTCTCGCCGTCGTTGTCGCGTCGTTGTCGCCGGTTGTCGGGCACGCGGGAGCTCCGACGGAAGCAATGAGAACGACGATCGACGAAGTGTTGCGCATTCTCCGCCAGGATGAGCTCAAACAGCCGGGGAAGGCTGAGGAGCGCCGGCAAATGCTGGAGCGGGTCGTGGAGGCCCGCTTCGATTATCAAGAGATGTCGAAACGCGCGCTGGGCGCTCCTTGGAACACCTTGTCCGACGAAGAGAAACGGGAGTTCGTGACGCTGTTTCGCACATTGTTGACGAATTCGTATGCCGACAAGATCGAGACCTATTCCGGCGAAGGCGTCCAGTACTTGAACGAGCGGACTGAAAAGGAATACGCGGAAGTCAGGACGAAGGTGCTGTCGGATAAAACGGAAATCCCTCTTGACTATCGGTTGATTCAAAAGGCGAATGATTGGCGCGTGTACGACGTCGTGATCGACGGGGTCAGCCTGGTGAATAACTACCGGGGGCAATTTGCCAAGATCATCAAGGCGTCTTCCTATGCCGATCTTGTCGAACAACTCCGCAAAAAGTCCGAGAAGATCAAATCTCCATAGCCGTCGTATCGTCGCTTCGAAGGTACGAGACCGTTCGTGCGTCGTCTTGCTCCCATACTTGTCCTCGCGCTCGTGCTCATCGGACCGTGCGGATCTTTTTTGGCAGGCGTCGCTCGCGCGGACGTGCAGTACTTTCCCATTCCCGCCATCAGTTCCAGCAAGAACGACGGCAACGATTACGGCATGATCGTGCCCGCCCTGATCACCGGTCCCGACGGCGAGCTGAAACATCTGATTGCGCCGATGGTGATCTACAACAGCATCGTCGGCGTCCGAGGGACCTTGAACCTGTTTCATTACCAGCCGGGCGGGAAGGAGCTCAGGGGCATCGCGTCTTGGTCGGAAAAGATCGAGCGGCGATTTCTCTTAAGCTATGTCGATCCCGGATTCAGCAACGGTCGCTACAGCATCGGGGTCAGTGCCGCCCACTTTAAGAACGCGACGGTGCGGTTTTTCGGTTTGGGGCCGACGACGCCGCTCCACGACGAGACCAACTATACGGCCTCGGAGACCAGAATCAACTGGAAGTTCGGCATCTACGCGAACGAGGTGACGCAGATCGCCGTCAGCCAGCGGTTTCGCCACATGGATGCCATCGATCCCGGAGCCACTGTGTTGCCTTTTACCGGGAATCGATTTCCGACGGTTTCCGGGGTCGGGGGAGCCACCATTCTGGGTGAACGGATTTCATTCCACTACGATACCCGCAACAACCTTGTCACACCGACGGACGGAATGGCGGTGACGGCCTATGCGGAAATCAACCATAATTTTCATCCCGGCGCGCAGCCGCTCTATTCCCGATACGGAATCGAGGTCAAAAAAATGTTTGCCAGCGAATCCAAACGCGCCATCTTGGTCATTCGCGGCGATCTCCAGGCGACGATCGGGACGGACGTGCCGTTTTATGAATTGAGTTCGTTGGGAGGGCAGAACAATCTGCGTGGATACGGGGTGGATCGGTATATCGACAAGCAACTCATCGCCCTGAGCGTCGAGGAACGAATCCACATCCTTCGCACCCGTCTGGCCGGAGTGATGGCGGATTTCGAGATCGCCCCCTTCGTCGATACGGGGCAGGTGTTCAGCTCGTTTAAGGACGTCAGTTTCAAGGACTACCGCATCACGCCCGGGATCGGTTTTCGGGGGATCATTCGGCCCAATGTTGTGGGGCGAATCGATTATGGATTCAGCAAGGAAGGGGGCGCCGTTTTTGCGGGGCTCGATTTCCCTTATTAGCAGGCGACGGTCGTGGGAGCGGCGATGGCAGGAAGCAGCCGATTGCAGTCGTTCCCGGTCGAAGTTCTCGGAACTTGCCCGGTCTAAAGGCTTGACACGATAGCGGTCTTGTGTGAGACTCACCGACTGATGCGATTCACGTCGCCTGACTCCCTGACCGTTGCCTTCCGAGCGCCTGTTTTCACACGCGGTTGAGCGGATCGATGCAAAAAGGAGAGCACGCCATGTCGATTCTTAAAAACATCAACAGCCCGGCTGATTTGAAGCGAGTGTCTCCTGATCGGTTTCCGGCGTTGGCGCAAGAGATTCGCGAACAGATCATCGATGCGGTTTCCTCGGTAGGAGGACACCTGGCTTCCAATCTGGGTGTGGTGGAGTTGACGATCGCGTTGCACTATCTGTTGGATACCCCCACGGATAAGATCGTATGGGATACCAGCAATCAATGTTACGCCCACAAGCTGCTGACCGGGAGGAGGGAACGGTTCCATACTCTGAGACAGTACGGCGGGCTCAGCGGCTTCTGCAAACGGGAGGAAAGCGAATACGATACCTTCAACGCCGGGCATGCGGGGACCGGAGTCTCCGCCGCGTTTGGAATGGTGGAAGCGCGTGAACAGTTGGGGCAGAAGCACAAAATCGTCTGCGTCGTAGGGGACGGCGCGATGACGGCCGGCATGACGTTGGAAGGGCTTCACCATGCCGGCGGCATGGGCAAGGATTTTTTAGTGATCTTAAACGACAATCAAATGTCCATTTCCAAGAATGTCGGCGCCATTTCGGCGTATCTGAGCCGGACGATCACGGGAGAATTTTACGGAAAGGTGCGTCAGGAGACGGGCCAATTGTTGGGGAAAATTCCACACATCGGTTCGGACATGCAAAGGCTGGCGCGACGGGCGGAGGAGCTGGCCAAAGGCGTGATTCTGCCGGGATTGCTCTTTGAGGAATTGGGGTTCCAATACAGCGGACCCATCGACGGGCATAACTTCGAGCACCTGCTTCCCACGATCGAGAACGTGGTGAAAATGAAAGGGCCGGTCCTGCTGCACGTGGTGACAAAAAAAGGGCTCGGCTACGAGCCGGCCATGAAGAATCCCGTCTGGTTCCACGCCTGTCCTCCGTTCGTGCGGGAAACGGGCGCGCCGGCCAAGAAAGCGGCGCGGCCGTCCTATACGGCCATCGCGATCGAGACGTTGATCAAACAGGCTCGCCAAGATAAGCGAATCGTCGCCATTACCGCGGCCATGTGCGAAGGGACGGGGCTGACGGCATTCGAAAAAGAGTTCCCCGATCGTCTCTACGACGTGGGGATTGCGGAGCAGCACGCGGTGACGTTTGCGGCGGGATTGGCGGCGCAGGGAGTCAAACCGGTCGTGGCCATGTACGCCACGTTCCTCCAACGCGCCTACGATCAAGTCGTGCACGACGTCGCGACGCAAGATCTTCCCGTGGCGTTCCTCATCGACCGGGGCGGGCTTGTCGCGGAAGACGGAACAACGCACCACGGGGCGTTCGACTACGCATATTTGCGCCATGTTCCCAACATGGTGGTCATGGCTCCCAAAGACGAAAACGAATTGCAGCACATGGTCAAAACCGCCCTGCAGCACAATGGCCCAATTTCCGTTCGCTATCCACGCGGGGTCAGCCTCGGCGTGAAGATGGACGAGTCTCCAACGGCGTTGCCGATCGGAAAGGGCGAGTTGTTGAAGGAAGGGACCGAGGTCGCCATTATCGCCGTGGGTGTCACGGTGTGGCAGGCCTATCAAGCGGCCGAGCGCCTGAGCCGGGAAGGGATTTCGACGGCCGTCGTGAACGCCAGATTCGTGAAGCCGTTGGATCGCGAGCTTATCACGGATGTGGCCAGACGAGTCCGACACGTCGTGACGGTGGAAGAAGGCTGCAAGATCGGGGGGTTCGGATCCGGCGTACTTGAATTGCTCTCCGAGGCCCGCGTGACCGGCGTGACGACGAAAATTCTCGGTCTGCCGGACTGGTACATAGAGCAGGGGCCTCAGGATCTGCTCCGTGAGCGATACGGCTTGACGGCGGAAGGAATCTACCAAAGCGTAAAAGAACTGATCGGCGGGGCGTCGGAGGAGAGCGACCGGTTCAGCGGCGCGGCGAGGGAGTATCTCCCCCACGGTGACGAACAAGGAAGCTGACGCGCCGCGCTAAGGTGAGGGATCGGGAACCGAACTAAGCGGTCTCGGAATCGTCCATGCACATCACCAGGCGAAAAACTCGGCAAATTCAGGTCGGCACGGTCAAGATCGGCGGCGAGGCTCCGATCTCCGTGCAGTCGATGTGCTCCACGGATACGCGGAACGTCGAGGCAACCGTCGAACAGATCCGCCAGTTGGAGGCCGTGGGGTGCGAACTGATTCGGGTCGCCGTCCCCAATGAAGAAGCCGCGGCAGCTCTCCCTCGAATCAAAGCGGCCATGACGGTGCCGCTCATTGCGGACATTCACTTTGATTACCGGCTGGCCGTGAGCGCGGCGCGCGTGGTCGATTGTGTTCGGATCAATCCGGGCAACATCGGAGCCTGGTGGAAAGTCGAGGAAGTGATCAAGGCGGTCAATGATCGGGGTATTCCGATTCGTATCGGCGTCAACGGCGGATCGTTGGAAAGGCCGTTGTTGGAGAAGTACGGCTGGCCTTCGCCCGAAGCGCTCTCCGAGTCGGCGCTCAATGCGGTCCATGCGCTGGAGGACGTCGGGTTCACCAATATGAAAGTCTCGCTGAAGGCGTCGGACGTGCACCATGCGATCGATGCCTACTGGCTGTTCGCTCATCAATCGGACTATCCTCTCCATATCGGCATTACCGAAGCGGGAACGGCGATGACCGGCGCCGTCAAATCGGCGATCGGTCTTGGCTACCTGTTGGCGAACGGAATCGGGGATACGTTGCGCGTTTCGCTCGCGGCCGATCCGGTGGAAGAGGTCAAAGTCGGATTTGAAATTTTGAAGTCTCTGGAATTGCGGCATCGCGGCATTAACGTGATTGCCTGCCCTACGTGCGGTCGAGTGGAGATCGACGTCGTACGAATGGCGAACGAATTGGAGAAGAAGCTCGGCCATATCAAAACGCCGCTCAATGTATCGGTGCTGGGCTGTGTCGTCAACGGCATCGGCGAAGGCAAGGAGGCCGACATCGGAATCGCCGGCGGCGAAGGCAAGGGCATATTGTTCAAGAAGGGCAAGCTTGTTCGAAAGGTGCCGATGGAAGAATTGATGGACACATTGATTGAGGAAGTCGAACAGCTTGCCAAGGAGAAAGAAGCCGAGGGTGACGAAAAGGCGGTCGCTCACACGGATTCCTCCGCGTGGCAACCGGTTGCATCTCAGACGGATCGTCCCTCAACGCTGGGAAGAGAAATTCCCGTCCTGCCTCATCGGTGAGCGACTCGTCGAGAAGAACGTTGCTTCCCGAAGTACCGGCCCGTCGACTCCCTCTTCGAGCACAACCGACAACGTTACGTGAACGATGCAGTCCTACCTTCTTGCTTAAGACAGCGATCGTCTTTCCATGAGTTCTTGGATCCGAGCGTTCATGGCATCTCCTCTTGCGAGAAGGGTGGGCACCCTCGTTCTCGTGATTGCCGCAGGGATACACGGGTACATTATCTCCTTCGGGCGATCCTTTCACTTCCGAGATATCGACATCCATCGCGAGATCGGCAGGCGTTTTCTCTCGGGAGAGTATCTCTACGCCAATGACTACTGTTACATGTATCTGCCGACCACCGGCATCTATTTCGCACCCCTGCTGTTTTTCGAGCGAAATCTGAGCTTGATCCTGCGCTACGCCGTTGCGATCGGCTGTTTGGTCATGACGATCAGGCTGTTTCAACGGATGTTGGGAGCCGAGACTGGCGTAAGGCCGGCGAATCGCTTATGGCTGGGAGCGGGGGCCGGTGTGCTGACTCTGCAGTTCATTCTGAACGATCTGGATGACGGAGGACCGCACCTGATCTTGCTTGGCATTCTAACCGGAGGGCTTTACGCAATATGGGTGGGGAGGGAACGGCTCGGCGCGGCGTTAGTCGGGCTCGGCATCGTACTCAAGATCACTCCAGCTCTCTTTGTGCTCTTGTTTGCATGGAAACGGCAGTGGCGCGTGGCGACCTATACCGTCCTGGCCGTTTTCTTTTGGATTCTGTTGCCTCTTCCGTACATGGGGGCGGCAAGTTGGTGGGATCACCATGTGGAATGGACGAACAACGCGCTGTTGTCCGTGCTTGACCGTCAAGTAGAGGGACGACAAGAAAACGAGTTGCAGAAGGCCAATCTTTCCTTGCGACACACGATGCTGCGATACCTTGTCGCTTATCCGATGACTCATCGGCTTCGCCAAGTTGATCCCGAGTACAGGCCGGTGCTGGATCTTCCTCCCCCGGTTGCCAACGCGATCGTCGGCGCTGCGGCGCTTGGCCTGCTTGCTTTTTTCGCGAGGGCCAGCAAGCGGTCGTTCGATGGACCCGGCGATCTCACCTGGGCGAAGGATTGCGCCGGCACCTTGATGTTGGCTCTGTTCTTGTCTCCCATTACGTGGGACCAGCACTTGGTCTGGATGATTCCAGCGGCTTGCATTGTGGTGGCGGCCGCAGCGCGAGTAAGCGGCCGATTGAGTCGAGTCGGCTACATCATGCTGGGGCTCTACGTTGTGCTGACGGTTGTTCTGAATTACGAAGTGGTAGGCTCCGCGAAATGGGAAATGCTGAAGAGTTATCATCATCTCGGAATCGCCATGTTCATTTTGTTCGGACTGCTGTTGAGAAGCCAGCCCTCCCCGAAGGCCTCTCAACCTTCTCTCGGGGACCGATTCGCGCAGCCTTCTAACGTGGTCGGGCAAAACTGACTCGCGATGGATGCGGTGCGACGCGTGTGTTGTGTTCATGAAAAAGAACCGATTATAATGCCTCCTCTTCAGGGCGCCGTACCCAAGTGGTAAGGGAGCAGTCTGCAAAACTGCGATGCGGCGGTTCGAACCCGCCCGGCGCCTCCATACCATAATCTGTTCCCCCCTCTGTGCCTTTTTGATGGATCATTGAACCAAGCCTCCGGAAAAGGTCTTGCGGCGTGGGGCTCCCATCATTGACTCGGCAGAGTCTTGTCAATCGTCTCGTGTGGCCCCTTCATGCAATGTAGGTTGGAGCAAGAGGGAAAAGTCGGCTGCTCCCTGTCTGGAATCAGTCCAGGAAGGTGATATTCAGAAAGGTAAGATGGATGTCGGCTCGTCCATAGCATGGCGATCACTTCCGTGGGGGAAGTGACCGCCAAAACTCTTCTGGAAGGCTTGAATCGTCACCCGTAATTCAAAGAAGTATCAGTTGCGAAGTCGGCGCGCTGTTTCTCTGTGCAGGAGAAAGCCTTCACCGGTCGTTGTTCTGTTCACCTAAATAGACACATGTGGTGAATTAGCTTGGATACAGACCAGGATACATATGGATACAGTCTGCTAGCGAACAGGCAAATACGTATTAAGTATTAATACTTGTATTTGAAACGGTCTCGTATCCCGTCCGATCATTCGCTTGCCCATCGAGATAACCGCCTGACGATCAAAAACGAGCTTGTTCTCTATCACTTGAGGGAAGCTCGCAACAACCGTAGTCGGTGGGGCGTTCTGTTCCAAGAAGCTAGGAGGAGAGCGTTGTCAACCTGACCGCTCTGCGGCAGGTAAGGCGTGGCATGGTCTATGCGTGGCTCTACGTAGCTGTTTTGAGCAGAGCCGTTGCCCCGCGAGGATCCGTAGAGAGGATCCCATGAAAAGGAGATGACAGAGAAGGATGATCAAATAAGAGGTTGACTGGCGGCGACGGGTCTCAATGGTCTTGCCTAGGCCCATCGGGCAACCGTGAGTTGAAGAACAGCTTGTGAACAAAAGAGCGAAGAAGGTGCTGAATTCTGGCCTAGGGAGAAACAGTATTCGCGGCATAGGCAAAGGGGTGATGAAAAGGAGGTGATGAAAGAGGGGGCGAAACCGTCGTTGACGTGAAGGCGGGGAAAAAGATCGCCCGATTCAGGTTGCGAAACCGCATGTCGCGAACAGATGTTCAGCAATGGCGCAAGGACGCATTCATACCTAAGGATGGAGGTGCAGCGATGACCCGTAAAGATGAAGCGAATCCACTGACAACGTTCGGGGATATTCCATGTTGCCCCGAAAAGGATGTCTGGATGTCTGCAACGTGTGCGAGCCCGAACTGCAAAGAAAAATGCAGCTCGAGCTGGAACGGATGGAATTGGAAAACCAGCTTTTGAAACGCAAGATCGAGCTGCTCGACAAGGCGCAGGAGTATCGTTGTTGCCCTGAAGGAGCGAAGGAGGAGAATGGCTAGCTTCGAGGAGCGTTCTCTACTCGTGGCACCGAGTTTGTAGCAGACAATAGGCATCGGGTTCAGAAGCCAGAGGAAATTAATTTTTAATGAAGGAGACATTCTGCCATGGACAAGAATAAGGCGGCTCAATTTGAATCCCCAGAAGAAAGGCGGTTGACCGAGCGACAAGCGCTCTACTTGTCACGGTTGGCAAATCTAGAGGTCAAGCAGTTAATCGGTTTGCCACTCGCCAAAGCGCACGAGTTGCTGAAGTGGCGACTCGATCCGGCACTCCTGTTATTTCGCCGTATCTGCGGGAGAGTGGTCAAGCTCAATCCAGCTACAGGAAACTATGAGGCGGTTCCGAACGCCACCGTTCATGTTGAAGACACGGACTGTTCCTTTCTTGGGTTCTTCCCAGTGGGCAATCCTTTCTTCTGGCTGTTTCCGATCCGATGTCGGCGAGAAGTTTTAACCACGGTCACAACAGATGCCTGTGGGAACTTCTGTGTGTATCTTCCCTACTGGGATATCGATCGCTACATACGTTTTCGTCGGGAACGGATCTGTTTCCCGGAAATTTTTAAGCCGAATCTTCGAGACCTCTTGCGTCCTCTTATCCCCGATCTCCAACTTCCTGTCCCGCCCTTTCCGCCGCCAGACCCACCGTTGTTCCGCCTGACGCCTCAGCATATCGACATGATTCGGACCTATGCGGACGACACAGTGATTCGGCGTTTGGAAGCCGTGATGGGAAGCACAGAATTCGGTGCCAATGTACGCGAGCTTGATGCTGAACTCGATCGTCCAGTGTTTTCTCAGCCGGTTCCTCCGCCGATTCCTTCGGAGATTCGTCGAAATGACGATAAAGGCAAGCAGGCGAAAGCAAAGATGGAAATCAATGTGGCGGAGTTGGCCGGGGCACCATCGGCAGCGGCATTGCTGGAACAACTTGATGTCAATCGATTTATCGGTCCGTTCTGGCGCTGCCGAGATGTCTTTGTTCCAGTGTGGCAAGCGATCCTTGACGTGCCCGATCTGACCTTCCGGGTGACGCAGGATGTGGACGGTGACGGCAACGAAGAGACAATCTACTCCGAGAGCTTTTTCGATGTGCGTTGGAATGCCCCGAGCAACCTGCATGTGACACTGATCGCCTCTGGGGCTGCCATCTCGACGCCGCATTGTGGGACGGTTCAGGGGATCGTCTGTCAGGATATCCCGGCAATTGTGACGGCTGGATATATGCCGCTCGAACCGACGCACCACGATGACTCACTCGGTGTTGCCACGCGGGTGAATAGACCGCGTCCTCCGGATGGTCGCTCTACAACGCCGCAATCCTATCCGGCCCATGCGCCGTATGCCCGCACACTAAATTTACATGGCTGCCATCGGATCGGTAATGCGACTCATTACCGGCTGACGTACTCGTATCAAGCCCCCGAAACCTCTGTTTTGACGGCTTCGGTGCCCTTTACAGGGCTGGAATGGTGGATGCCAAGACTGGGGCCCGGTGCGCCGATCCATGTTGTTCCCGACGTCAACGGTTGGTATCCCATCTTGTCGGCTGGACTGGTGGCGCATCCCAACTGGCTCCTATCCTGGCCGACACATAACTTCCCTCGAGGTCTTTATGAGATACGCTTAGAGTTAGGGGTGGACTCCGGCAGTTCCATCACCGTGACCCACACGAGCAGTCCCAGACGATTCCTCGTGGATAACTCGAGTCCCGTCGTTCTTTTTCATGAAATTCGCTGGCGGTCCGCATCGATTCCACTGGCCATTCCTTGGACCGACAGCAATTCGACCTTGTTACCGGCCGTGTGTCCGGTGTTGATACGGCCGGCCGGAATGGATGTGCACCTGCGAGTGGTCTGGCAGGCATCGGCTGCACACTTGCGGGATGCGCAGCTTTCGGCAAGTGGGTGTGGAGCCGGTGCTCTCTCTTTTGAGACAGATGAGGATACCTATTACCGATGGCACATTAACCAAAATGACAACAGTGTGCCCCGTACCGCCGTTCTGCGGTTGCCCGGTGACCGCCCGCCCGGCTGCTACCACGTGCGAATTGAGGCATGGGGTCGTCAGTTCAATCCCAGCGGTTTTGATCATGGCCCATCTGCCAATTGGTTGATCAATCAAGTTATCGATTGGAATAGCAGCACGAGGTCTATTTCCGTGGTAAATTCCTGAGGGGGTGTGGTGCCGTGTGACTGGTAAAGGGCCCGCCGCCTCGCTCGTTGTGGCGGCGGGCCTTCCTATTCTTTTTTCGAAGATCTAGGAAGATCTTGATGGAGGAGTCGAAATAGGTCGCAAGAGGGCCGGAAACCGTTAGCGCTCGGTTCTTCCCGATGGCTCATATCCCCTTCTGGCAGATGACGGAAAACAAGGGGCTTTCTTGGCTTGCTGGATAGCCCTGTTTCCGTTTGCCTCCTGCGGAGGGAGATGTAGATAGCGTGCCCGCCGCTTTCTAGTCTGAGCCCCTCATCGGGCATGGCAGCTCAAATTGACGGCTCTTTTCGGCGGGTGTTAGAATCCCTCCCGTTTGCGAACAAGCCAATTCGTGCGGCGGTTCGCCGCTGTTATCACGACAGAACGAGTGGAAGGAGAACGGAATGGCCGTCCCCGTATCTCAAATGTTGACCGTCGCGAGCTACGTGCTTTCGAAAAAGTTGAAAGGAATCAAGCGTTATCCGCTGGTGTTGATGCTCGAGCCTTTGTTTCGTTGCAACCTGGCCTGCGCCGGATGCGGCAAGATCCAGTATCCCGACCATATCCTTGATAAACGGTTGACTCCCGAACAGTGCTGGGCCGCGGCCGAGGAGTGCGGCGCGCCGATCGTGGCGATTCCGGGCGGCGAGCCGCTCATTCATCCGGAAATCGGGCGGATTGTCGAGGGGTTGGTGGCGCAAAAACGGTATCTCTATGTCTGCACGAACGCAATTTTGCTCGAACGGAAACTCAAGGAGTTCAAGCCGTCGCAGTATCTGACGTTCAGCGTGCACATGGACGGGCTCAAGAACGAGCATGATATGGCCGTCTGCCGGGACGGTGTGTATGAGATCGCTGTTAGGGCGATCAAAGAAGCGTTGAAACTAGGCCATCGTGTGACCACCAATACCACGCTCTTCGATGATGCCAACCCTGACCGAGTGCGCCAGTTTTTTGATGAAATGATGATGCTCGGTGTGGAGGGGATGATGATCTCGCCCGGCTACAGTTATCAAAAAGCCCCCGACCAGCAGCACTTCCTCAAGAAAGCCAAAACCAAAGAGTTGTTCTCGAAAATTCTCAGTCGGCCCAAGCGCTCGTGGAAGTTCAATCAGTCGCCGTTGTTCTTGGATTTTCTGATGGGAAAACGAGATTATCACTGTACGCCATGGGGCAATCCCACCTACAACATTTTTGGATGGCAGAGACCCTGTTATCTGTTGCAGGACGGCTACGCGAAAACCTTCCAGGAATTGTTGGATACGACGGAATGGCAGAACTATGGCACGAGCAAAAACGAGAAGTGCGCCGAATGTATGGTCCATTGCGGGTATGAAGCGTCGGCGGTGAACGATACGTTCGGCTCGCTGTCGGGGTTCGTGCGTACAGCCAAGCTCACGTTATTGCCGACGCTGCGATAGCGTCGCGCCCATGAAGGCGAGCGGGCTAAAGTTTGTCAAGGAAGGCCGGCGAACTCATTTCATCTCCTTGTCTCATGCGGTGACTGCCCTCTCATGACCGACACGAAGAATCATGTGTCAAATGGTTCGACTTCTCTCCAGGGTCGCCTGTTTAAGCCGACAACGACGCGGGAATTGGGGGAAGCCGTGGAACTTGCGTTGGACTACCGTGGCGATGTGACGCTGACGTTGACTTCCGGCGAGGTTGTCGAAGGATATCTGTTCAACCGGGAAGCCGGCGGAGTCGATCCATGGATCGAGATCTTTCCCGTCGATGATCCATCGCCTCGACGAATTCCCTACAGCGCGATCGAGACGATCGCGTTTACCGGCGAGGATACGGCGGACGGCAAATCCTGGGAAGCGTGGGTGTCGAAAAAAGAATCTGAGCGACGAGCCGAGGCGAAGCGAGTCGAGGATGATGCGCGGAACCGCGGACTGCTGTAGCTCCTCCACAACCGCTTTTATTTTCTTTTCAGGCCGATGATTTTCAGGTGTTGAGCATGAGTTGGGCGATTTGTGTGTGCCGACCAAACGAGGGCGGTTTATTTCAAGAGAGTGGATCGACGTATGGATCAAGTAAGGTGTGTCATCTCATTGACAAAGAGAGGGGGCTGTGCTAAAAAACCCCGCCCTAAATTTGCTGAAACGGTGCCTGCTGCGATCCGAAGTGTGGCGGCGAGTCGTCGAAATTCGAGTGGCAGGCAAGTTTCAGAATGTGGCTTGGCTCGGGCGGTGTGAGAACATTCCGCTAGGGCTTGCCATGGCCGTGTGTTGTGCGGTCGCCGGCACTTTGGCTCCTTCTTGGGTTTCTGCCACTCATGAGGCAGACCATCGTTTTACTGTCGATGGGTATGTCTGTGGGGTGGATGGAAAGGGAGTCGCGGGCGTAGACGTTTTGGTTAAAGACACCAAGATTGCTTACGGGCAAGTTGTTAAAACAGGTAGCGACGGATATTACAAAGCGATCTTTCACCTCCATAACGACAACCTCGGCGATCCTATTCTGATTGAAGCGAGGGGAGAGCAGCAAAATCACAAAGTCCAGTTCGATCCGAAAGATTTGGAGTCCGAGCGGAAGATTCGGGTCAATTTTGGAACCGGCTGCGAGGCGAGCGATTCTCCTCCGTGGTTCTGGATGGGGATGGGAGTTATGGTCGTAGGATTCGGAGCGCTTGTAGGAATGAAAATGGTCCGTTCCGGGCGAAGGTTGGAACGGGCGAAAGAAAAGTCGCAGGGCAAACGAAGGTCGTAATCATTTCTCTGATAGCCCGTGGGGGCCGTACCGATCTCACGCGTCGGTCGAGGTGAGTTCGAGGTTTCGTGGGCGGAATACTGTGTGCGGTTGCAATGGCGAACGCTTTTACAGGATGTTGTCATCCGTGTAGAAGCGTTTTTTATTTTTATCCGTCTTTATAAACTCTCGTGAGTGCCCGAAGGCGGGCCGGGAGTGAGGGGTCGTCCGGAAAGGAATCATGCGCGTCGCCGTGCAAGCCGTATTGATCGTCAGTCTGGGGGTGCTGATCTCCTGTAGTGCTGAAGACGGTGGACCGGGAGATGGGCCGATCGTTCCGCCGCCCCCACCTCCCCCGGAATATGCCGAGAAACATATGCCTGTAGGATGGTGGAACGACCAAGCCAAAATGGAAGAGGGGCGAAAGATCTACTTGGGCGAGGCGAACCCCGACGTCAATTGCGCCAGTTGTCATGGGAAAGACGGGAAACCGGTCAAGGCCGGTGCGCGCGACTTTCGCAATGTCGAACGGATGAAGCTTGCCTCCGATTCGGTATGGTTCTGGCGCATTGCCGAGGGAGTTCCCAACACGAAGATGAAGGGCTGGAAGAGCAAGCTTTCGGAAGAAGATATGTGGAAGCTGGTGCTCTATGAGCGGAGTTTTGCGTTGTCTGGGAAGGCCTGGAGCGACGAGAAAAAGCAGTGGGTTGATGTCGGAAGCCTTCCAACGGCCTCAGCCGGTGAGGAATAGGCGCGGAGATCTGGATAAAAGATTCTTTTGTGTGACCTTTTGTGTGAATGGGACGTCACGCTATGAACATACGGCTTCGTAATCTCACCGCGATCGTCGTGTTTCTCGGGCTTGTATCGGCGGGGCTTTCCGACGTCCATGCGCAAATGCCGGGAGGCTCGGTCGAGTTCCCGTATACGGGCAACCGAACCGCCGTGTGGATTGTCGCGCAACTCCATACGCTTCTCGGCGCGTTCATTCTTGGGGCGCCGATGTTCATCGTCATGGCCGAATGGCTGGGGTATCGCAAACAGGATCCTCGATATGATCGCATGGCCCAAGAGATCACAAAGATCACGGTCATTCTTTTCAGCATGACCGCTCTGACCGGCGGACTCTTTATTTTTGTGCTCCTGGCCGCTTACCCCCAGTTCACGACCTGGTTCATCAATCAGTTTTATCTTGTGTTCGCCGTGATCTATCCGCTGTTGTTCATCGTCGGGACGATCGTGCTCTACGCATACTTTTACAGCTGGGACGCCTGGAAAGGAGAGAAAAAGGGGCGTCATATCGCTTTGGGCGTGCTCCTTAATCTGATTTGTCTGGCGACGATGTTCGTGATCAACGGTCCGACATCGTTCATGAATACCCCCGTCAGAGGTGAGGGGGTGTCGCCGATGGAGGCTCTGGCCGCAGCGACCTTGTGGGACAAAATCGCCAATACAAGCTGGATGCCGCTCAATCTCCATCGGATCGACGGGAACGTGGCGTTCGGGGGATTCGTGGCGGGCTTGATCGCCGCCTATATGTACATGGGGGCCCAAAGCAGGGAGGATCGCGCCTATTATGACTGGATGGGTTTTGTTGGAAACCTGATCGCCGTGGGCGCCATGCTTCTTCAGCCCTTTACCGGATTATTGTTGGCCTACGAGATGTGCGATTATGACTTTTCGTTTTGCCCCTACATGATGGCCGATCAGCTTTCGATGTTTTTCGAGATGCAGGGCGCCGTTGTGGGTGTGATGTTCCTAGGCTGTAATTATTATGTCTGGCTCAGTCTGCGGCGTATCGAAGGGGTGGAACAGGTCAGGATGACGGCGTTGGCTCCGCTCATGATGATCTTGTCTCCCGTGGTCATGGTCGTCGTCTTTACGGAATATTGGATTCCCGATCCGATGTCGCTCGCGTTCCTGATCCCGTTCGTGCTGAGTCCGTTCATCTTGGGTCGATTCGTGCCGATGACGGTGTCCGTGCAAACGGTGATGAAGATCGGGTTTTTAATGGTCGTGGTGAGCGACGCGCTGTGGGTGATTCCCAACGGGTTTGCGGCGACCGGAGCTAAGATGGCGGAAGACGTTCAATTGCCGGAGGCGTGGGAAGTGCTCGGTAAGATGCCGACCAAGCTCGGCGCCATCTTCTCGTTGGTGTTCGTCACGGTTGTCAATTACGTGGTCTATGGCCGGGCCATTCGTCGGGGGACCATCGCGTGGGGCAAGATCGACGGCATCTCTCAGTTTGTTCTTATTTTTCTGGCGTTCACGTCGATTTGGGCGATGGGATTGATGGGGGCCGTCCGGTCGTTGTTGCGCAAGTTTTTCCACGCCTACAACTTGGTGCCGGATTTTACGGCGGAGTCGTTCACGCCGACGTTGTCCTATTCCGCCTGGCTGATTACGGGGATCACGGTGTTCTTTTTTGTCGTCGTGAGCGTGGCGGTTTTCCTGGCTCTTCGGTCTGTCGAGGCGAAAGAGCGCGAGCCGCAGGGCATCCCCGTTCCCGCCGGAAGCAAGTAGCGATCGGCACCATCGGGCCGTTGCAGCGGCGGGCGTACGGAGTCGAGTGGGCGTAACCAGGGGAGTCCTTATGGGGAAGGTAATGGTCAAAATCGTTGTCGGCCTGGCGGTGGCCGCCGCTCTCTGGTTCGGGTCGATGGCGATGGAGTTCCCACCGGTGTTTCAAGGGCTGTTCGTCGGATTCGCAATCGTCGGCATGTTGATGTTTCTGCTGTTGGATGTGCCGCAGACGAACGGACCGAGCGGATGGCCGGCGGCCGTGTCCGTCGTGGCGTTCTACTTGATTCTCTGCTTCGGGTATGGGGCCACGGCGTCGCTCTGGCCGCAGTTCGACCCTGAGGACGAGAGAGAAAAGATCGCCAAGATTCTCGACGGCAAGGAAAATCCGCTCGATCCCTGGAACGCAGCCGAAGTGACCAAGCGCATTCAAGAGCTTGATGAAAAGGCCAAAATGCTGGCCGAGCGGATTCAGGCGTTGGGAGGCGATCAAGCTCCCGTCGTGGCTCAGAAGGCCGTCGCCTCCGCTGCGACTCCTGCGAGCGCAAGCGCGGATTCCGGGGATCTCATGAAAATTGGAGAAGAGCAGTGGCAGCTTCAGGAGTGTTACAACTGCCATAAATTGAGAGGCGAGGGTGGGAAAAAGCGCGGTCCGGAGTTGGATAACATCGGATCCTATCTGACGGTCGAGGAGATCAAGCAAAAGATCATCGACCCCAAGAGTTTTATGGCGGAGGGATTTGAAAAAGAGTGGGAAAAGGGCCGGATGCCGGACAAATTCAAGGACGTGATGAGCGACGGAGAAATAACCGCGCTTGCCTCGTGGCTCTATACGTTTAAGAACACGGCGGTCGCCACGCCGAAACCGATCAAGAAGAAGTGATGGTGCAGCCGAAACTGAAATCAAAGGTTCGTTGTACGGACCGAGACATTGGTGAAGTGACGAGGGTCATTCTGGACCCGATTTCCCACGACATCAGCCATCTTGTGGTGTCGCTGGACGGTGACGGCGAGCGGCAAGTGCCTATGGAACACGTGCGAGCCGTCTCGGAGAGTACCGTGGAATTAAAGATTCCTTCTTCCGAGATTGCAGCTCTCCCGCCGTTCGATCGAGAGGATTACGTCACCACGCACGAGGTTGAGATCTCGCATCTGGAGGACAATCTCGACGTCGTTCCCGGCGAAGTGCTCGTTCCGCTGCCCGATCTTGAAAAGGACATCAAACGTAGAACCTTCTTCATGAACTTCACGCACGCCATCGGTTTTTTGATCGGTTTGCCGATGGTCTATCCGGTACTGCGTTATTTGATGAAGCCGATGTACGCGCCGTTCGACAACGGATGGCTGAAGGTCGGAAACGTCGGCAAGATCAAGCAGGACGACATCGGCGTGCAGTTCCAATACAAGAAAACGGTCAAAGAAGCCTATATGCCGGAAGCCGAAATCGAGAAGTCGGTGTGGATCTTAAAAGCCACTCCTTCGGTGCTCGATCAGATTTATCAAGGCAAGGATCAAGAGTTTCGCGATCCATCCGGGAAACTCATTTGGACGAACAAAAAAGACATTCCCTACGTCGCGTTTTCAGGCAAATGCCCTCATCTGGGTTGCGCGTATAAATGGCGGCAACACAAGACTCTGGGAGAGGTGTTTCTCTGCCCCTGTCACCTGAGCATTTACGATGCGGCGGGGAAGGTGCTTGACGGTCCGGCACCCAGGCCGCTCGATGCCTTGCCGATCAAGGTGGCCGCCAACGGCGATGTGGAGATCATCGACATGGAATTCAAGGCCGGAGTCAAGTCTCAAATTCGGATCATGTAAATGCGGCAGCCATCCGTTTCCAACGTTCCTTCAACAGCCGTCGAAAAAATCGTCGCGTTTCTCGACCAGCGCGTCGGCCTGAAGGAAATTCAAGCCAAGATGCTCAATGAGCCGATCCCCGGCGGCTCCCGGTGGGCCTATGTGTTCGGCTCCATCCTGCTGTTTCTCTTTATCATGCAGGCGATCACCGGCGTGTTGCTGATGTTTTATTACGTCCCCACGGCGGACCATGCCTATGCCAGCACCCAATACATCATTCACGAGGTGGATTACGGGTGGTTTCTGCTGGGCTATCATTTTTGGGGATCCAGCGCCATGGCCGTCTGTGTCGTCGCGCACATGTCGCAAGTGTTTCTCTGGGGAGCCTATAAGCCGCCCCGCGAACTCCTGTGGATCGTGGGATTGGCGTTGTTCGGCATCGTCATCGGATTCGGATTTACCGGGTATTTGCTTCCGTGGGACCAGCGGGCCTATTGGGCCACGACGGTGGGAGTCGAAATTCTCGACAAAACGCCGATTCTCGGCGATTTCATGGCGCGGTTCCTGAAGGGAGGACCGACGCCGGGCCAACTGACGTTGAGTCGGTTTTTCGTCATCCATGTGATGATTCTGCCGGCCGCGCTCATGGCCTTGGCCGGGTTGCACCTGTACCTATTCCGAGTGGCCGCACCCGCCGGTCCGTTCCGGGGAACTCCGGAAGAGATCAAGGCGAAAACCGACTACTTTTTCCCCCGGCAGGTGTGGAAGGACATTGTGGGGATGGCCGTCGTCTTCGCCACGATTTGCGGGTTGGCGTTCTGGGAGCCGGTGGTGTTGTTGGAAGAAGCCACGCCCGATCCAGGTGAGTATCACCCTGAACCGGAATGGTATTTTCTCTTTTACTTTCAACTGCTCAGGCTCAAGATGTTTTCCGGCGAATTCGGGCAGTTCATGGGAGCCGTGGCGTTGCCGGTGGTTTTCATGGGTCTGCTCGTGGCGCTCCCCTTTTTCGATCGGGATCCGGAACGGAATATTTTCAAGCGCCCCGTGGCGCTGATCAGTTGGATTGCGATGATGGCGATCATGGCGATTTTCACGGTCTCCGCCGTAATCAACCGAGAGTTTCTGGACTAAAATCAGGAGCGGCGCGGCTGCGCCACGGATGACCAATGGCCGGTGAACGAGACTCTTTGTCGCCAACGCAGATAGGGATCGGAGTGCTCTGGCCTACCTGTTGGACCGGGCTTCCCATCAAGCTGCCGTTGGCCGTAATCGCCTTGGCCGTCGGCCTGATGCACCTGGAGGCTCGGCTGGGGCTGGCCTTCTTGATGTTGCTCGCCAGTCCGGTGACGGTCTTTGCCGTGCCGATTATTTCTCTGGCGCTGGATGGAAATTTCGGCGAAGGAATCGGGTTGCCGCTGCTCCTCTTCCTCTCCATTCCGATCGATATCTGGGCGTTCGGAGTCGTCGGTCAAACATTTTTTCTTGAGCGGCTCAGAAAGGAGCCTCCTCCGAGACTGGGGTTCACCCTCTGGTGGAAATCTTCGGTCGTCGGCGCCTTCTTTCTGCCGATCCTTTGGGTGGTGGTCGGTACGGTCACGGAAACGGCGATGTCGACGTCGCATTCCTTGGCCCAAATGGAAAGCCTGCGGCATCTGTTCCATACGGGGCTTCCGGTAGCCGAACGAATCGGACTTGAGGTCGCGATCTGGGGAACCATTGCATTCGGAGTCTTAATGGTTCTGTTGACGATCGGCGTTTCAACCGTCGGCCGCATAATCCGCGACATTGCCGCCGCCGCATCGCCGGCGTCCGGCACCTATCAGGCGTTGATTACAAGATGGGATTTGATGCGCGTGCCTCGTGATCAGGGACTGTTCGTCACGACGGTCGTAGGAGTGGGACTCGTCTTCTGCATCCTGTTTTGGGTCGCTCTTCCGGTGACGACGCCCCATCCTCACGAATGTTGCCCCAAGCCGGAGGTCGTGGTCCAGCGGCCGTTCAAGCCGATGGAGACTCTGGCGCGCGATGAACAACAGATAGAGAACTTGATCGCCCAAGTCGAGGCGTTGGAAGAGAAGAAAGCGGGCGAAGCGGTCGTCAAAGAGAAGGAAAAGGGCGGAGCCAAGGCCGAACATAAGACCGGAGCGAAAACCGGCGATTGATCTGCTCTCGGCAAACCGTAACGTGAGAGGTGAAGAGGTGAGCTTCATGCGCCATGGGGAGAGAATGATTCAACAAGCGATCCATGCCGGAGGTGCTCACGCGGGCTGGCTCGCGGGCCTGTTGCTCACGGCGGGCTGGCTGGCTCTGCCGGCCGTCGGTCTTGCGGCCGAGGGAGCCGCGTCCGGTCCGACGGAGTACAGGGATATTCCGTACATCGGCAGCAGGAATATGATTTGGATCGTCGCGCAGCTCCATTTGCTTCTGGCGGGGTTCGTCTTGGGAGTTCCGATTTTTGCCTGGCTCTGTGAGGTCATCGCATGGAAAGGGGGCGAGCAGCGTTACGACAAGTTGGCCAAGGAATTTACCAAGCTGCTCACGTCCGCTTACGCCACCACCGCCCTGTTCGGCGGGATTTTACTGTTCCTGCTCATCGTCTTCTATCCCAAACTCATGAACTATCTGACGGACATTTTCTTTCCGTCTTTCCTGGTGTACTGCCTTCTGTTCTTGTTTGAGACCGCGACGCTGTATCTCTATTGGTATGGGTGGGATGCGATGCAGCATGGCGGCAAGAAGACCTTGCACATCTTCCTCGGCTTTCTCCTGAACTTTTTTGCCATCTTCATCATGATCGTCCCCAATGCGTGGGCGACGTTCCAATCAAGCCCCGTTGTGATCTCCGAAGGCACGGCCATCGAACGGGCGTGGGCCGCCACCTGGAACCCGACCTGGTGGCCGATCAACATCCATCGGCTCATCGCCAATGTCGTGCTCGGCGGCTACATTTGCGGCGCATACGCCGGTGTTCGCTACTTGTCGGCCAAAAGCACGGAAGACCGCGAACATTATGACTGGATGGGGTACGTCGGCAACTTTATCGGCGTGTTCGGTCTCTTGGCCTTGCCGTTTGCCGGGTATTGGCTGATGCGCGAGATCTACCAATACAACCAGCAGATGGGCATTACGTTGATGGGGGGCTTTCTCTCCTGGCTCTTTATCATCCAGGCGATGCTGATCGGAGTTCTCTTTTTGGGTTCCAACTATTATTTCTGGCTGGGAATTACCTATCGGATTCCAGGGTCGGAGAGCAAGTATCGAAAGCCTATTCTCTGGATGTTGGTCAGCTTGTTGCTGTGTCTCGCCGTGTGGATGACGCCCCACTCGCTGGTGGCCAGCATTGAAGAAGCTCAAAAAATGGGAGGCGCGCACCATCCGCTCCTCGGCGTCCTCGGCGTCATGTCCGCCAAGATGACGGTGTCGAACCTCATGATTCTCATCACGTTCATGAGTTTCGTCATGTACTGGCGGGCGGGAAAACAGGACGCGGCTCCATGGGCGAAACTGGCCAAGGCGGTCATGGGCGCCGTGCTGGTCTTGGCCAGCCTCGCCGTCATCGTCCTCGGCGTGTGGGGATATTTCGTCCCGGCGATCGTCCGGATCAATTATTTCTCCACCTCTCAGGTGTTGATCGTCATTTTTGTGATCCTCACGATCACGCCCTTGACGGCTCTGCTGCTGAAGAGCGCCAAAACGACGACGGAGATGGTCTGGGGCAGAATGCCCCCGCGGGCCGGATACGCCTTGGTCTTGAACGCCATCATGGTTATCTTGCTGATGGCGCTGATGGGCTATGCGCGGTCCTCGTCCCGCGTCCATTGGCACGTGTACGGGGTGATGCGCGATACGTCTCCCTATGCGTACTCGCCCGCTCTCGGCAGCGCTTCGTTGATCATGGTGTTCTGCACGTTTTTCTTCTGCCTGCTTGTGGCGTTTATCTTCTGGGTCGCCACGATGGGCGACAAGGCCAAGGGCGCTCAGGGAACGGTGAAAAAGGAGCTCCCCCATGGCATTCCGGCTATTGCCGGAGGGGCGCCGGATCGCGGGCAGCCATGACGCTTCGTTCGCAAGCGGGGCGTGTTGAGGAGGGGAGACTGTCGTCGTGAGAACGAGTCGTTCATGCCATTCGACGGAGAAGGGGCGTTATGAGTGAACTTGCGCAGCTTCAGTTGATCGCGCTCGCGATCGTCCTCTTTGGAATCCTGATTCTTCTCTTCATTCAATCGAATTTTTTTCGGGTCACGGGGTTCGTCTCCATCGTGCTCGGTTTGTTTTCGCTGATGTCGCTCGCGGTGCCGCAGATGGCGTCTCTTCCCCCGGCGGATGAAGCCATCGACATCGCCAGCATCAAGACGCCGACCGACATCGCGGCGCTGGGGCAAACGATTTTTTTCAGCAAGGGGCAGTGCGCGCTCTGCCATTCCATCGGGCCCAGCGAGTCGGCCCGTTGCCCTGATTTGAAGGGGATCGGCGCCAAATTGACCAAGGCGTTTCTGTATGAAAGTCTGACGGATCCGCAAGCCTTCATCTATCAAGACTACCGGCATGGAGGGGTGCCGAAGGAATATCCGGCGACGATGCCGAGCATCGATAAAGATCCGATCGGCCTGTCGAAAAATGAAATTTTGGCGGTGATCGCGTTCCTTCAACAAATGAGCGGAGAGCCGATTTCCGTCAGTCTGTCGGAGCTTGAAATACCGGGTCAGGGGTCGCCCGCTTCGGTCGCCGTGGAAGAATCCGCTCAGTTGACCGTCGCGCAGGCGAACTAGGCGCAGGGAGGAATCATGGGGCATTCGTTGATCAGGCCGATTATCATCATGGGGGTCATGTACGCGGTGCTCAAGTTCGTGCTGCCGAATATCCCGGGGTCGGCGGCGCTTCCATCCAGCCTCATTCTGCTGTATTTGCTGCTAACGCTGTCGGGGATCATCATTTTCGAAACCGTAAGCGCCGAGTCCAAGGACGCCTTCTGGGGGCCGATGCAGAAATTTTTGACGGGAGACAACATCGGCGGGTTGAAGCCGTTTCGATACGGAATTCTCATCTTCTTTCCCCTTCTGGTCGGATGGCAGACGTACAACGCGACGGCTCCGAGCGGTCAGCCTCCCGCCGAAAGCCGAGTGATTCATCCCGCTCCGCCGGGCGAATACACCGGGCTGGCGAATCCGGTTCCCAGGACTCCCGAGAACATCATGCAAGGCAAGGGATTCTACGCGGCGTTTTGCTCGCCTTGCCATGGTGCGAATTTCGACGGGAAAGGACCGGCGGCCCGCGGATATAACCCTCCGCCGGCCAATTTTGCCGATCCCACGACCATCGCGATGTTGCAGGAAAGCTATCTGTTCTGGCGCATCAAAAAGGGCGGGGTCGGACTTCCGATCGAAGGCATGCCGTGGAAGTCGGCGATGCCGCGTTGGGAGCTTGAATTGCCGGATGAATGGATTTGGAAAATCATCATGGGTGAATACGACGGCGCGCATCAGTCGCCGCGCACATGGGAATAGCGCGAGGGAGAACCGATGTCGCCCGTATCGCCGTGGGGAAACGAGGCCAGCATGAATCCCGTGAAATTGTCGGCTCGATGGAACGCATGTGTGAAGGGGGTCCTGATTGCCACCCTGATCGTTGGGGGAGCAACGGACGGTTCGGCGCAGGAAAGCGTGGCGGTTCGCGCGTCCCTTGTTGCAGGCGCCTTGCCCGTCGATGATCCGAACGCGGCTGCTTGGAACAGCGCCGCGCCGGCCGTCTTTCCGATGTCGCCGCAAGTCCATTGGCCCGACCGCATTCAGGAAGTGACCGTGCAGGATCTGACCGTGCGCGCCTTGCACGACGGGACGCAGGTGGCCTTTCTCTTGGAATATGATGATCCCACGGAGGATCCCGACGATGCGGCGGCGATCGAATTCATGGTCGGAGATAAGAAGGCGCACTTCGCGCACGGCCAGCCGATGCTCTTGGTGGACGGAGGGCCCGTCAACATCTGGTTCTGGAAGCACAAAGACAATAAGGGCGTGGATATGTGGGCCAAGGGGTTCGGGACCCTCCGGCCGCATTCACATCAAGACGTGACAGCCAAGGGAGAGTACGCGAACGGGAAATGGAGAATCGTGTTTTCCCGGTCGCTGGTGACCGAACATCCGGACGAGGATATGCAGGTCACGCCCGGCCAGTTCATCAATATCGCCTTCGCGGTTTGGGATGGGAGAAAAGACGCGACAGGGCAGCTCATTGAAAAGGGATCGCAAAAGGCCGTGTCGTCATGGTGGTATTTTCGGGCGGAACCGCCTCCTGATTATTCCGGGTATCTGTATGCGGGCGTGGCCGCCGTGTTGGCGTTGGGGTTTCAGTTCGTTCTGATTCGTAAACTCAAGGAAGGGCAGTCGGCATGAGAAGGGCGAGGCTGCAAGCCGCGAAAACAGTGGTCGGCCTGTGCGGAGTGGTGGCGCTGCTTGCGAGTGGGTGCGCGAGCGAGCAGGAAAAAAAGGGGCGCGAATTGTACACCCATTACTGCAGCGATTGTCACGGCGAAAGCGGCAGGCAAAACGAAGGATTCAATTGGTCGGCCATGCCGGATCCCAAGCCAAAGGATCTTTCCAATAAAAGCGAGATGAGCACCTTCAAAGACGAGGAGCTGTTTGCCACGATTTCACGCAATATGTTGGATACGAGCGAAGAGGGAGGCGATGAGATCGGGGACGACGATTTCGCCGTTCCGACGATGCCGACCTTCAAGTATACGTTGTCCGAAGAAGAAATCTGGGCGATCGTCGGCCATGTTCGCACCTTGCACGGTATGAAAATGGAGTTTGACGTGGCGGCGCGCAAACGATCTCTCGAAGAAGGATTGAAGGCCGCGCAGGAAGCGTTCGATCGAACGAAACAGGCCTATGAGGAGGCGGAAAGAAAAGCCAACGAAGAGGCGGAACGAAAGAGTCAGGAACTCAACAAAGACATTGACGTCGATGAGTCCGCTTACGCCGACGAGCTGGCTGCGATGACAGAGGCCAAGAAGGAGCTGGAGGCGGCCAAGGCCGCTTTGAACAACTTCACGACGAGGCCGGGAAAGGGGCAGAGCGTTCCCAGGCCGGACCTCACGACGCCGCCGGCGGAGATGGCGCAACTGGTCGAGCGCGGAAAGCGGCTGTACGAAAACAAGTATGGGTGTAACGGGTGTCACAGCCTTGCCGGTGAGGGGGGGAAAATCGGTCCTCCCTTGGACCGTGCAGGATTCAGGCTGAATCCCACCTGGATCTATCGTTGGCTCAAGAATCCACAAGCCATGGATTCGGCGACGCGGATGCCCGCATTGGGTCTGAGCGACGCGGACGCCAAAGCCGTGACGTTCTATCTGGGAACCTTGCAGGCACCGAAGGCCGTGCCTCAAGAGGAAAAACCGGTCGAGACCCCGTGACCCGTCGTCCGAATGGAAAGATGCTCATCGTGAATCTTCTAAGCGTTTAGGTGGGCACTTGATACGTGTCGATACTCGGTCACTGCCGGTTTTTTAGATTTAGTTAGATTTAGATGGGGGTAGACATTCTCTAGTTTTCTGCGAGACAGGGGCGGTCTCGTTCTTTCTAGATGACGAGTCAGCCGATGAATCCGGCCAACAGACCGGCCAACACGGCGACTCCCACCCACGTATGGGCGCGGAACATGTTGAATGCCACGGCCGGCTCGATCGGTTTTCTCAATTGTACGGTTTGCAAAAAAAGGAAGAGCCCTACACCCAGTAACGCGACATAGTAGGGCCAGCGAATCTGAGCCAGCCATCCGGCTACGCCCAGCAGCAATATCATCAGGCAATAGGCGACACCGACTCCCAGGGGGAGCAATCGCCCGAAGAAGAGGGCCGACGATTTCACGCCGATTCGCCGGTCGTCGTCTCGATCCTGAATCGCGTAAATCGTATCGTACGCAACGGCCCATGCGGCCGTCGCTCCAAACAGACACCAGACCGGCGCGTCAAGTTGTCCACGGGCTGCCGCCCATGCCATGATGGTTCCCCAGCCGAACGCAAGGCCCAACACGGCTTGGGGGATCTGAATCCACCGCTTTGCAAAGGGATAGAGAGACGCCAACGCGAACGCTCCGGGCGCCAACCACGTGACGACGGGATCGAGCAACCAGAGGAGGCTTCCCGCCATGAGCAAGAGCACACCCAGCAGAATAAGCGCGTGATGCCGCGACAGTTCTCCAGAAGCGAGAGGGCGGGCCTTGGTTCTGACAACCTGCCGATCAAACGACTGATCGGCCAGGTCGTTGAGAATGACTCCGGCGCTTCGCATGAGAAACGATCCCGCGATAAATATCGCCACAAGAGAGAGCGGGGGAATCCCCCTTGTCGCGAGCACCAGCGACCACAGCGTCGGCAACATTAAGAGATAGGTTCCCGTCTGATTCGGCAAGCGGATCAGACGGATCAAGGCGGACCATGGAAGGCCGGAGGCTCCGATAGTCGGAGAGGGCGTTGAAGGCATGGTTCAAAAATACGCAGAGAGAGCAAGCCTTGTCAATTTTCAGGCGCGGCCTCCGGCGATTGTGCGAGACACCATAAATTGGGTATAACCACCTGAAAGAGAACATTGCTTGTGACTACCGGACATTTACACGTTCGTTCCTTTGTCGCCGTTGTCATCCTCGCGGCCTTCGCGCTGTCGGCAGCCGGCTGCTGGTGGTCGAGAGAGAAACCGAAGGTGTCGGACAACGGAGCGGAACCCGCTGTCAGCCGAGCTCCGGCCATTGCGTTGAAGCCGTCGCTCTGGCTTGCTCCAAGCATGACCGGCGCGGCGATTTCTTACACCAACGCCTGCGGGGAGCCGAGTGTCATCGCGATTTCGGACGCGCTGACTGAAATCGTTCCCAGGAAGCTTGGCCAGGCGTTTTCCGGCCTCTTGCTTCATGAGGGAGAAGGGCAGACCGGAGGAGAAGATAGTTTTATCGAAATCGGTTTAGGATCAAAACGAGTGGATCTTGTTATTCCCCCTCAGACGCCGGGGACGTATCCGGCTCGTGTCACGCTCGGAGTCGAAGCAGCCTTGCTTGCCGAGGACGGTGCCCCGCTGTTCCATGCCAAGCTTCAAGGCGTGGGCCATGGCGAGGTGGAAGTGACCGGCCAGTCTTGTGAGGTCAAGGGGTTGGAGCCCATCGTTCGGCAGGCGGTTGAAACGGTGGGCGACAGTTTGCTCAAACAGGTGACCGGAGCCGATCGAATTCGCGAGTATGCTCAACAGAGGGCGGCGGCCCTATCAAGGGCTCCCGCCGCAAAGGCCCCCGATGCGGCAGTCCCAGGAATGCAGAGTCCTCATGCCGGAGCGGTAATGGGGGGAGGCGCGGTTTTCAATCAGCTTGCTCCATCTCCTGCTTCCCCTCATTCGACGGCCCTCGCCTTTCTTGCCATCCTGCGGGATGAAAGCCAAGACCATATGATTGAACCGGGCGAGCCGCTCACAATCGAAGTGGAAGTCAAAAATGAGGGAGCGGTGGAGGCCCGGAACGTGGAAGTCGCCGTGGGAGGGAACGGGTCGTTGCCCGCACATTTTCCATCGGCGATCCCGATCGGCGACGTACGGCCAGGAGAAATCAAGTACGCTTCGGTAACGAAACCGATCACGGACCTCAAGGGCGAGCCGCGCGGCGAGTTGATGCTGAGCGTCCGCAGCCTCACGCCGCTTGATCCGCCGCCGCATCCCAAACAGTTCACCCTCGTCGTCAAGACGGACAAAAGCGTCGAGGATACGGAGGCGCTCAAGATCGATCGCCCTCCGGCGCCCCTCAGCTTATCCAAACAGACGAAAGCGGTCGTCATTGCGATCGGGGTCGGCGCATTTCGAGACGAGCATGTTCCCCACGTCAAGTACGCGGAGCGGGATGCCGAGGCCATGGCGACCTATCTACGGACGATTGCCGCGATTCCCGACCATCGAGTCCGTCTGTTGGTGGATCACTTCGCGCTGAAGCACGATATCGAAGAGACGTTCGACGAATGGCTCCCCAAGCAGGTGGATGCGGCGACCGTCGTATACATTTTTTTCGCCGGGCGCGCGCTGGTTGACGGCTCGACCGGGTCGGTTTCCCTTGTGCCGTTCGACGGGAGCATCACGTCAACACGGCGCTTGTATCCGGTCAGGCGCATGCAGGAGGTTCTGTCGCGGTTGCCGATGCAACGGGCGATCATGATGTTTGATGTGTCGTTGGACCCCTCACCGGGTGCAAACCCGGCGACGACTCCTCATGCCGATTGGGGAGAAGGGGCGGACGAAGAAAAAGATCACGTGATGTGGATGGTGGGCAACAGAAACCTCCAGGAAGCGCATGCCTATGAATCGGCGAAGCACGGGTTATTTACGTATTCACTGCTAAGGGGATTGCATGGGCTTGCCGATATTGATCGGGATGGGACCGTCGCCGCCGGAGAACTGTGCACCTATGCCCGCAATGAGGTCATTCATGTGTCGAGAAAACAGTTCGGCAACCCGCAGCGGCCGCTTTGTTCCCCACCGCCCGGACAAGGGGCCGTCGTGAGGATTCATCCAATGGCGAGGGGCAATAACCCGAAGTCGTCCGATGCCGTGAAGAAGACGGCGCCGCCCGAAGAGAGGCCTGCGCCGGCGAGCCCGTTGCTCGATGTGGGGCCAAAGCTGTAGGACGTTCGTGCGGGGACCGTTGATTGACACTCCGACTCGCCGCCGGTATCATGGCCACCCGACAGCTTGAATCACATGCCGGCGTAGCTCAGTCGGTAGAGCAGCGGTTTCGTAAACCGCAGGTCGCCCGTTCAATCCGGGTCGCCGGCTCCATGCCACACGTATCTTGACCCGTCGCTTTCCGATGCTCTTGGCTTCGGGTGTCTCTTCTCGCACAGCCGTTAACCGATAATCTCCGCGTTCGATTGCTTTGCTTCTGCGACCCGTTGTGTATCGCGTCACCCTTCTTGTGCGCGAGTCTCGACTGATCGGAAGAGTCCACTTCAAACGACTCAGGACATCTCGCTGACGATTCGATCATCCCCCTCCTTTTGATGTACCCCTTTTAGGTCTGGTGTAGATCGGTGTGGCTGTTAGGCTTTAAGCCAGGATGACGCATTTCTGAAAGGAGAGTGACCATGACCTGCTCTCGATGTGAAGGCTTGATGTTGGAGGAGTATCTGTTTGATCTGGACGGAGGCTGTGCGGAGAGATGGGCAACGTCCTGGCGCTGCGTGAATTGCGGTCAAAGAGATGATGCCGTCATTCGGCGGCACCGCCGAACCAAGCCAGCCGCGGTCGTGTCTGCGGCTTGCGTGGCGCCGGAGGCGACGCAGCTATCGGGAGAATTCAGCGCTCTCGAACGATTCGCGGCCTAAGAGCGGATTCAGCAGATTCATGAGGAGGGGCCGCAGTCTCTCCGGAACCGTTCGGGAGACGGTTCCGGAGAGGACGGCATCAACCGATGCCTTGTGATGTGAGGGAACGGTGCAAATCGGCCCTCCCGCCGTTTGCTCCCTCACTTGATAAAGCCTGCGGTCATCAGGGCGAACGAGAGGATCCCGATCAAGAACGCCCCAAAGAGGAAGACCCATCCTTTATTCTCCTTGAGCTCGTCCATGATATGCACGTCGCGCATCTTCCTCACCTCCTTCGGCCGACATTCCATCTGAGGGAGCCAAGATCTTCATTCACGGCTGACTCAGACTCATGAAAAAACATATCGAAAACCATCTCGTCATACCATCACTCGAAGGATGGAATTGATATACACCGTTCGGGTGAGAAGACGACCAAGGGACTATTTGGCCTGCAGAAAAGTCAACACCGCTTCCACCCGTCCGTTGACGGAAAGTTTCCGATAGATGTGATGCAGGTGCGTTTTGACCGTATCAAGCGAGACGCACAATTGGTCGGCGATTTCCTTGTTGGTGCGGCCCATGGCTGCGCAGGCCAAAATTTCACGTTCCCGTTCGGTCAGGCCGGACAACGAGGCCGTTACATGGGGATGGGGCTGATCGACTGCCGCCAACGCGCGCCTTGCGAAATGATCCGGAGTAAACGGCGAGAGCAGATGTTCCCCCCGGTAGGCGGCGCGAATGCAGCGCAAGAGGTCGTCCGCGTCCGCGTCCTTGAGGATATAGCCGAACGCGCCGGCTTGGACCGCTTCGACGATACGCGCGTCGTCGTCATCGGCCGACAGCACCAAGACCCTGGTGTCGGGTACGCATCCATGAATCAATTTGGTGGCCGTGACCCCGTCCCGACTCGGTGTGTCCAGATCGATGAGTGCGAGGTCGGGTTTGTGGGCCATGGCCAGATTCAGCGCCTCGCGTCCGTCTGCTGCTTCGGCGATGACTTGGATATCTTGTCCCCGTTCCAGGAGCGCGCGCAGGCTTTGCCTTATCAGGCGGTATCGTTCGGCCAGCAGCAGCCGAATCGACACCGCCCGCTCTTTTTTGGAGGGCTCTCGGATCATCAACCGCTCATCACGGACTTACGCAGCTTGACGATGCCCGCCGCCGACATGTCCGATCGTCGTCCCCTCGACGGTTTCTCCATCCGGAGGAAGTCGCCGTGTTCCTTTGGAGGTGGAGAACATGACGCAAGCAAGGGTCAAGCTCACCAGAATGACGAGGGCTCCGACGATTCCCCAATATCCCCACGACATAGATCACCTGCTCGCGTCCGTGTGACGCGAGTCCTTTTCATGTCATGACGCCATGCGGTAGACCCACCGAGAGGCGTCACGTTGCGCCTTGGCGAGTTCCTTTTCTTCTCTGCTTCGAGCCACCCAGGACAGGCTGACTGCGAAGATCGCCGCCAGGATGCAAGCGGCGGCGACGAGGTAGACGAACGGAACGTCGAGCCAGGCGGTCGATCGCTCGGACGCAACCGAGGTTGTGACCGGAACCACCGCGACGGCCATGGTCGGAACGGCACGATCGGTTACGGTTTGCGCACGGGCTGCCGCGAACAAGAGACCTCCCATCTTTTCTTGCTGCACGGCTCGGACCTGCTCGGATTCCAGTTGGGCCAGCGCCAACTGTACCAGTGCCGCGCCCATTCGTTCTTGAATCGCCCCGGCCTGTCGGCGATGGGCCCGGATGGCCTCAACAATGCGCTGCCCGAGGGTCGCTTGCCACGTGGAAGAGAATTGCTGGTTCATCAGATGCCCTCTCGCCTCGACCAGACGGATCTGCTCGCTGTTGAAGGCCGAATGGAGCCGATCCGCCGACACAAGGCCGGTTCGCACGCCACGGCCGGTGAAATTGACGATCGCTCGTCCCATGACTTCCTGGGTACGGGCCATGTGCTGGGCCGGGGCTGTTGCAGCATAGTGCATGACGGCTCCCAAGGGTCCGCCGGGCCTCGAAAGGAATTCATCGTGGGCGAGCGTCGCTCGGTTCCATTCGGCTGCGGCCATGGCGATGGCTCGGTCGGACCGTCGCTCGAACAGGCTTTGGTCAACGATGGCCTGCCCCATCGCCGGTTGGAGCCACGCCATCCCGGATTTCAAGCCCATGGATTGCTCGAACGGAGAAGATTGTGGAAGAGTCGTCTGATACGTACCGCCGGCTGCGGCAAAGAACAACAATGCTCCGAACAGAATCGCGCACATGCCGACGCCGACGGCGACGTCGATGGTGTTGTAACGGTAAGACATAGAGACCTCCTTGCCACCGGAACGATCACTCGTGTGGCGGCGAGTCGCTCGGACGACCGATCACGGAGCCCGTTAAGGGCCCCCATCTTCGATCGTTGATTGAAGAAAGAGAAAAGGAGACGGAGAGGAGGTCGCACCTGCCACGTCCGTCCCGTTCGATCGCTGCGTCGCGGAGGACCATGGCTACCACCCCCCTTACAAGAGACGGGCGGCACAGGTTCACTGTACGCCCCGTTGTCATGCCGGTCAAGAGGGGGCGAAGGCCTGGATCGTAACTTGGAAAGAGAATCGAGAGCTGGTTTTTGAGGGGAGGTACAGGAGACGGCCCTCTTAACCGGGGAGATCTCTTGACAAGATCTCGAGAGGGGGACGATAGTGTAAACGTTGTTTGCGAACGGGCAAGCAAGTCTGAAAAAATTCCATGTTTCTCTACGGATCGGTAGCCCAAGGGCCATCCCCGTTGTACATGGGAGTTTTGCCATGATCGTGGGTCTCGGCTTTTGGCAGCACGGGCCGGAGGCCGGTTCGGCTCGATAGGAGGTGGAGTGTGAGGATCGTCTCGCTTCTCCCCAGTGCGACAGAAATGGTTTGCGCGCTTGGATTGGAAGAGCATCTGGTCGGCGTCACCCACGAGTGCGATTTTCCACCGGTCGTCAACACTCTTCCCAAAGTCACGCGCTCGCTGATTCCGGCGGGTGCATCCAGCGCCGACATCGATCGACTGGTCCGCGAACAGCTGCGGACGGCTCAGGCTCTGTACCGACTTGACGTTCCAACGTTGGAACGATTGCGCCCAGACCTGATCGTCACCCAAGCCTTGTGCGATGTCTGCGCGGTGGCCGAGGACGAAGTCCGTTCCGCTGTCTGTGTTCTTCCCGGCACACCTCGAATCATCAGTTTGGAGCCGCAAACACTTTCGGAAGTGTTTGACGCCATTCGCCACCTGGCCGAGGTCGTCGGCATGGATCAAAAGGGCGAAGAAATTGCGAGAGAACTGGAGGCTCGAGTGGAGGCGGTGGCCGCCAGGAGCGCCGGCCTTCAACATCGGCCCCGCGTGGCGTTGCTGGAATGGCTCGATCCGCCCTTTTCGAGCGGGCACTGGGGGCCTGAGTTGGTTCGATTGGCGGGCGGCATAGAAGGGTTAGGGCGTGAGGGACAACGGTCGAGGACCTTACGTTGGCAGGAAGTGATGGAGTGGCAGCCGGAGGTGATCGTGATTGCCTGTTGCGGCTTCTCTGTGGAACGAACGCTGACCGACCTGCCTCGCTTGTGGGCCGTTCCAGGTTGGCAGGCTGCACCGGCTGTTCAATCCGACCGTGTGTATGTGGTGGACGGATCGCAGTACTTCAGCCGTCCCGGCCCTCGGCTGGTCGAGAGTCTGGAGCTGTTGGCCCATGCGCTCCATCCGACCGTTCATCCCTTGCCGGCCGGATTGCCGTCGCCTGTTCGCGTGGAGCGGTCGGTGATGACAAGCCACGGTTCCAAGGTCCAAGTCGGATGATCCGCAGAGTCCTGCTCTCCTGGAGTTCCGGGAAAGACAGCGCCTGGACCTTGCACGTGCTGCGCGCAGATCCGGCGGTCGAAGTCATCGGTCTCTTGACGACCGTCAATATCACATATGGTCGAGCTTCGATGCACGCGACCAGGCTCGAAATTCTCGAAGCGCAGGCTCGCTCGGTCGGACTCCCGCTCCAGACGATTCCCCTTCCTCAACCTTGCTCCAATGAAGTCTATGAAGAAGCCATGCGTCGCGCCATCGAAGACGGGATCAAGATCGGCGCGACGCACATCGCCTTCGGAGATCTTCTTCTCGAAGACATCCGTGACTATCGGATCCGGCAGCTCGAAGGGACCGGTCTGACCCCGCTTTTTCCGCTTTGGCAGGAGCCGACTGCATCACTGGCGCGGCGCATGGTCGATGCCGGCCTCAAGGCGGTGGTGACCTGCGTGGATCTCAAGCGGCTGCCCCGCTCGTTTGCCGGGCGAACGTTCGACCATTCGTTTCTCGACGACTTGCCGTCCGGAGTCGATCCGTGCGGCGAAAACGGTGAGTTCCACACCTGTGTGCTCGATGGTCCGATGTTTTCCAAGCCGTTACAGGTCACAGCGGGCGAAATTGTGGAACGGGACGGATTCTGCTTCGCCGACCTTGTGCCGGAAGAGACCCCGCGGCGCGGGCAAGAAATCGCTCTGCCTTGACCGGCACCACGGTCGGTGATGGCCGGAGATCATCACCGGCTGGACCGGGGCTCGCGCCAGAATCGTCGTGTTCATCTCGACGATCTCATCGTGCGGCCTGGCACGTGCTCTGCCGTTGTTCGACCCTATTCCTTCCGTGTCGGCCTCCGTGGAACTGCTCGCGCCGATCAGCGGCAATCGGCGGCGTTGGAACAGTTGCGCGATGGTCCATGTGAGTTGGTTCTTGGATATGCCGGAAGACAGCGCCGGTATCGTGACGGTATAACAGACCGACGGAAAGCGTACCCATGACCCTGACCTGGCTCAAAGAGTTGTTCGCGGCGTTTCTCCGCACCCGTCGGATCGCCAGACACTTCCGCCGCCTGGCCTGGATCGACACGCTCACGCAAGTCACCGTGGGGCGAGTAGTGCCGCCGAGCCTGGCTCACACGCTCATCAAGGCGGCGACGGCCGACCCCGATGTTCTGCTGGCCGAGTTGAACAGTCATGCGGACGGATTGTCCGAGACCCAGGCCGAGGTCGTTCGAGACCGGGTCGGCTTCAATGAGGTCGAACACGAGAAGCCGCTGTCCTGGTGGCAGCGGCTGTGGCTTTCGTACCGGAACCCGTTCAACCTGCTGCTCACGCTGCTGGCGGTGATTTCATGGCTGACCGACGATCGAGAAGCCACCGCCGTCATCGGCATGATGGTGGCGCTCTCCACCCTGCTCCGCTTCTGGCAGGAGACGAAGGCCAACAAGGCGGCTGATGCGCTGAAGGCGATGGTCACCACGACCGCGACGGTCGTTCGCCGCGACGTCTCGGAAGACGCCGCTCCCATTTTCGAGAAGTTTTACGGCGTGCAGCTCCATGTGAAGCCGGCGCGGCGTGCGGAAGTTCCTATTCGGTTCTTGGTGCCGGGCGACGTTGTCGCGCTCTCGGCCGGAGACATGATTCCGGCCGATTGTCGTGTGCTTGCCGCCAAAGATCTGTTTGTGTCGCAGGCGGCCATGACGGGCGAGTCGATGCCGGTGGAGAAGTTCGCCGTCCTACGCGACTCCAAGACGGTCGGCCCGCTCGAATTGGACAATATCCTGTTTATGGGCACCACGGTCGTGTCCGGCTCGGCCACGGCCGTCGTGATTGCCACGGGCAATCACACCTATTTCGGCACCCTCGCCCGTCGGGTGACCGCCGTCGATCGCGCCCCGACGTCGTTTCAGACCGGTGTGAATCAAGTGAGCTGGCTCCTGATCCGGTTCATGCTCGTCATGGCTCCCCTCGTCCTCGTCATCAACGGTTTCACCAAGGGGGACTGGGTGGAGGCGCTGCTCTTCGCGCTGTCCATCGCGGTGGGGTTGACGCCGGAGATGCTCCCACTCATTGTGACCTCGACGTTGGCCAAAGGCGCGGTGTTTCTGTCGCGTAAGAAGGTGATCGTGAAGCGGCTGGACTCGATCCAGAATTTCGGCGCGATGGACGTGCTCTGCACCGACAAGACCGGCACATTGACGCAGGACAAAATCTTTTTGGAGCGGTACGTCGACGTCTGGGGTGAAGAGTCCGACGAAGTGCTGAAGATGGCCTACCTCAACAGTTATTACCAGACCGGGCTCAAGAATCTGCTGGATGTGGCCATTCTGGAACACGCCGAGGTGCGGCGCGAGCTGGAGCCCGCCAAGAACTATCGCAAGGTCGATGAGATTCCGTTCGATTTCACCCGACGCCGCATGTCAGTGGTGGTCAGTGAGCGCGAGGATCATCATGAGTTGATTTGCAAGGGGGCCGTCGAGGAAATTCTGAACGTCTGCATGCACGTGCGGCGTGGGGAGCACGTCGAGCCGTTGACGGCCGATCTGCTGGCCGGCGTGCGAGAAGTCACCGCCGAATTGAACAAAGAAGGCTTGCGGGTCGTGGCCGTGGCCGCTAAAGAAGTCCCGCCGAGCAGAGAGACCTACGGTGTGGCCGACGAGTCGGATCTTACGTTGATCGGCTATGTGGCCTTTCTCGATCCTCCGAAGGACTCGACTGCGCCGGCGCTCAAGGCGCTGGCCGAGCACGGCGTGTCGGTCAAGGTGTTGACCGGCGACAATGAGCTGGTCACAGCCAAGATTTGCCGGGAGGTCGGCCTGGAACAAGGGGGTGTGCTGTTGGGGAGCGAGATCGAGGGCATGGGCGACGAGGAACTTGCCAAGGCCGTCGAATCGCACACCGTGTTCGCCAAGCTGACGCCGGCGCACAAGGAACGGATCGTGCGCTTCCTCAAGTCCAACGGCCACGTGGTGGGTTTCATGGGCGATGGCATCAACGACGCCCCGGCCCTGCGGACCGCCGATATCGGAATCTCGGTCGATACGGCGGTGGATATCGCCAAAGAGGCGGCGGACATCATCCTGCTGGAAAAGAGCCTCATGGTGCTGGAAGAGGGCATCGTGGAAGGTCGCAAGACCTTTTGCAACATGCTCAAGTACATCAAGATGACGGCCGGCTCCAACTTCGGTAATGTCTTCTCGGTGCTGGTGGCGTCGGCCTTCCTCCCGTTTCTGCCGATGTTGCCGATGCATCTCTTGGTGCAGAATCTTTTGTACGACATCTCGCAGATCGCCATTCCATTCGATGACGTGGACAAAGACCTTCTCAAGACGCCCCAGCACTGGCGGCCTGGCGACGTCGGGCGTTTCATGGTGTTCTTCGGGCCGATCAGCTCGCTGTTTGATGTCCTCACCTATGCCATGATGTGGTTTGTGTTCGGCGCTGATACGCCGGAAGAGCAGACGCTGTTTCAATCCGGCTGGTTCGTCGTCGGCCTCTTGACGCAAACGCTGATCGTGCACATGATCCGCACGCCGAAAGTCCCGTTCATCCGGAGCCGGGCGTCGATGCCGTTGCTGGTGATGACGGGGACGATCATGACCATCGGCGTCGCCATTCCCATGGGGCCGTTGGCCGACTACTTCAAGCTGCAAGCCTTGCCGCCGTTGTACTTCGTGTTGTTGCCGATGATCCTGGCGGGCTACATGGCGCTCACGCAAGTGATGAAGGGGCTCTATGTTCGTCGCTACGGGTGGCAGTAGCAGCGGGCAGAAGATCCGCTTCATCACAGATGGCCGGACGCTCTCCTTGACACCCTGTTTGAGGCGACGATATTCTGCCTTGTGTCCGCTCGTCCTCCACGGGGGAGTTCAGAACGGCGATCCGAGTGATTTGTGAACGGCATCAACCGAGTGGGAGAATCCGTTAACACCAAGGCGAGAAAGAAGGCCATACAGCCTGCCGGCGTTTCGTCCTCGCTTCTGGTGATTCCCCGCCCCCTTATTAGGGAATTGATGCGCCTCTACGATTGTCCTCACCCGTCCAAGCCTGGCGCTGTCATTCGGGGATACGACCGGGCCCATGCGATGCGCACGGCGATGATGTGCACGGCGGTGGCCGAACGATTGGGCCATCCGGCAGACCGGCTCGTTGACTATCAAGTCGCCTGTCTATTGCACGACGTCAGCCGCGCGGGACTCGATCGGCGGCTCTTCGGCAAGATCTGGTCATGGGCCAATGCCCATGGCGTTCCCACGAGACCCCGCGAATGGCGCGCGAAGTATCCGTCCACCCCTTACGGCCGGGAAACGGAAGCCTTCGTGTCTCGTTACGGAAGTGAGCTGGAGGCGGCCGGCGTCCCCATGACGGCTTGGGCCAAGGAGCAAATCGAGATTCGTCTGGGACACGCGCGCCGCCTCCGCCGACGCCTGGCGATTGTGAAACCGGCCTTGCGCCGGCTGGGGCTCCGGTGGGCGCCGTGGATGAGCGATGTGATGCTCTATTACTACTACCCCGAAAAATTATTGAATGCGAAACCGTGGGTCAAACAATTGGCCGAGATTCTAGTGGCCTGCGAGCAATTGGAAGCCTACAGCAACCGCCGGCGCGGTCGCGATTACTACGCGCGGATGCGGGAGTCGTTTCCCGAAGCCTTTGCCTATCTGGATCGGCTTCAAACAGAGGGGCTGATCAGCAAGCCGGTCATGGCGGCCTTGCGCGAATTGGTGGCCGAGGGGAAATTCGATGCCGTTTTGGAACAGGCGCGAGGAAGACGCCTGACCGATGCGGAGCGCCGGTACCTCCACGGGCTTGCGAGCGGGAGCATCTCATGAGGGTGAAGACCGTTCCGTTTCGTCTTGAGATGGCCGGTGAGACGCACATCGAAAACATCACGAAACGGGTATCGTCCGCCGTGGAAGAGTCAGGTCTGTCCGCGGGCATCGTGACCGTGTTCGTCAAACATACGACCGCGTCGGTCATGATTATTGAAGATGAACCTGGCATTCGCGCCGACACGAAAGCCTTCTGGGAGCGAATGGTTCCTGCCGATCCGGCGTGGCAGCATAATCGTCGAAATCCCGGCGAGGACAACGCCCACAGTCACCTGCGTGGGCAACTGCAAGGGCCGTCGGTGACGATTCCGTTCGCCGACGGCGCTCTTCTGTTGGGCACCTGGCAGCAGATCGTCGTGGTGGATTTTGACACAAGGCCCAGGCGTCGGGAACTGGTGCTGCAACTCATGGGTGAATCACGATGAAACGATTAGCGGCGGTCGTGGTTGGTCTGGCACTGGTGGGCGGGCTTGTATTGGCAGTTGCGATGAACGGAGTGGCGGAGTGGGGCAAGCCGTTGGGGGCCGCGTATGACGGGCCGGAAGGAAAACCCCGTCCCATCGCGCCGCCGGCCGAATTAAGTTCCGATGAGCGGGCGACTATTGCGGTATTTGAACGAGCGTCGAAGTCGGTGGTGTTCATCGCGAACACGGCGATCCAGCGGGACTTCTGGTCCCTTGATACCTTCGAGGTGCCGCAGGGGTCCGGGTCGGGATTCATTTGGAACAAACAGGGCCACATCGTCACCAATTTTCATGTCATTTATGGAGCCAGTTCCATCAAGGTGACGCTCGCCGATCGCAGCGAGTATCAGGCCAGGGTGGTCGGCGTGGACCCGGATCATGATCTGGCGGTGCTGCAGATTCAGGCGCCGGACGGTTCATTGGAGCCGCTGGCCGTTGGGTTGTCGAGCGACCTCCGGGTCGGACAAAAGGTCCTGGCCATCGGCAATCCTTTCGGGCTCGACCATACCTTGACCACAGGCGTGGTGAGCGCTTTGGGACGAACGATCAAATCCATGACCAATCGCACGATCGAAGGGGTCATTCAGACCGATGCGGCGATCAATCCCGGCAACTCCGGCGGGCCGCTGCTTGACAGCGCGGGCAGGCTGATTGGCGTGAACACTCAAATCATCAGTCCCAGCGGGGCTTACGCCGGTATCGGCTTCGCCGTGCCGGTCGATACGGTCAATCGTATCGTGCCGGAGCTCATCAAACACGGGAAGCGGATCAGGCCGGGATTGGGCCTGTCGCTTGTGCCGGACTCCGTGGCGAGACGGTGGGGCATCAAGGGATTGGTCATCGCCAAGGTGGCGCGGGGCGGGAGCGCCGATCGAGCCGGCTTGCGAGGGGTGCGTGAGGCGGCCGGTGGGCGGATCGAACTGGGAGATATCCTCGTCGCGGTCGAAGGAACGCCGGTCGAGACCGTCGATGATCTGCTGGACGTCTTGGAAAAGTTTAAGGTCGGCGATCGCGTCAAGGTTGACGTGATTCGAAACAATAAGCGAACGTCCGTGGACGTAACTCTCCAGGCGGTGAACTAACGAACTGTGCTCAACCATGGACCGAACCGATCTGTTGTCGCTGTACCGTCAGATGCTGTTGATCAGGCGATTTGAAGAAAAGTCGGCGGAGATGTACGCACTGGCCAAGATTGCGGGATTTCTTCACTTGTACATTGGTGAAGAGGCGGTTGCGGTGGGAGCGATTGCGGCTCTGCGGCCGGATGACTATGT
>JANDJG010000201.1 GCA_024331085.1 Nitrospira sp. | reverse complement strand
TTCATAGACCGGCTCGCCCAATTCGCCGGTCAAATCACGATAAAGCTGCGCCGGGTCCTTGCCGGTTTTGGCCGTCATCTCGGCCGCGAGAAGATCCATGATGATGCCGTCCTTGTCGGTGGACCACACGGTGCCGTCCAGGCGGAGGAACGACGCGCCAGCGCTTTCTTCCCCGCCGAAGCCGAGAGAGCCGTCGAGCAGGCCGTTCACGAACCATTTGAACCCGACCGGCACTTCGACGAGGCGTCGTTGCAGGCGTGTTGCCACGCGATCGATCAGACTGCTGCTGACCAACGTTTTGCCGATTCCGGCGTCGGTTCTCCACCTGGAACGGTGCGTGAACAGATAAGCGATCGAAATAGCCAGATAATGGTTCGGGTTCATCAAACCGGATCGAGTCACGATCCCGTGCCGATCATTGTCGGCATCGTTGCCGAACGCCACGTCGAAACGATCCTTGAGCGCGATCAGATTCGCCATGGCATGGGGGGAGGAACAGTCCATGCGGATTTTTCCGTCCCAATCAAGCGGCATGAAGCGGAACGTGGGATCGACGGTCCGGTTGACGATCTCGAGGTTCAAGCCGAATCGCGCCGCGATCGGTTCCCAGTAGGCGATGCCGGATCCGCCGAGCGGGTCGACCCCCAACTTCAACGCGGCGGATTTGACGACGTCCATGTCGATGACATGGACAAGATCGCCGACATACGAGGAGATGTACTCGTGCCGATGGGTCGTCGGAGCCCGGCGCGCCTGCTCAAACGGCACGCGCCGCACGCCGCGTAAATCGCCGGCCAAGAGGTCATTGGCCCGATCCTCGATCCATTTGGTGACATGGGTGTCGGCGGGTCCTCCGTGCGGCGGGTTGTACTTGATCCCTCCATCCTCCGGCGGATTGTGCGAAGGGGTGATCACGATGCCGTCCGCCAATCCGGACGTCCGGCCCCGATTGTAGGACAAAATCGCATGGGAAATCACCGGCGTGGGCGTGTATCCGTCCTCGTGGTCGATCATGACGGTGACGCCGTTGGCCGCCAGCACTTCGAGGGCCGTGACAAAGGCCGGCTCTGAAAGGGCATGCGTATCTTTGCCCAAATACAGGGGGCCTGTGGTTCGCTGGCTTGCGCGGTAATCACAGATTGCCTGAGTGATAGCCACGATGTGCGCTTCGTTGAAGCTGCGCGTGAACGACGAGCCGCGGTGCCCCGATGTGCCGAACGAGACCCGCTGCTCCCGTATCGCCGGGTCCGGCTTCTCCGTCTCATAGGCGGCCAGAAGCTTGGCGATATCGACGAGCGAAGAAACCGGCGCCGGTTTTCCGGCGAGGCAGTGAATGGTCATGAGAGACCTCTCTTGGTCGGAAATGGGGCGGCTCGCCCGACTGTATCTCACTTGTGATGAGATCTGTCAAATGGCCAATGGAGGGGAATGAGAGAGTGGGAGAACGTATGGTCGATCGTCAGGCTGCCTGTCTGAAGGTGCCGGTTTCTTCTTGATGTCGTCGCAGCATTTGCACGAGTTGAAGAACCGCCGCCTCCAATTCCGTGAAGAGGGATCCTGCGTCATCAAGACGTCCTTGCCGGGCCAGTTCTTCGATCCGACCGGATGCCGAGGCGACTTTCCTCGCGCGCAGATTGCCGGCCGCTCCCTTCAAGGTGTGGGAGGCTCGCTCGACCATCGTGGCGTCGCCTGTCTCAAGACCGGTTCTGATTTCAGCCAACCTCGTCTGATGTTGGTCTATAAACAAAACGACCAGTTCCCGGATCAGTCGATGGTCGCCTCCCAAATTGGCCTCCAAATCGGCGAGGTCGAACGTGTCGGCGTCAACATGGTCCGCGCTCAATCGCTTGTCGATCCGGTTCGGAGATGACGCTGGGCGTGGAACCCACCGATCGAGAACCGAACGCAACGTCTCCAATTGAATCGGCTTGGCGAGGTAGTCGTCCATGCCAGCGGCGAGACATTGCTCGCGATCGCCTTTCATGGCGTTGGCCGTCACGGCGATGATGGGGATGCGCCAGGGACGTCCCGTCCCGGCCTTGTGTGTCGTTCCGGTCGTTGCGTCGGCGGCCGTTCCGGCGTCCGCTTCACGTTGCCGGATGATCCTTGTCGTTTCAAAACCGTCGAGGACCGGCATTTGACAGTCCATGAGAATC
>JANDJG010000200.1 GCA_024331085.1 Nitrospira sp. | reverse complement strand
CAATTCGCCGCGGAGTTCGGCCGAGCCTACACGAAGAACGAATTGGACATCATGGCCATAGACAGCAAGATCAAGGGCTCGGTGAAGTTCATCGAAATTCCGGGAGGAGACACGGCGATGCTGCCGGCGGGCGGCGGCGCCAGCGTCTACTACTCCGACGCCGTGGTGGCGCGAGGCGGCAAGCTTGCCAATTACGCGGAGTATTCCGGAGATCCACCGGACTGGGCCGTGGAAGCCCTCACGGAAAAAGTGTGCGGGCTGCCGGGAATCAAGAACATCATCGTGGGCGGCGCCATCGCGAATTTCACCGACGTGAAAAAAACGTTCGGCGGGATCATCAACGGGTTCCGGAAAGCCAAGGCCGACGGAAAGTTAAAGGGCGTGAAAATCTGGGTGCGACGAGGCGGTCCCCGGGAGAAAGAGGGCCTCGACGCGATGCGTGCGCTGAAGGACGAAGGATTCGATATCGAGGTCTTCGACCGATACACGCCGCTGACGGACATCGTTGATAAAGCGTTGGCGGGAAAGTGACGAGTCCTGCGTGACGCGCGATGGATTCGTGCGCGTCCGCTCTTTCGCATCGTCATTGATCGCCCATCATCGACTTACGACCACGAGGAGATCCTGATGAGCATTCTGGCAAACAAAGACACCCGTGTGGTGATTCAAGGCGGCCAGGCCGGCGTCAACGCGGCCCGCCGAATGGCCGAGTTCTGCTACCTGATCAAGCGTCCCCTTAACGTTGAAGCGTTCGTCTATCCTCCCGACGCCGGAAAGACCAATGAGATTCCCTACGGCAGCGGACTCATTGCGGTTCCTGTCTATGCGACCATCGCCGAAGCCACCAAGCATCATCCGACGATCAATACCAGTCTGGTGTATATCGGCGCCGATCGCGCGATGAAGGCCGGCCTGGAGGCGCTCGACGACCCGCACATTCATTTGGTCTCGATGATTACCGAGGGGGTTCCGGAGAAGGACGCGAAGCTCCTGGGAGCTCATGCGCGCAAATTGGGCAAGGTGTTCAACGGGCCCTCGTCCATCGGAATCATCTCCGCCGGTGCGTGTCGGTTGGGCGTGATCGGAGGGGCGTTCGACAATCTGGTGCTTTCCAAGCTGTATCGCGAAGGGTCTTTCGGGGTCATCACCAAGTCGGGCGGCCTCTCGAACGAAATCATCTGGATCTGCTCCCAGTTCGCGGACGGCATCACGACCGCCATCGGGATCGGCGGCGACGCCTATCCTGGCACGGATTATGTCACCTATCTCGAAATGTTCGAGAACGATCCGCAAACGAAGGCGGTCGTCATCGTGGGTGAAATGGGCGGAGACCTCGAAGAGCGCGCGGCCGAGTGGTACGGCGCCAAAAAGCGCCGCATCAAGCTGATCGGCGTCGTTTCCGGGTTCTGTCAGGAAAGTTTGCCCAAGGGCATGAAGTTCGGCCATGCGGGCGCCAAGGAAGGGATGAAGGGCGAGGGATCGGCTCGCTCCAAATCGGAGGCGCTTCAGCGGGCGGGCGCAATCGTCCCGCCGACGTTCGGGGCGCTGGGGCCGGCCATTAAAGAGGTCTACCAGGAATTGCTCAAGTCCGGGCAGGTCAAGGAAGTCGTTGAGCCGACCAGCTTGCCGAAGCTTCCCAAGACCGTCGAAGAGGCAATGAAGGCGGACGAAGTGATCGTGACGCCGTTGATCCGCACCACCATCAGCGACGATCGCGGCGATGAGCCGTGCTATGACGGCTATCCCGCCTCGGAGCTCATCAACAAGGGGTACGAAATCCCCCACGTCATCGGTCTGCTGTGGGACAAGCGATTGATCTCGAAGCAGGAAGCGGAGATCATCAAGCGGATCATCATGCTGTCCGCCGATCACGGACCTTGTGTCAGCGGCGCGTATGCGACGATTCTGGCCGCCTGTGCCGGGATCGGCTTGTCGCAAGCGGTGGCGGCCGGCCTGATCATGATCGGTCCCCGTTTCGGCGGGGCGGTGACCGATGCCGGGCGTTGGTTCAAGTACGCGGTGGACAACAAAATGAGCGTGGACGAGTTCCTGGCCTACATGAAAAAGAACGTGGGGCCCGTCCCGGGCATCGGCCATCGTGTGAAGAGTCTCCGCAATCCGGACAAGCGCGTGAAAGAACTGGTCGCCTACGTGAAGAGTTTGAAAATCAATACGCCGTGTCTCGATTTTGCG
>JANDJG010000011.1 GCA_024331085.1 Nitrospira sp. | reverse complement strand
AAGTGTGTGTGGCGGTTAGCGAAAAGGATATCGACGCTTTGCTGGAACGGTGGAAGGATTCCATTCAAAGCGGCAATCCCCACAGAGTGATGACCCACTATGCCCCAAAATCTATGTTGCTTCCACTTTCCTCGACCAAGCCGCGATTAACGCTCGATGAGAAAGAAGAGTACTTCCGTCATTTCCTCAAGAACAAACCGCTGGTGCACATCAAATCTCACACAATTGAACTGGACTGCAACACGGCTATTAATGAAGGTTTTTATTCGTACACCTTTCAGAAAACCGGAGCCATCGTCAACGCTCGCTATAGCATGGTCTTCAAGTGGGACGGCCTCCAATGGTTGATTACGAGCCATCATTCGTCCGTCTTTCCGAATTAGGGGTCCTGCTCGATGAAAGGTCGTTTATCGGCTTTCCGAAAGGAGGTGACCAAGACATCTTAATCTCAAAATGACTTATCGAAAATAATCGGATGCGACTTATTGACATCCTGCCCTACTGGAGCGCTAAAATGCGCCGCCGGTGTTGCTTTCCATCCAGGAAAGCAAAGTTAACTGAGGCCGTAGTTACCACCTTGTGGAGGGGGGGCATCGACCTCCGATGGATGAGTCGCAAATCGATAGCGGGGCTTTCGACAAGGCAAGTTTCTCTCCTCCCCACCCTTCAGGCATCATCAACGACGCAGATCGACAAAGCCTTCGCTCCAAAGTCGCGCACGCAGCCGAGCTGCTGCATGAGCAGGGACCGATCAGCACATTTGTTCATACCAATCCTCTCCATAGTCTTGAGCATCTTCCTTTTGACCGGGCCGTAGCAACTGCCGAACGATTGCTCGGCGGACGCGGATACTTGCCGAACGAAGAGTTCCGCCGGCTTTATCGCCAGGGTCGCATTACCGACCGTGATTTGAGCGACGCGCTTGCCTCTTGGCGATCCGATGAAGCTTCGGACGGAGTCCTCGTTGAAGACGACCGAATCATTCGATTGCAGGATGTGGCGCGTCTGCATCTATTGTACGGCGTCGAACCGCTGGAGCCGGCCCATCTTTCCTGGCAAGTTCATCGCGAAGGAGCGACAAGACGCCTTCGTCCCGATTTGCCCACCGGCGTCAAAACCGCCATTTTAACCAAAGCCACGAGCGAGCTTCGCCTGAGTTTGGATCGAATCGGTCGTGAATGGACATTGGCGGAGTGGGTGCAAGTCCATTGTCATATCGATCTTCCCGGCCGCGTGCGTAAACAACTCCTCCAGGAATTCAGCTCCGACGCCAAAACCGTGCATGGATTCCCGGATACCTCGGCTGCCGTTCAGTTGGAGCGCTGGTTCGCATCTCTGGAGATTCCTCCTGAACGACGAGAGGGATACCGTCGCTGTATCAATCGTCACCTGTATAACATCGGCCTCTTTTCAACGACTCTTCAACTGATCCTACAAACTCGATGGCTGCAATTGGAGTGTGAACTCCTGCGAGAGGTCGCCCCCCGTCATCTTGGCGTAAATGGGACGTATACCGGCATTCGAGCGGGCTGCGAGCAGCATGTGGAGGCCTACGCGACCATAAGTCTTTGGCATGCCGCGCTGGCCGCACGAGGATTGGATGATCCACTCTCTCCCTCCGATCCGGAAACACTCATCGAAAACGATTGTCTCGCCGCGCGGCGTGATGCCCTTTATCGTCGTATTCTCGCCGTTGAACGTGACGGAGGAGCCCCCCTGCCCCTCACGGCAGAGATTCGCACCGCCATCGAGGAAGAGCTGAATTCCGTAGGACGCCAACGGCAGCGGCGCCGAGCCATCTTTTTTGGTCTCGTTCGCCCCCGCCAAACCGGCGACTCTCATCACGACCTTCCGCCTCTCACCTTGACGGCCGACGCGGAGTCCAGGTTAAGAAAACTGCGCCAGGGCGATATCAGTTCGCCGGCCGGCCTTGTACGGATTTTGGGGGAACTTCGCGTGCGCGGAGGATTCGACTGGCGCACGTGGAAACAGATCTGCGACCGACCTTTGTTCATCAACCCATCCGTCAGCGCCGAAGAGGAACCGTGGAGGAACTTTCTCAGAAACCATGTGCGGGTCCGGATCACGGATACCATCCGGTCGTCCATTCAAACCGAATTCTCTTCCCCTAAAGCCGACCTTCGAGCTGAAGAACGCCGCATCCGCATGCTTGGCGGGCTGACCGATGAAGGATTAACGCTCACAGCGTGGGAAGCCTTGCAGGAAGAGGTGAACGAGTGGGATGGCGCTCTGCTGGCGGACCATTCTTGCGACGATCTTGAAGCCACACTTTGCCGCACCGTCCGAGAAGGGCTCCGTGAGACCGAGTTGACCCGGTCCGCCTACGATGCGCTCCGACGTTTGCTCGAGCACCGTAACAGAATCTTCGCCTGTCGCCAGTTGCTCGCAGATCTCCACCATTTCGATCCCCGCGAGCGGCTCGTCAAACACTCTCGCGAAGATTTAACCGCCACGATGGAGCGTGTCGGCCACAGTTTGACGTTGAGCGAGCTCCTATACGACATCACCGGCGTCGACATCGCCGAATGCGTCAACCGGTATATGATCAAGTGGTGCGGAGCCTTTCTCGATCAAGGCATCGCCGGTTGGTCCATGCCGTATCGACAGTTGGGTTTTTATCGCGCATGGAGAAAGCTGGCCACCGAGGAACTCTCGTTGGGGCTGGGAGAAGTGGACGGCTGGCACGAAGCCGTGCTCAACCTGCCCGAACAACCGGAAGACTGCCTTCTCCACACGCTGCGGTCGCTGCAGATTCCCGAGCAGCATCATGCTCCCTACTTGAGTCGGCGGTTGCTCAAACTGTCCGGATGGGCCGCGCTGGTGAAGTGGCGTGAACACCACCCCCTGCATTTCAAACAGATTGAGGAACACATCGATCTCGTCGAGTATCTGGCCGTCCGTTTATTCTGCGAATCAATGCTGATCAAGCGGGCTTGCCGAGAGATATGGGGACTTGAGGGGACGGTCCCCAAGTTCCACGATTTGCATCGCGACCATCCCTACGAATTCTATCTGCGACGCGAGTTCTTCCGAGGAGGACTCCCCGACTATTTGGAATCCCGTTGTCGATCCTTGTTGCGTGCAAATCCACAGGACGACCGAGATCGATGGATTCGGACGGCGGAAATGGTCTGGAAATATCGGCAGGCCACCGCTTTGGGAAGAGACCCGCTCCCCACGGCCTGCCAACACGCCTGGCGGCTTTTCCACTTGAGTCAACTCCTTGGGCTTTCCGCAGGAGGCTTACGAAAACTCTCGCCCAGTGACGGAGATCGTTTACTGGCGATGCTCGATAAATTTCCGTCCTCCGCCCATGGGCCGATTTGGCAGGCCGCTTACGAGGGACATTACCAACGCGAACTCCTTGACCGCCTGGCTCAAAACAAGGTTGGTCCTCCCCAACCGCAGGATCGCCCGCATGCGCAACTGATCTTTTGCATAGACGAGCGGGAAGAGAGTATCAGACGACACATCGAGTCACTGAGCCCGGGTTACGAGACTTTCGGGACGGCCGGGTTTTTCGGCGTCGTCATGAATTACTCGTCCATAGGGGATCACAAGGTCACCCCCCTGTGTCCCATCGTGGTAACCCCGACTCATTCTGTGAAGGAGGAGCCGGCGCCGGATCAAGTCGAACAGTGGGAGCATACCTTCGGCCGGCAACGCTGGCTTGCATTCCTGGAACACCTCTTCAAATCGCTCAAGAAGAATTTCCTGACGTCGTATTTCGTTATCGATCTCGCTGCGTCCGTCATGGCCGTCGTGTTGCTTGGAAAGACGCTGTTGCCCAGAAGATTCGAGCTGGCCGTGCACCGCCTTCACGATCTGTTCGTGCGGCCGGTCCGAACCAGGCTGACGATCGACGCCTCACCCGCCAGAGAGACGTCCGGTCACCATACCGAGCAATTGGGTTTCTCCTTGGAGCAGCAGGTCGGCCTCGTTGAAGGTCAATTACGCTTGGTCGGCTTGACGAAAACCTTCGCCCGGTTGGTGCTCGTGCTCGGCCATGGCTCGACAAGCCAGAACAACCCCCATGAATCCGCTTACGATTGTGGAGCGTGCGGTGGGAAGCATGGGGGCCCGAACGCCCGCGCATTGGCCGCCATGGCCAACAAGCCGGACGTACGGAGCGCGTTACGCGAGCGCGGCATTGACATTCCCGATGACACATACTTCATCGGTGCCCAACATAATACGGCATCGGACGACGTCACGTTTTTTGAAACGGAGCGGATTCCATCGTCTCATCGAGATGATTTCTTCCGGCTTGTTCGGAACCTTGACGAAGCTCGTGCGCTCAATGCCAAAGAACGTTGCCGACTGCTTCCACTGGCGCCGACGAATGTCCGGCCGGCTCGGGCCCTTCGCCACGTCGAACGGCGGTCCGTCGACTTCAGCCAGGTGTACGCCGAATGGGGCCATGCCACGAATGCATCCGTCATCGTCGGTCGGCGGAGCCTTTCCAGGGGATTGAACCTTGATCGCCGTGCGTTCCTCCAATCCTACAATGCGTTTGAGGATCCTGATGGAGTGATCTTGGAACGTATCCTGACCGCCGTCGGACCGGTTTGCGCCGGGATCGGACTCGAGTACTATTTCTCCCGAGTGGACAACGGTCGCTACGGAAGCGGAACGAAAGTTTTACATAACGTGAGCGGCTTGGTCGGTGTGATGGCGGGAGCTCACGGCGACCTGCGAACGGGGCTCCCGTTTCAAATGGTCTGGCTTCATGAGCCTATGCGCCTCACCTTCGTTGTCGAAGGTCGGCCCGCTCTCGTCAGCTCCATCGTGCAGCGTCATAAGAACCTGCGGCATCTTTTCGACAACCGGTGGCTCCATCTCATCGTCCTGGACATCCACACGGGTCAGTTTGTCCGCTATGAGCCGGTCGGCAACTGGATAACCTTCCCTGCGAAGTCCCACGCCTTCGCCCTGCGATAAACGCTGGTAGAGCCGCCTTAGCTACCCCGATTTCTTCTCTCCCGCACACAGCCCGAAGCGACCCCCTACGTTTGGGGCATTGCAGAACCATCCGCGGATCGGTCATAACTGCCCCATTCTGAGAGTGCGAACCGATCGATGGCTCAAATCATCAACCTCAGTGAACACGCCAGCGACGAGGACGTTCATTACCTGACATCTCTGCTGATTTACCACCTAGTCGAACGTTGCGGGGGGCAGTTGCAATTTACCGTTCAAGAGGTGCGGCAGATCCGCGACAGCCTCGCGACCAAGATGGTTCAAATCCAGCTGGGCGACGACGTGCGTCTTCGCATCATCGACCGCCTGCCGGAGTTGCGGTAGCCGATGATTCCCTTCTTACTGCGTGCTCATCGATCGGGATTCCCCGCCGAGGCCGTTTCTAGAAAATTCCATCCGTGACAGGCGAGAAAGCCTTGGTGAGGGCGGTTATAAATTGATCCAGAGCTGCAACAGCAGCATGTGGTTGATCAGGTTGGCATTGCCTTCAAGTTTTCGGTTGTTGATCATTTGATTTTGGTAGCCGAGATCGACGTTGACGTGCTGATTGAAGGTTTTATTGATACCGAGGAAGAATCGGTTCTGGTCCAACCCGGCTTCCGGCCCCTTGCTGGTGATTGTGCCCACCGTGTTGAGATTGACGAAGACCTCATCATAGACGACCACGGCCCAGGTAGGGGCCGGCGGAATCGGGACATCCACCCGAAACATCTGGCGAAAACGCACGGCCGTGCCGTCGGCATGCTCGATCCACCGTTCTTCCAATCTGGTTCGGCTGAGGAATTTGAGATGCGAGAATTTGTGGAGATAATTGACCTGCTGATAGACGCGATTCTCTTCGAAGAACCGGGGACCCGTCGGCTGATTATAGTTGCCGACCCATGCGTAACCCTGCCAGATGGAGACATGTTCCGTTAATTGATACCCGATCGCCGGACGGAGCAACAATTGATCGAGATTTGTGACATCGTCCGCGAAACGAGGATTGACCTCCATATAGGCGAGAAACGAGGCAGGCAACTTCACGGTCAGATAAACCGGCGTCCACAGTCGAAAGTCCGACTTCGTATTGGGTCCCAGCTCAGTATAGGCCTGCGCGGGAAATGCACCGAACAGGATCAGCGCCCACAGAGTCACAGCCCAAACCGCATCTGCGGCATGGTGGCGTCTTTGACCTGCACCTAGTCGTTCCATAGGCATTTTCTTTCCTTCCGACAGAGGTTGATCGTCTTGCGTCGGCTTTCGCCTGGGTTCGCCTGGGTAAGACCGTCGTGTGCGGATGATGCGTGGAAACGCGACCAGCCCGAACCGGCCACTTGAGCGCAACAGGGTACTCTTCACCCATCAGAAATCGCAAGCCCTCCTTCTGCACGTCTCGGATTCGTCTGCTGCAGATGCTGGCTTGAATCGTCGCACAGCACCTTAACCATGAGCCGGGGCCAGACATTGCGCCGGATGGGCTTTTGTGGTTAGCTACTCGGCATGTTGCGCATAGCGTCCCATGTCGCCATCCCGGATTCCGAAATCGAGATCCACTCCGTGCGCGCTCAAGGAGCCGGGGGGCAGCACGTCAATAAGGTGTCAACCGCCGTTCACTTGCGATTCGATATCAAAGCTTCCTCGCTTCCACCTCCCTGTAAACAAGCGTTGTTGGAGCTGCGGGACCATCGAATTTCAGGCGACGGTGTGATTACGATCAAATCACAGGAGCATCGTTCCCGCGAGCGGAATCGGGAGGAGGCCGTCGCCAGATTGCTGGCCTTGATCCAGAAAGCGATCTTTCCTCGAAAAAAGCGCACACCGACCGTCCCCACCCATACATCCCGTGAACGGCGGATCGCAAGCAAGAAATGGAGGGGGCGCTTGAAGTCGCAACGAAAAGGGTTGGAGTAATTGCTGGTCTTAACGCACGTTCTCGGTTTCTCTCTCGCAAGAAAGCCCGAGGGGAACGGCGCGGTGGTCGTACGTAGTCGGTCAGAATCGAGGTGTGTAGCTCGCCGTGGCCGAAGCGGTCCCGACCTTGCGAAGCTGCTGCAGCATGGCTTTCGCCTCGGCAATAAACGTGATCCGTTTGTATTGCTGCGCAATAGCCAGCGCATCGGACGCCAATGTCACGGCCTCCTGATGGCGTCCCTGCTCATGGCGAACCCTGGCGAGGGCCAGTCTTGCATTCACCGCCTTGGGCGCCAGCCGGACGACGTGCTCCAGGATCCGTTCTCCTTTCTCAGAATCACCGCCTAAGAGTCCTGGGAGTTTGACCAACAACGTCCCTTTCGCGGAGAGGGCGTCGATGTGCGCCGGATCCAGCTCAAGAGCCCGATCGAGTTCGTTCATCATGCGGCGAAATCCAAACAGCGACGTGAGCGACTCTCCGTCAATGCGAAGGAGCTCGCCGAGGTTACAGAACAGGGAAAAATGCGCATCGGCGCTACGCTCGTTTCCGGCGACAGCCTGCTCGCCCAACATCCTCCCCCGCTCAAAATGAGCAAGCCGCGCAGCACGATCCGTCGCGGCCCGCCCCCGTTCACATTCCTCCAACGCCTGGCCGGCAAGATTACCGGTCACGTCTTCCGCCGACGCCATCATCGGTTGCAGAAAGAGGGCGATCGCCGCACCGATCACGATGGTCTTGAGCTTCAAAGATGTCATAAGGATCAAATTGGCCGAAAAGGGCATCGCCATCAAATATCATTCAGTATAACAGATTGAAAGAAGTCAGCTGCCAGCAGTCTCGATGACTCGATGATGAGAGCGCGCCATCCTCGTTCATCACAATCTTTCCTGATCACCGCCTGTTGCCCCTCATGGAATGCAAACGGATTATTCCCCCGAAGCCATCATGCCTAAAATATGGAATCCTCCGTCCACATAGATGACCTCCCCGGTAATGCCGCGCCCCAACGGGCTGACTAAGAACAGCGCGGTGTCTCCGACTTCGCCCTGCTCGGTTGCCCGTCGGAGCGGGGCAAATTCTTTATGAATGTCGATCATTTTGGTAATGCCGGAGACGCCCCGAGCCGCCAGCGTTTTGATCGGGCCTGCTGAAATGGCATTGACGCGGATGTTCTTGGGGCCGAGATCATAGGCCAGGTATCGGACGGTACATTCGAGCGCGGCTTTCGCAACCCCCATGACGTTGTAGTGGGGAACCACCCGTTCCGCGCCGAGGTAACTGAGCGTGACGATGGCTCCGCCTTCCGTCATCAATGGCATGGCCGCGCGGGTCACCGCCACCAGGGAGTACGCGCTGATGTCGAGCGCGGTCGCAAATCCCTGACGCGTCGTATTCACGAACTGTCCCGTGAGCTCTTCACGCGGCGCGAACGCCAGGGAATGGATCACGAAATCGATTCGCCCCAGCTCTTTTTTGGCATGGTGCATCAATGTCTCGATCTCGGTGTCATTCGCCACGTCGCACGCAAAGGCCTTGGCGCCGGGAACCGTGGCGACCAATTCCTCCACGTTCTGTTTCAACCGTTCATTTTGATAATTGAAGAGCAGCCGAGCCCCTTGACTCGCCACCGACTGGGCAATGGACCAGGCAATACTGTGTTTATTGGCCACGCCGATAATGACGCCGTTTTTTCCATTCAGCAGCATGATGTTTGTTGCTCCTCGTCGGCGCGCCTCTTCGCCTCTCGACGCGCCGGTCTGTTGTGGATGACGACTCCTTGCCCTTTTCGCCGCCTCTCGTCACTCGTCAACTCCTCGGCAGGTAAACGCGGAGCCGGCCGACTGTTTCACATGAGAGACGATCCGGAGCCGGGCCGAAGATACCATGATTTTTGGCGTCTGTGAATGAGACTTCTCACCAAACGGGGCAATAGGCTTTGGCGAGCCGTATGAAACGTAGCAAAACGCCTACACGCGATGTTCGGCAGAAGACTATTTCAATGAGGCAGTTTCGCCATTTCACGGCCATTCTGCCACAGGATTTTGAAGGCCAATCCCTTCGATTCTTCGTGAGAAACGACTCATGAATGAATCAATGTATGGCATATTCGTTTGAGTCCCGCTCTTTAGAAACACGGCATCGAGCTTGCTCTATATTCCGCACAGGTGAGTTGTCAGCGATCTTCTTTTATCAAAATTTCATTAATAGGGAGGGTGCTCGTTATGAAACGTATCATGATGGCGGTCCTGGCAGTCGCGGTGTCGGTCACGTTCCTTGCTCCGGCCTTTGCTGAGGAGAAAAAGAAGGAAGAAAAGAAGGGCGGCCACGTCGTGGTTTACGGCGAGGAAAAGAAGAAAGAAGAAAAGAAGGGTGGTCACGCCGACACCTTTGCCGACGCCGACAAGGAAAAGAAGCCGGGCAAGTGAAGGCTTCTTGCTCTTCTTGGTTCCTGAAAGAAAAGAGGGGGGCACCTATGATCAATGGGTGCCCCGTTCTGTGTCTCGTTTATCGTCTATGAGCGAGAAGATACGATGTTTGGAGACCGACAATTGTCTTGGCGTCTCGAATGATCCCTTCATGAATTTTCTTCACGGCCTCCGCCAACGGCATCTCGACGACCTCGAGCACTTCATCACGGTCCAACTGTTGGCGCCCCTTGGTCAGTCCCGTCGCCTCATAGACGTGAATGACCTCGTCGGCGAAGCCGGGGGCGGTGAAGATGCTGCACAGGAGTGTAAACGACGAGGCCCGATAGCCCACCTCTTCTTCCAGCTCCCGCTCGGCGCAACATAAAGGATCTTCTCCCGGCTGAAGCTTTCCCGCGGGAATCTCGTAGATGAATCCCCCCGCCGCATGGCGAAACTGTCGAATCAGCACGACGGTGCCGTCCTCTTTGAGTGGAATGACGGCGGCAGCCCCCGGGTGACGGATCGTTTCAAGATCCACCGTTTCTCCGTTGGGCAGTCGAACGCTCTCGACATTCAAGGTGACGACTCTCCCGCTGTAGATGTTTTTTACCATCGAAGACGATCCTTCCCTGTCGAGGCGACCTGCAAAGGCAACCGCTTCTTTCACATGTCCCGCATCATGAGTTCCCAAGAACCTTCCGATAGAAGGGGGGGCGCACAACGACGGCCGGGATCACCTTTCCTCGAATGTCAATGGCGACGGGGGTTCCGGGAGCGGCATGGGCGGAAGATACGTACCCCATGCCGATTCCCTTTTGTAGAATAGGCGAGAAATTCCCACTGGTCACCGCTCCGATCGCTTGGCCGGTCGCCCTATCAAGAATGGTGAATCCTTGCCGGGGCACGGCTCTCTCCGTCAACTCAAAGCCGATGAGGCGACGTGCCGGTCCGGTCTGTCTCTGGGACCATAGCGCCGCCCGGCCGATAAACTCTCCTTTGGCAAAGTCGATCGCCCATTCAGCCCCTGCCTCAATCGGCGTCGTGTCCTCATTGATATCATTGCCGTAGAGCAGATACCCCATCTCTAACCGAAGCAGGTCGCGAGCCCCAAGCCCCGCCGGCTTGACTCCAAACGGCCGTCCGCTTTCCAACAGAGTCGTCCACACCGCTGCTGGGTGGCCGAATACATAGAACTCGTAGCCGAATTCGCCGGTATAGCCGGTCCGGGCGACAAGGCACGAGACGCCTCCGACGGTCGTTCGCGCCGATTCTCTTCGTTTCAGCTTCTCCAGCGCCGGCATTCCAAGCTTTGCGACGATCTCCTTGGCGGCAGGCCCTTGCAAGGCGATTTGAGCGATCTCTCCCGATCGATCCTGGATGCGACAATCGACGCTCTGTCTGGCCTGTTCCAGCAACCACGACAGAATCTTGCCGCGATTGGACGCATTCACGCAGAGAAGATACGAGTCGGAATCGCCAAGCCGATAGACGAAGACGTCGTCCTTGATGCCGCCCTCGTGGTTACAAACCATCGAATAGTGCGCGTGCCACGGCTCGAGCGCGGCGATGTTGTTGGTGGTGACGGTTTGAAGAAATGCGCCGGCGGATGGACCTTCAACCATAATGCGGCCCATGTGGCTGACGTCGAACAATCCTCCCTTGGTTCTCACCGCCTGATATTCATCCACCACTCCGCTGTATTGAATCGGCATTTCCCAACCGGCGAACGGAACTAGCTTGGCGCCTGCGGCTCGATGTTGAGCAATGAGCGGGGTTTGCTGGATCATAAAAAGAATGGGACGGCGAAGCCGTTAACCTATTTAACCTATTTGAAGATACGAATCGTTTTATGACATCCGCTGTTCTTCGTACAAGCGGCCCCTGAGGACGATCCTACGTTCCGGCTCGGCAAAGATGGCCATGCTGGCCGTATAACTGTGGAGGACGTTGTGTCTTCCCACAGGGCCGATCTCTCCTTGGGCAAAAAACCCGGCAACGGGGATTCCGCCCAACCGATCCGCCACGGTGCGCGCATCGTGATGAGGTTTCCCGAACAGCCCCCGCCCGCGTCCGCAACAACTGAACAACAGGGCTCCAAGAGGCGCTTGGCGATGCCCGAGCCGATCGGCATCGAGCAACTCTTTCAAATCTTCGCCGGCCGAACGCGCATCCCGCAGTTGGAACTGCACGGTCTGGCCCTCTCGCACAAGATCCCCGATCACCAATGTTCCGGTCTCTTGATCGACCCCGATCAGGTGACGGATGAGGAAATCCCCGCGCTCGAAACGGTCCCGGTATTCATCGACGGCGATACCGATGTGGAGCGCGCTTTTGGCCTGTTCCCGCTCCTCTTCCGACATGGCTTCCAGAAGGTCTCGCAGCCGTTCCAGCGCGGGAACGCCGCCCAGTTCATGGATACGATTGTGCTCGGCTTTGGTGACGACAAACCGCTCTCCTACCAACCGGCACCCCTGTGAAATGACGGGGCGAACGGCCAAAGGGCCGGAAAATCGCACACCCACGAGTCCGCCCGTGAGGGCCTCCCCCTGCAGGATCAATCGATTCTCGCCGCTTTCGCTCCCTCCTCCCGCCAGTCCTCCGATCGCCATGGCCTCGGGATACCGTTGAGCAAGAAACTTCAAAGCCTCCTGCATCGGCAGAGTCAAGGGATCGGCCAAGAGCAGAAGGGCGGAGGGAGGTCCATCGGGTTCAGACCACTCCTGCAATCGAAATTGGTCTTGCGTCTGGGAAAAGGTCAGGCGAACGGGCGCCGATGTGACACCCGGCAAAGACGCGGCCCACAGCGAAATGCCCGGTATGCTCTCCAGTTCCTCCGTTCCGGCAATGACTCCCTCGCCGCTGCAGCCGATCAGCAATCGCGGAGAGAGCAGCCGATGGATCGTCGAAGCCAATCGCGCGGCACGCCGAACATGATGCGCGGAGAAAAACAGGCAGGCAAGGTCGATCGGGGCGGATTCCAGCTTGGATCGAATGTCGCCGGCAAGGTCGCATGCTGCGGCTTCCGTATCCGATCGTTTGGAGAGAGCGGCCGCAAAACGCAACGACGACGGGCGAGTGGATGATAAAGACCGAAGACCCGGCATGCGATTGTCTATTCAGATACCCCGGAAAGTCAGACCCCCGGGTCCATTCGTTGAGCCCGATCCTGCGCCAACTTCTTGTAATAACGCCAGAGATAGGAATGATAGTCGTCGAGTTGGGCAAGCAGATAATGCAGTTCGGTGGGATCTTCCGTTTCCAACGCCCGAACCATGCGCGTTTTCAAGAACTCGGCGAAGGCCTCTGTCTTTTCAACGGCCGTGAACAACTTGAGCCCGCCACCGATTTGATATTCGTTCATTATTTGAACCCTTTCGAACCGGGGTAGAGCATACAGATGAGGCCTTCGGAATTGCAAGCTTATCGGTCATCCGCGAGCGCCGGATCGTCTCTTGGACTTAACCTCGCTCGTTTCCTCTTTCATGGAAGCACACGATCGGCGCAGAACCTTGGCGCCTCCCTCATCGCCATTCACGTTTCTTGAGCCAGAGGGGAGGAGAGGTATAGGCTAACTGACGGACAGGAACGCGACGATGGCCAACTTTTCTTCTCGCACGTTGTCGGCCGACATGAGGGCGGGGCTCGTCGTGTTCCTTGTCGCGTTGCCCCTCTGTTTGGGAATCGCCCTCGCCTCGGGCGCCCCGCCGATATCGGGACTGTTGGCTGGCATCATCGGCGGAATCGTTGTGGGAGTGGTGAGCGGGTCGCACACGAGCGTCAGCGGACCGGCGGCCGGCTTGACGGCCGTCGTGGCGGCCCAAATTGCCGCGCTCGGCTCGTTTGAGACGTTTCTCCTGGCGGTGGTCGTTGCAGGACTGATTCAAATAGGCTTGGGCCTGGCCAGGATGGGGTTTATTGCCGCGTTCTTCCCCTCCAGTGTCATTAAAGGGCTCCTCGCGGCGATCGGCGCCATCCTCATTCTCAAACAGATCCCCCATGTCTTGGGGCACGACACCGATCCTGAAGGGGAGATGTCGTTCTTTCAACCGGATCAAGAAACGACGTTTTCCGAGTTGCTTGGTCTGTTCAGTGATTTTCAATTGGGTGCCTCCGTCATCGGTTTGCTGTCGCTCGCGATTCTGGTGGCGTGGGAACGGTGGAAACCGCTCAAGGAATCTCTCGTTCCGGCTCCTCTGGTCGTGGTGCTTCTGGGCGTCGGAGCAGGCCTGTGGTTTGAGCACCTTGGCGATCCCTGGGTGATCAAGTCGAGCCATTTCGTCCAAGTTCCGATCACCGAGGACCTTCGGGGACTTTTGTCTCTTCTGTCGCCGCCAGCCTTTTCACAGTGGGAAAACCCGGCAGTGTATACCGCGGCCCTCACTATCGCGGTGGTTGCGTCTCTGGAGACTCTCTTGAACATCCAAGCCGTGGACAAGCTTGACCCCCGACAACGTTCTTCTCCACCGAATCGCGAGCTGCTGGCCCAAGGAGTTGGAAACGTCGCCTCCGGGTTGATCGGCGGGCTTCCCGTCACATCGGTCATTGTGCGCAGCTCCGTCAACGTCATGGCCGGCGGGAAAACGAAACGGTCCGCCATCATCCATGGAATCCTGCTCCTGGTGGCTGTTCCGCTCATTCCGACATGGCTCAACAAAATCCCTCTCTCTTCCCTGGCGGCGATTCTGCTGGTAACCGGCGTCAAACTTGCGAGCCCCGCATTGGTCAAACAGATGTGGAGCGAAGGACGATCTCAGTTTTTGCCGTTCGTGGTGACGGTCGTGGCCATCGTTCTGACCGATCTTCTCACCGGCATCCTCATCGGCTTGGCGACCGCCGTTGGGTTCATTCTCCACAGCAACATGCGTCAGCCGATGCGACGCCTTGTCGAGAAACACCTGGGAGGTGACGTCCTGCACATTGAATTGACCAACCAAGTGAGCTTCTTGAATCGCGCGGCTCTCTCGCACGCGCTGTCGGAAGCCCCGGCAAACGGCCACGTGCTGATCGACGCTCAACATACAGACTATATCGACCCGGACGTGCTCGGCCTGATTCGCGACTTTAAGGATCTGTCCGCTCCCGCTCGCCACATCGAGGTCAGCCTGATCGGGTTTAAGGCCGAATATCAGTTCGAGGACCAGATTCAATACCTCGACTATTCGCCCCATGAGCTTCAGAAGTCACTCACTCCCCGACAGGTCCTTCGAATCCTGAAAGACGGGAACGAGCGGTTTCGCAGCGGTCGCCGCCTCACCCGTGACACGGTCCGTCAAGTCCGAGCAACGGCCGATCGACAACATCCATTGGCCGTCGTGCTGAGCTGCATCGATTCAAGAACCCCCGCCGAGATCATTTTTGATTTGGGGATGGGGGATATTTTCAGCATCCGCATCGCGGGAAATGTAGTAGGCCCTCAGATCCTGGCCAGCGCGGAGTACGGTTGCGCGGTCGCCGGAGCCAAGCTGATTCTCGTGGTGGGCCATACGCACTGTGGAGCCGTCACCACGGCGGTCAAACTGGCTTGTTCCGCTCAGACCGCCGCCGCGGCCACAGGATGCGATCACCTCGGATCCATCATCACCGACATTCAGTCTTCTATCGACCCGACTGCCTGTCGGGATCTGCGAGAGGAAGAACAGAGCCGGTTCGACGCCTTAATCGACACCGTCACCCGTCAAAACGTGCAGCGGGCGGTCGAATCTTTCCGCTGGCACAGTCGCTCGTTGGACAAGCTCGTTCACGACCGGCGCATCGCCATTGTCGGCGCCCTGTATCACGTTGAAAGCGGGGCGATCGAGGTATTAACGGAACTTCCGGCAGAGCCGACGGCTCCGCTCCCCTGAAGAAGAGACGTTCCTTCCGCTGTCGGTTCGAAACAGTCTCGCGACCCCGGTCACCGGCGGATGGCGTCCGCTAAGATGACCTTCAGACGATCCAGGTCGATAGCCTCCGCCCGATAGCCGTCTCGACCGATCGTCGTGGTCGCCATGGTGAGGGCGTTCAGCACCGCCTCTTCGGTTGCCTCGACGGTGGCGGTGATTAACGGATTCAGATGGACGTCGGCCAGGTGGGTCAGGGTATAGGTCGGCTCTTGGGGGTCATGAGGGATGACGTTGGCCGTGGAAAACGCCAGCATGAAATCTCCGCTCCCATGGCGGGCGGTCGCCCCGGTGCGGGCAAGACCCAGCGCGGCCCGTTTGGCCAGTCGGCCGAGTTGGCGGCTGTCGAGCGGCGCGTCGGTGGCGATAATCATGATGATCGACCCCTCATGGGGTCCAGACTGAAGATTTTCCGCTCGCGGCGAGGCCGATTCGTAGAGCCTGCCGACCGGCACGCCGTTGACCACCAGCTCGTGCCTGCGTCCATGGTTGGCGTTGACGAGCACTCCCACCGTGTAGCCTCCCTCTTGTAGAGGCAATTTGCGCGACGAGGTGCCGATCCCTCCCTTGAACCCATAGGCAATCATCCCGGTTCCGGCCCCCACCGCTCCTTCCTGCACCGGCCCGCCCTGGGCGCCGTCCAGTGCGTCAACAACGTCCTCTTCCGAAACATGCCTCCCTTGAATGTCGTTTAATCGCCCGTCATCGCATTCGGCGACGACCGGCGTCAGGGTGTCGTCGGAGATCCCGATCGCAGGATACCGTTTGATCATCCAACTGATGACGCCGTTAGCGACGCGAGGAACGTTGAGCGTGTTCGTGAGCGCGATAGGGTATTCAAGAAACCCGGATTCCGCAACCCATGACAGGCCCGTCATCTCGCCCGTGCCGTTGAGGACGAACGAGCCGGCGGGAACTTTTTTTCGCCACACGTCCTCGCGCGGGACGATCACCGTGACGCCGGTCCGCACCGGTCCTTTGCCCGGCTTGAGCGCCCCCTCTCCTCGGACCAACGTCCGGTGACCGACCTTCACTCCGGCCACGTCGGTGATGGCATTGAACGGTCCTGGCTGATACCGCCCCACAACGATGCCGAGTTCACGGGCCCGTTGTCGGACATCCGCCGCGTCGCCCGTTCCGGCAAAGACGTGACCGGCCAAGAGAACGCACCAGGCTGCCACTGCAACAGTGGGTCGTAATGCGAACCGAACGGGGCACGGAACATGGGACGATTTAGATGTCATGACTGCTTCCTCGATGAGGAATCCGCACGTCGATGCGCGGATGCTCGGTTTGGATGGCGGCAGCCAGCGACAGCGCCTGTTTTTCCTCTCCATGCACGACGAAGATCACACCGGGCTCTGGAGTGATCGCTCCGATATAGGCCAACAGATCGTTGCGATCCGCGTGGGCGGACAGGCCGTTGAACGTTACGACCTGCGCGCGCCTCGGCGTCGGCACCCCGAAAATGGGAACCACATCCCACCCTTCCACGAGTTTCCTCCCCAATGTGTGCTCGGCTTGAAAGCCGACGAACACGACGACGTTCGCCTCGTCTTGAATCGCGTGTTTCAGGTGGTGAACGACACGGCCGCCTTCGCACATCCCCGATGACGAGATGATGACGCAGGGACCTTTCATGGCGTTGAGCCGTTTGCTCTCCTCGGGCGAAGAGACAAAACGAATGTAGCGTGAGGCAAAGGGATCGTCCCCGGATGCGAAGGTTTTGAACGTCTCCTCGTCATAACAGTCGGGGTGACGACGGAAGATGTCCGTGACTTGGCCAGCCAATGGCGAGTCGATATAGATGGGGATCGGGTCGATTCTCCCCTCGCCGATCAATTCCTTGATTCGCATCACCAAGTCCTGCGTGCGGCCCACCGCGAAGGCCGGCACGATGATTTTGCTTTTGTGGAGTTTGGCATGGGCGATGAGGCCGGCCGCTTTTTGTTTGATCTCTTCTCCGAGTTGTTCGTGTAAACGGTCTCCGTAGGTGGACTCGACGATGAGGATATCGCAGGACGGCGGAGGTTCGGGATCGCGCACGATGGGCATATTGGATCGTCCAAGATCTCCGCTGAACAAGACCGTGGTCGTGTTGCCCCGCGCGGTGTACTTCACTCTGATCGCCGCCGAACCCAGAATGTGACCGGCATCGTGAAAAGTCGCGGTGACCCGAGGGGCGATCTTGATCTGATCTCCGTAACGCTCCCCTTGGAACCGCCGGAGAATCGCGCGGACATCCTTATTGGAGTAGAAAGGCCGGACGCACCTTCTCCTGTTTCGGTTTTCCCGTTTGTTCACGTAGCGGCAATCGCTTTCTTGAATCCGCGCCGAGTCCTCGAGCATGAGGCCGGTCAAGTCCGCCGTGGCCCTGGTGGCGTAAACTTTTCCGGAAAACCCGTGCTGCGGCAGAACCGGCAAGGCGCCTGAATGGTCGATATGCGCGTGGGAGAGCAGAACCGCATCGATGGATTTGGGGTCAAATCCCAACGAGCGATTGTGATGAAAACTTTCGTCCCTCCGCCCTTGGAAGAGACCGCAATCGAAGAGAAGCCTGAAGCCGGGAACTTCCATCAGATGCCGGCTCCCCGTTACCGACCGGGCCGCACCGTGGAAGGACAGTTTCATGGAGGAAGAACTCCGTTTTGGCTCGCGATCAATTCCCAGGCTTCCTGTGCGGTTTCGGCATAGTGAAACAACTGGAGATCGTGTTCGGCGATGAGACCGTTGTCGACGAGCCACCGCCAGTCGATCAACCGCTCCCAGAAGTCTCGCCCGACCAACACGACCATGACACGCTCGGTTTTGCCGGTTTGAAGCAGTGTCAGGGTTTCAAACAACTCGTCGAGCGTGCCGAATCCTCCTGGGAACGCCACCAAGGCTTTGGCGCGCAACAGGAAGTGCATTTTTCTGATAGCGAAGTATTTAAACTGAAAGCTGAGATGCGGTGTGATGTAGGGATTCGGCCGTTGCTCGTGCGGCAGCGTGATGTTCAACCCGATCGATTTGGCGCACACGTCGGCGGCTCCTCGATTGGCGGCCTCCATGATTCCAGGCCCTCCGCCGGTGACGACCACATAGTCGCACCGCCCATCGATTTGGCAGGTCGAAGACACGATGCGCCCGAATTCCCGGGCGATGTCGTAATACTTCGACAGTTCGTACTGACGCTTCGCAATGGCGACTTTGCTCCGAGCGTGGTGATCATCCGGTGAACGAGCCAGTTCCTCTTCCGCCCGTTGAAGCGCCTCCTTCATGACGCGCGGTTCATGGATCCGCGCGCTCCCGAAGACCACGATGGTCGAGCGGATACCTTCTTCGCGCTGAATCAACTCGGGTTTCAAGAGCTCGAGGCCGATACGAATGGGGCGCAGTTCGTCGCGCCGAAGGAACTCCGTGTCTTCGAGGGCCGGAATGTAAGAGGACGAGAGCTCGGGCGGGCATGGCGTGTGTGCGTCGGGATCGTCCGTGGGCATGGGCGCATTATAGCGGGATGGCAAGTTCGCTGGAAACTATCAAATGCTAGAGCGCAAATGCTAGAACGGCCAGAATTCAATGATCGCGTGCTCGTCCGCCTTTCCAAAAGCGTACGCCTGAACGGTAAGCCGCTTATCGCAGAGAAACTGGACGTGTTCGATATTGATCCCCGTACCGGACAACGTGAACGTGGGCGAGACGGGGGAGATGAGTCGGAAGAGATAGCCGAGATTGAGAGAAGCGGAACGAGTCGTGCTCCAGCGGAATTCGGCGATCAGCTGATCGGCTTCCATGGTAATGTCTTCCGGCGGGCCGAGACGCTCCACCACCTGCTGAAGCGTCGTCTCTCCAAGGCGAATGAACCGCAGATGCTCGGCGGTAATCGGTTCGTTGAACTCCACTCGTCTGACCGCACACCCCAGCACGGACAGGACGAGGATGCCGAGGAGAGCCGCGTTCAGCACGTGCGAGGGACGCACGGTCATGACCCCCAGGGACGCAGGGAAAAATCCACCCGGTCGGTCCGTTTGCCGTAAATGACGTCTTGGACGACGCCCTGCTTGTCCAAGAAGATGTAAAGGTTGTCGCTTTTCGCGTTCAATGTGAGAAGATTGAACACGAGTAAAATCAAAGCCGGAGACTTTGCGTCATAGTAATAGTATTGAAAGATGTCGCGATCCGGCGCCTGGTTGATTCGATCGGGCGCTCCCAAGAGTTCGACCACTTGAGTGCGATGGGTGACTCCCTTTTCGATTCGCCTGAGGTTCTCTTCGTCAATGGGATTTCCGATCCGCCCCCGACTGATGACACAGCCCGAAAGGACCAATGCGAGGGAGAGCAAGAGAATGCCGGTCCGTACGACGATCATACAACCTCCATTTCCACGCTAACCGCGGCGACGGTTTGTCAGAGACTCCAAAACAAAATCCTGTTCATAGACGATGTATGGTGTCGGCGATAACCCTACGCGCCGATAGACGGTCCGGGCCGTCCGATTACCGCGCGCCACATAGAGCCTGATCCCGCAGTTTACAGGGTCACGCCTTGCCTGTTCGAGCACATGGCGGTATAGAGCCCGATAGATCCCTTGTCGCCGCCACGCGGGATCGACATAGACGCTTTGGACCCATAAAAATATCCCATTCCGCCAGTCGCTCCATTCATAGGTGAGCATCAGTTGACCCACGATACGCCGTCGGCTCCGTTCCCCGGCTTCCGCGATTATAAACGATCCGAGTCGAGGGTCGGAGAGGACCGCGTGAATCCCTTTGCGTAGCCGTGTTTCATCCAGCCGCCTTCCCTCGGTTTCCCTTGCCATGGCAAGACTCAAGGCGACGAGCGCGTTCGCGTCGTCTCGCTTCGCCGGCCGTATTCGCACCATCGGTGTCTTTTTCATGGATCAGGAGCGACGGCGTTCGAACGGCTGAGCCAGCCGCTCTTGGGCTGATAAAAGCCGGCGGAGAACTCCAATTTCATGGCGTCCTCCGGGGGGAGATTGATCGGCACAAGATCCCGCTCCGGGATGAAAGCCAAATAGCCGGTAAAGGGATGGATTGCCGTCGGAACGAACACCATGAACAGCGTCGAAGGCGGCGGCTCAATTTGGAGAGGAGGCGGCGCCGTGCCCATGACGAATCCAAGCGCCCACAGTCCGTTGCGGGGAAATGGAAACGCGACGACCTTGCTGTTCCCAAACCGGGATCTGAAATTCAGCACGTCCGTCATTCCTTTTAACGTTAGATAGATGGTCTGCACCAGGGGAATTTGTTCGAGCCGTTGCTCAAGCCGTTCGAGGAGGTTTTTCCCGATGATGTGGTCTGCTAAAATACCGGTCAGCACGACGATCATCACTAACAGTAACAATCCGATACCAGGTATCGGATCGGTCATATGGCTTCCGACGACGCCGTCGAGGGTGTTGAAGAGCGTCAAGAGAATTAAAATGGTGGCCCACGTTGGAACGAGGAGCACCAACCCCGAGAGAAAAGTCTTTGAGAGTGAATTGGTCATTGGAGAAAATAGCCGCTTGTTTTCTCACGGACTCGTTGCAGGCAAGTGCAGTCTAGCAAAATTTGTTTCCGGAAGGAAAACCGGCTTGTGTTTTCTACTCCGCCCCGAGGAAGATATTTTCATCATGACGGCATAGCTTCGTCTTATTCTGAAGAATGAAGAAGGGGACCAGAACCATGTCGATCGATCCTGAACTGCTCTCGATCCTCTGCTGCCCGGAAACCAAGCAAGCCGTGAAATTGGCGGATGACACGTTGCTCTCAACGGTGAACGATCAGATTCGGAGAGGCAACGTCAGGAACCGGGGAGAGGCGGTCGTAGCGGAACCCTTAACCGGCGGCCTTCTCCGGACCGACGGGAAGATCCTCTATCCTATTGTTGACGACATCCCGGTGATGTTGATTGAAGAGGGAATCCCGATCGACCGTTATACCTGATCCTCTATACCTGATCTTCGGTTATTCATGCCGACCACTTTTCCGCTTGAGACTCTGTCCGGCGAGAAGTCGACAGGGAGCGACATCAGGAGAAGTTCTATCTGCATGTCATTCCCTTGGAACATAGCCGGTTGACACGGAAGTCCTTCCGCACGAGGAAATTGCGCCTTGTTCCGTCGGGTCATGGCCCATTCCTCTTGGTGCGGAGTGATGCCAAGCTCCCCCCGGATCTTGGGAAAAGGGATCCATCGCCCATGTGCGAGATTATGTCGTCAAGGCAACCAGATGGATGGTTCTTTTCGATTATGGGTGGATGATTGTCGCGCTGCCGAGGGGATTTTCCGTTTTCGAACCAGTTGAGGTGCCGCAATAGGCACAGAGGTATTCATAAAGGATTCCGCTCGGCAAGATCAGCAGCAATCGCTCGCGCGTCGGGGTAGCCGTTTGGCAACGAGGGCAGTACAGAAGGGAAGCCTTCAGCGAACGAAATTGGTTCTGAGGTGTTTGTTCCGACGATCTTGCGGCCGATCCGTACGAATGCCCGCCGCCCTGCTGCGTAGAGTCTGATGAAGAGCGAAAAACCCATTCCATACTTTTTTATTATAAAAATGAAATCAAACGAAGATCAAGTTGAGCCGAAGAAGAGGGCTTCTCCTTCGAGAAAGAAAAGAAGCCGGACAGCTTGCGGCAAAGATGATACCGCCATTATTCGTGAACGAGAAGCAATCCACGCTCTGAGAAATCAGGGGAAACCGATGCGGAAGGAAGATCGTCTGGAAACCGTTAGACTATACTTATAGATGCAGCCCTCTTCTCTGCACTTAGATGCACCTTCTTATTCGAGGAGCCACCTGAAGGACGGTTTTCAGCGGATGGAGCAAGCTTCGTGGTTGCTAGACGGTCGTTTTTGCAGACTCGATCTCGGTTGCGGTAATCAAGCTTCCGAGGTAATCGGCCACAAAATTTAATGCCTCCTCTCGACCGTCGGCCCTTCTGCCTTTTTCACGCCGCTGCACAGAAAGCTCGTGCTCGAGATCAGACTTCACTTCCGCCAACACTCTTTGAAGCGAGGAAGGACTCAAGTTGGCATCCATTTCCTCAAGTTCTTGACATCGATCAAGGACCCAGTTGAGTCCCTCGATTCTGCCGGCATAGTGGTCTTGTTCCGCCGTATCAATGCGCGCCATAGCAGTGGCGAAGGTTTGCGCCTCGTAAATGAGGTTATAAAAGCTGGTTACCGCGCGTTGGAGAGAATGATTCATTCTACTTAGCTCCTTTGTCTGCAATTATTATACACGAGAATGGAGGGCCGACAAACAGTATTTTGTCCGGTTACGTAAAAAGGAGCGAGTGGAACTCGTTCATGAATCCGTAGTACAGAGGGGCGAAATCTTTTAAGCAATCGGGGCTGGTTTCCTTGAGCCGCTTGAAAAAAAACACCTGGCTTCTGGGATCTAACTGCTCAAGAAGCTGGCTAAGCTGAGCCATCGTGTAACTTCCGGACGGCACGCTTAAGACATAATGCACAAGGCGTTCGACAAATTGCTGGGCGATATATTCGCTGCTTAGATAGCCCTCCGGCAACTTGCCCGATGCCAAGAACTCATGAAAGGGGATCGCTTGCGCGGCAAATGGAACGGTTTCATCGAGTGGGGAATTCACGTTTTATACCTTCTTTATGTATCTCCATCAACTCTACTCAAGCCCCTACATGTCGTCAAGTGAGCGTGTCGGCCTATATCAATGGTATTTGGGACGGTTTTAGGGAGAGCCATTTGTCAGGATGTTTGGGGCGAAAGGCTGAGCGAGCATGTAGGATTCCCCATACTAGCATGTTAGTTAGTTGGAGGGATTATCCACCCCAACCCCGCGAAGGGAAGATTGAAGTTGATGGGGCTACGTCGGTGAGGATCGATGCAGCGAGGCTGACCTATGAGATTATCTGCATGTGTTAGAAGTTCGTCTGATAGTTCGGTAGAGTCCTCGCCATCGCCCTCCGAGGGAGAAAGGAGCGAGGACATGACGACCGAGCGGAAGATCGTCAAAACGACTGTGGGCCTGTGGGAGTTGGCGAAGCAGCGAGGCAACGTCGCCCAGGTCTGCAAGCGGATAGGGTACAGTCTGGACAGCTTCTCTCGATTCAACGAACTGTACGAGACCGACAGCGAGACCGCCCGCCAGGCACCTTCCAGTAGCAGCCGATCCTGAAGAACCGGATGCCGCATGCAGTCGAGGATGGCGAGGTCGCCCGGGCATCGAACAGCCCGCCTGGGTCCAGGTCCGGGTCGCCACTGAACTCCGCAAGCGGGCACTCACCGTCTCGCTGGCGGGCGTCCGCTGCATCAGGCTCCGGCACGAGGTGGAAATGATGCGGAAATGGCTCACAGCCCTCGAGGCGAAAGGGGCCCCAGATTGTCCGATCCTGGCCGAGGTCCAAGGGGGCGCTCGAACGCGCCAGGTGGAAAAAGAGGCGCGCGAGGAATTCGAGAGCGAGTGCCTCGGTTCCTGTGGGCCCCAGATACCGTCTCTGCCAGCACGCTAAGGGCGTGGGCCGGATGACTCAGCAAACGTTCTATTGATACGTACTGCGAGGCAGGTATGGCGAAGCTCTACGACCGCAACACGCCGCCGCCGATCTGCTCAATGATCGGGTGGTGCCCTTCCTCGACGAGCACGGCATCCCCCTGAGCCGCGTCCTCACCGATCGGAGCATCGAGGACGGCGGGACCTCGGATCGCCATGAGTATCAGGACCGGCGCTGAAAGACATTGTCTGCACACACACACCCAAAACCAAGAGCCCCCACCCCAACGGCATCTGCAAGCGCTTTCATCAGACGCTGCTCAACGAGTGCACCGAACGGCCTTTCAGAAGATGATCTCTCAGACGCTCAACGCACTGCACACGGTCTGGGTGCGTGGCTCCCGAAATCTAACAAGCGCCCCCCCATCAGGGCTGCTGGCGCTACGGCAAGACGCCGATGCAGACATTCGTGGACACGGCATCACTGGCTAAGGAGAATATGCCAGCCGCCTAATCAGGGAATCGCGAGGACTCACCGCCAGTCAGATGAACGTAAGCTCCCCTGAAACGTAGGCAGTCCAAAAAGAGAACTTTCTGGCAGAATAGCCACCCGAGCCAGGAGGTTCCCATGCGCCAGTCGAAGTTCACCGAAACGCAGATTGTGGCCATTCTGAAAGAAGCCGATGCGGGTCGCCCAGTCAATGAGATCTGGCGGCACTACGGCATCAGCTCCGCGACTTACTACAAGTGGAAGGCCAAGTACGGGGGGTTGGAGGCCTCCGATGTGAAGCGCCTCAAAGAGCTGGAGCACGAGAACAGCCGGCTCAAACGGATGTATGCCGACCTGTCGTTGGAGAATCTGGCCCTGAAGGATATCATCGCAAAAAAGCTCTAGGGCCTGCTGAACGTCGGGAGGTCGTCACGCATTTGGTGAGGATGAATGGCCTTCCGGTTCAGCGGGCCTGCCGTGCCGTGGGATTGAATCGGGCCACGTATTATCGGCCACTCGTGGACTGGGCGCGTCGGGATGCACCGGTCATCGCGGCGTTGACGACGCTCGTGGCGGCCAAGAGTCGCTGGGGCTTTTGGAAGTGTTGCGATCGGCTACGGAGCCTCGGCCATCCGTGGAACCATAAGCGGCTCTGGCGCGTGTATTGTCAGTTGCGGCTGAATTTGCCCCGGCGGACCAAGAAGCGGCTGCCGGTTCGGCTGCGCCAACCGTTGGTCGTGGTCCCACAGCCGAATACCACCTGGGCCGTGGACTTCATGAGCGACACGCTCTATGGCGGCCGCCGGTTTCGGACCTTCAATGTGCTGGATGAGGGCGTGCGGGAAGGCTTAGCCATCGAAGTGGACACCTCATTGCCGGCTGAGCGCGTGATTCGCGTGCTGGAACAGATCGTGGTTTGGCGCGGACGGCCGCAGGCCATTCGACTCGATAATGGCCCCGAACTCATCGCGGAACGCTTCATGAGCTGGTGTGCGGAGCGCGGGATTGAACTGCGGTACATCCAGCCGGGGAAGCCGGATCAGAATGCGTTCATCGAGCGATTCAACCGCCCCTATCGCACCGAAGTCCTCAATGCCTATGTGTTCGAGTCGCTCGACCAGGTCCGGGAGATCACCGCGGAATGGTTGCAGAGTTACAACGAGGAGCGGCCCCATGACGCATTGGCCGGCCTGCCGCCGGCCACGTATCGGGCCCAATTGGAAGCCAGAAATTCTCCTTTGAGAGTGTCTCCTTGACGGGGAAGCTTACACCAACCCCTCGAGTCCCATCCTTCGTCAAACTGAAGCGGCGCCTGGGTGTCAGGTGCCGCTCCCTTTCAAGATCTGGCCGTGGGAGGGGCTGTTGACTTTATGCCGATTGATCAGATTTTACGGCGATTCCAGCACACCTTGTCCAAGAATTGAAACTTTCCCTCATACACGGAGGAATAAGGCAGGTCAGAGCCATCTGATCGTTGAGCTGTCAAGGTTGAAGGGGCTTACGAAATGATATGGGGGAGCGTTCGAGAGCTCCCCCATACTCGGTTTGCAGAGAAGCAAAGCTTTATGACAGGTGAACTTTTACAACCAGGTCACTCGCTCCGCAGGCCTGATGTAGATCGGCTCTTCGACCTGAATTCGAGCTACTTCTTTACCGGACTTGTTGAAGCCAAGAACTGTGTCGTTGTACATCTCAAACCGCTTGCCGTGAATCTGGGTCTCAAAGACTTTTGGTCCAGGAATCACGTCATAACGGAAGATAATCTGCTGGCTGGCCCGCCACAACTGAAGGACGGCCAGTAATTCCCGGCTTGGGACGAGGTATTTTTCAATCGCGTTATCCACACCGGGACCAAACATCTGTCTGGCGTATCCACGAGGGCTGTGGCGTGGCGGAATATAGTAGCCATTGGGTTCTGTTCCCCATTGCGGATAGAGAGGCAAGGCTACTTGTTCAACACGGATGGCGTAATACAGCGGATGCCACCGGTCTTCAGCCCACAGACCGTCTTCTCCAATACGAACAAGGCTCTGCATCCTGATCTTCCCGACACAGGCTGCCATACATCGCGTTTCCATTGGTTCTCCGCCCGTGAGGGGATCCTTGCCTTCGATTCGAGGGTAGCAGGCGATACATTTTTCTGAGACCCTGGTCGTGCCTCGATACATTGGCTTTTTGTATGGGCATTGTTCGACGCACTTTTTGTACCCGCGGCAGCGATTTTGATCGATCAAGACAATGCCGTCTTCAGGCCGTTTATAGATAGCCTTTCTTGGACAGGCAGCCAGACAGCCTGGATACGTGCAGTGGTTACAGATCCTCTGAAGATAGAAGAAAAACGTTTCGTGCTCTGGCAAGCTGCTGCCGGTCATCTTCCAAGGCTCATCCTTCGAGAAACCTGTCTTGTCGATCCCCTCGACCAGCGCCCGCATTGAGGTGGCCGTATCTTCATAGATGTTGACAAACCGCCACTCTTGATCTGTGGGAATGTAGCCGATGGCAGCCTGTCCAACTTTGGCGCCTGCGTCGAAAATAGTCATTCCCTCGAAGACCCCATAGGGCGCATGGTGTTTCCGTCCAACTCGAACGTTCCACACTTGGCCTCCGGGATTGACTTGCTCGATAAGCTGAGTGATTTTGACATCATAAAATTGCGGGTACCCACCGTATGGCTTTGTCTCGACATTGTTCCACCACATGTACTCCTGGCCTTTGGAGAAAAGCCAGGTGGACTTATCGGCCATAGAACATGTCTGACAGGCCAGACACCGGTTGATATTAAACACAAAAGCAAACTGCCACTTCGGATGCCTTTCCTCATAGGGATAGAGCATCTTCCTTCCTAACTGCCAATTATAAACTTCAGGCATCGTCTCCTCCTTCAGTGCCGAGGTCTACATCCAACAAAGTGCTGAGTGTCTCAGCACTGAATCGTTATACTTTAATCTTGATGTGCTCGCCTTTCAGCCACTTGATCATAAATTCATTTTCTTGACCTGGCGTGAATCCGGTCCGCACCGGCTCCCACGGGCCGCGCGCTCCAATACCACCATCCTCCGCCTTGGTGATTCGGATAAGGCATTCTTTCGGGACGGTGTTGATGGCATGGTGATCGACCTGATAACCCCATTTGAATTTCCAGGCAATGGCGTGTTTACCAGGCAGAGAGTCGGTCTGATGCATCGGCATCAGCCAGTTTCTCGTAAACGATTGTTGACAGCCATATCTAAAGTTGGACTGATAGCCGGTATCGATAGCGATCGCGCGTCCATCCGGTCTTGTTTCGTGTCCCTTGACAGATTTGGGCGTCGCCACAAACGGAGCGTGTTTCGCCATCGTCACGTGGTAGGGATAAGCCGGATTGTATTTGGCCCGAATCATCAGCCGAGCGACCTTGTAATAGGGGTCACTGGGTTTCCAGCCACGGTAAGGACGATCTACCGGATTTCCGTCGACATAGACGTAGTCGCCATCGTTGATTCCACGATCCTTGGCAGCCTGTGGATTGATGTGAAGCTGATGTTCGCCCACCCCTGGAGTCCGTTTGTCCATCCGATAGGGATCGCCGAAGTTCGATTCATAGATCTGCACCCAATCGTTCACCGACCACTGGCTGTGGACTCGGTGACGAGTTTTTGGCGTGACACAGTAGAACTGGTAGCCCTTTTCCCACAGAGGGTTGCTGTGCCGCTTGATCTCATCCCATGAGAGCTTAATGTTACGGACGGTCTTATCATCATGGTGTTGAGCCGTGATGGGTATTCCGTAGTCATCAGGACGAACGTAGGGATTGGTTGTAAAAATAGCATTGGGCAGGTAAGGCGTTGCCTCCGGTCCTTCCCGATGGGAAATAAAGTTTTCTCCGTATTCGATCGCTTCGGCTTCCGGCCGATAGGTTTCGTATCTTCCGCTTCGCGTCCACATGGGCTTGGACTCGTTGGTCTCTTCCCAGAACGGGTGGCGCGGATAGGTTCTCACCATTACCATCCAACCCTTTTCAGACTTGAGCATGACGTCAGCCGAGTAGCCATAGAACGTGCTCGATGCGTCGAGCATTCGCTGCGCGTAGACGTCAACACGATTGGCATAGACCATCGCGAAGTAATCTTTCATCCGTTTATCGCCGGTCATGTCAGACAGCTTCGCCGCCACTCCGGCAAACGTATCAAGGTCATTACGGGTGTCATACAGAGGCCTGATTCCACCCTTCCAGATCTGAACCCACGGGTTGGATACCGTGATGGTCATCTCGGGATAAGTAAATTCCATCCAGGAATTGCAAGCAAACGCGATATCCGCATGGTTGATGTCCGATGTCATTTCAATATCTTGAGTAATCAGACATTCAATGTTCGGGTCCACGTTTTTGACCATGTCGTAGTGGTGCTTGGCGTTATTGACCACATTGACATTGGTCACCCAGCGGAACTTACTCGGAGTCGGCATGTGCGTCTTCCCGGTAAACACCTTGCGCCCATACTTTGGTGTATTGACGATCAAAGCCGTGTCACCGTGATTCCAATAACCGACCTCTTCACCGTAATAGTAGGATCTCGTATGGATCTCCTTTCCGTGCGCATTAGGATCCAACGTGATATTGAACGGATCTTCTCCTGTGTGAACGCTCAGACCAGCACCGGACCATGGCGTGGCAGTCCATGCGCCAGCCTTATAGTTTCCAGCCCAGGTATGCTGACCGGTTCCGAACTTGCCGACGTTTCCGGTGATAATCAGCACCATCGCCGCTCCACGAGCGTTGATGGTCTGGTGGAAGTAGTGACACGTACCTTCACCGTTATGAATCGCGGCCGGCTTAATGGTGCCTGAATCACGAGCCCATCGCACAATAAGGTCTTTCGGCGTTCGAGTGATTTGGTGAACCGTATCAAGATCATAATCCTGGAAGTGCACCATGTACATTTGCCATATGGGCATGGCATCAATCTCACGCCCATTCAGCAGTTTCACCCTGTATGTTCCAGTCAGCGCTGCATCGATACCACTGTTCACATAATGCCACCCGACCTGCTCTCGATGGAGGGGAACAGCTTGCTTCTTATTGAGGTCCCACACCATCATCCCGCCCAAACGCTGAATTTGCTCGGGCTTAAGCGACTGAATTCTCCCTGAATAGCTTTTCGAAAAATCAGGAAATTTATAGTCCGCTATGACGTCTCGAGGATCCAAGTACTGAAGCGTATCCGTTCGTACAAGAATAGGGGCATCGGTGAAGGACTTCAGAAAATCAACGTCGTGCATGTTCTCATCAACAATGATTTTCATCGCCCCCAAGAAGAGCGCGCCATCAGACTGCGGACGCAGCGGCATCCAGTAATCAGCTCGATAGGCAGTAGGGTTGTATTCTGGAGTGATCACAACAACCCTCGCGCCTCGCTCGATACATTCGAGCTTCCAATGCGCTTCCGGCATCTTATTTTCGACAAAGTTTTTCCCCCAACTCGTATTCAACTTGGAGAAGCGCATGTCGGACAAGTCAATGTCAGACCCCTGAACACCGGACCACCAGGGATGGGCGGGATTTTGATCTCCGTGCCAAGTATAGTTGGACCAATAGCGACCTCCCTGCGCCTGGTCCGGCCCTACCTTTCTAATCCAAGTATCCAGGAGGGCATTGATTCCTCCGTTCATCCTGGTGTTGCCCATTTTTCCAATGATTCCCAGAACAGGCATTCCCGCTCGGTGCTTGAAGCAGCGAGTCCCAGCCCCCTTCATCATCTCAATCATTTCAGGCGCATATCCCTGTTCCCGCAGACGCCTGGCCCCAGCCTCGCCGCTGTACCGCGTGGCGATAATAATCATGGCCTTGGCCGCATAGGTGAACGCCGTGTCCCAAGACACTCGAAGCATGTCATCCAGGAACCGACTATCGAATTTATACTTGCGCTTGGTTTCCGGTGTCAGCTCGGGAGCACCATCATCCATCCATTGCTTCCACCCCTTCCGCATCAAGGGCCCCTTCAAACGATACGGCCCATAGACGCGCCGGTGGAACGTGAACCCCTTCAGGCACATACGAGGATTGTGCGCGAATGTCCCACGATTCCCATAAAGATCTTCATAGGTCTGGTGGTCATAATTTTGCTCGACGCGCATGACCACGCCGTTTCTAACAAACGCTCGCACACGACAGGCATGCGTGTCATTGGGAGAGCAGACCCATGTAAACGATGAATCGTATCGGTACTGATCGTGATAGACACGTTCCCAGGACCGATCCGGATACTCACCGAGCGGATTTCCCACCTCAATGACCGGTTGCAGCGCGGTTAACGCCAAAACCTTATCGGCCACCGCCACAGCAGCAACCGTCCCCACAGATACCTTCAAAAACTGCCTACGCGACAAAAACATCGTAGATACCTCCTCACCAGGTTGGGAGAATCGTTATTTCTGCCCCAAGAATTCTTAATTACGACTTTTGCCTTTAGACGCACATTGAACGATTAAGAAAACATGCAAAATATGATCCCAAAACAAAATAACGACGTGAAAATAAAAAGTTGATAGAAAACAATTGCTTGCATTGATCATTCAAAACGTTCAAGACATACAAAATGGGTGTTTTTCGTATCGCCCCATTTCTTTCTCCGCGGAAATATTTTTATAAGTCATTGTTAAACAATTATTTTTATGATTATCTTTGTGTAATGCTGTCAATGCTCGACATTACGAGATCGTAACAATTTGACCAAATCAGGTTTTGTAGGGGTGGGTATGTGCAGCTTACCAACACGTTTTCTGTCATAAACCATTACGTACAGCCAGAATTCACCGTTGAACCGCAGAGGCTTTTCTTGGGAATTCCCACTTGGCCTGAGAAACGTTCTTCCTATTACCTCTTGCTTGACACCCCTGCGGATGCCCAGTAGAATCGGCCCCGCATTGATCAATGCGCTCGTTCGACGAGCGGGAATAGCTCAGTGGTAGAGCATCGCCTTGCCAAGGCGAGGGTCGCGGGTTCAAATCCCGTTTCCCGCTCCAGTCTTTTCTATTTCACTATCCTGTTCTCGTATCAAGCTCATCAATCGATCCAACTTGTTTTGGGCGATGGCGTATTCATCGGATGTCAGTCTTGCTCTTCCGAACCGTTCGCGACAGTACAGTTCCGTGATCGTTGCCGCCAGTGGGAACGCACCTGTCCACTGCGTCCGTATCGTGTCCAGGAATTGAAGTGGACCCGTGTTCACCGGTTTCTGAACACCTTTGCTTGATAGATACAGAATCATGTCCGTGTAGAGTTTCGCGACAACTCGCCTGTCTCTCTGAATACCACTTTTGGGGAATAATCTTCCATGCCGTGATTGCCTCCATCTCAGCCACAGGAACAGACAGAGCCCCACCAGAATAGCGATGAACCCTGTGACAAGTATCCCGGTGGTGCTCCGGTCATAGAGATCGACGATTCTTTCCCGCCAGGAGGTTGGCGGAGGAAACCATCTGGACGTGGAATCCCAAACCTTCTGTCCGACAGTCGCGCCACTGATTCGGACCCCCTGAACAATTGCAAGTTGATCCGCCGCGCTAAACTGCACGACGACTCGATTCCATAGCAGTCGAATATGGTCCATCATGCTCGCCCACCCCTGCCAGGAACCGGTCATGTCGCCGATGTCTTCGGATGGAGGAGTCGGGTCCATGACAATCCAGCCCGAGTGAGGCAGGTGGACTTCGACCCAGGCGTGGGCGTCTTGCTGCCTGACCACATAATGATTTCCATACTCATTCCATTCCGTCGCCAGGAATCCCGTCACCAGGCGAGCAGGAACACCCAGCGTCCGCAACATGATCACCATGGCCGTTGCATAGTGCTCACAGTACCCGGTTTTCCGGTTGAATAAAAACTCTTCGAGGGGATTGACCTGCTCGGTAAGTGGAATCTCAAGGCTGTAGCGATAATTCCTGGAAAGGTGATCTTGAATCGCCATCGCTTGTCCATAGGGAGTGCGCTCTTGCCCAACGACCGTCCTGGCCAAAGCGGCGATGCGGTCCGATCGAGCAGGGATCTGAGTAAAATACCTGAGAAACGCTTCATGATATACGACCGGCGACGGCTGAAGATCGGCCGGCAAGACGGCAGTGGGCTTTGAGACGGCCACATATTCAACAGGCGTGACACTGGGGAACGGCAAATAGAACGAGCCGCTCACGTCAACCTGGACCGCCGGCAGATTTCCGCTGACCGCCTCCATAAACGGGGCCCCAAACAAAACGGGGGTGTCGAGTGGCTCCAAAAATATTTTCAGTTGAAGAGAAGGCCTTTCTGGTCTTTCTCTCTCTCCCTGACTCCCGTTCAGAGAAAAGATTCCCGGTCCTGTTTCACGTACCACCCGTCGCCGGCTCAGTTGATTGACCCACGACCGGCCATCGTAATGATCGAACGCGATTCCTCGTAGATACAGCCGTCCCTTTCCATCCAGGGCCCGACCAGACGGTTCCACCCTCATCACAACGCGAGGGTCTCGCTTGATGGGTCCGATGGATCCCAGATCCACGGCATCAGAAAATCCTGCGGTTCGAATGGCCGCGCCCTGGCCGTTCTGATAGAACCCGGCCTGGAACCGCGGCAGGGCAAAAAACAAAAGCAGCGTGACGCCAAAAACGAAAAGAGCAAGCCCATTGGCCAACCGAAATACCTGTGGGGTCACGTGGCCATACAACCCCCTCGTTTCCTGTTGAGACGCCAAGGGGGGCGCGGACGGGTCAGGATCTTTCAACTGCTTCGTTATCCCCAGAAGCAGAAGCGTCCAGACCCCGACCAAGAGATACACAAGAAAGAGAAAAAAGTACCGGAAGTCCGCCCCCAGCGACGCCGCCGCCAACATCACGACCACACTAATGACATGGAGATGAAGGTAGTCGCGGAAGCATCGAAGATTGAACAGCTTGATGACCATCAGGACGAGGAGAAAGCGAATCCCCGCGGGAAGCAACTCGCCCGACATGAGGCTGTCGACCAAGAATCCAAAAAATCCAAGAATGACAAGGATATTCCAGACGGCCGTTGGGTGCCCGGTCCGTGCTTCCGGAGAGGAATCACTGTCCGATTCCATGACGCGCACAAGCGCGAGAATCAACGCCGCTCCCGTCAGAAACGTCAGCCAGCCGGGCAGGTGCGACTCAAGAAATAGAGCGATGAAAGAAACGCCGGCGAGCAGGATGGACGTGAGGCGGAACGCCTGATCAAGAGACATGGCCCCCCCCGCCCATTGTCTCCACATCAATAATAAGAGAGACCTCGTCGGACATGATGGGAACCGGCGCCTGACGCCAGGATCGCACGACAATTATTGTCCCGCAATCCCATTCACCCGGCGATCGGGAATGATCGGCCGGAACACTCGTTCCCTCGCCCGGTGCTTGACGCTCACAAAGAGCCAAGGCTCGTAGCAACTCAACGAGGTGAGCGTCGCCGTGGCCGTAGGACGAGGAAAACGACCCCACCGTCAATCTGAGCCAATACCCCAGGCCGGTCAGGTGATGTAACAGCGAAGCCGTCAGAGAGACCGCTTCTTCAAAAACCGTGTCGTGGCTGTCCGGAGCGAGGAGCGATAAGTGGATCGTCGCCCGACGATGACTCTCCGCTTCCGTCTCCCAAACGATGAGCTTCGAGGTCCTGGCGGTCGTCAACCAGTGAATGGTCCGCGAGTCATCCCCAGGCTGATAGAGGCGCAGATTGTACAGGTCGCTGCCGTATCCCTTTCGATGAACGGTCCGTTCCTGTCCCGATCCCGACAGTTCCCGCAGCAATCCGTTCGGAAGCGGCTTGAGCGCCGGACTCACGGGAACCGTCGCCGGGATGGAATGGTACGCTGTTTTGTAAAAGAGACCGAACGGAAAGGAAGTCGAGACCGACACTCCGTCCAGCCTGAGCGAACCGCGCTTGGAAGAGACGAGCGGATAGGACAGAAGACGGCCGGCCCCGGGCGGAAGGTGGTGAATGACGAGCCCTCGGTCCAGATCATGACCATCGGCGGTCACGTCACACAATCGCAAGGCATAGCTTGCCCACCGCCTCTTCCCGTTTTTGATCACCAGCGTCGCCGCCGCCGGCTCATTGACGAACAGCAGATCAGGCAGATGACGGCGGATTTCCAATCGATTCAAGCAGGACCGCGCCGCGACGCCGGAAACCAATACGCCGCTCAACATCATGGAAAGGAGAAGGTAAAAGAGATTGTTGCCGGTATTGACCGCCGCTACCCCGACGGCCAGGGCCAGAAACAGAAACACCGCTCCTTCCGACGTCACCCGTGTCGATCGGCGGAAAGCAAGGCGGCGCAGAATGGAACGACGACGCCCCGACACGTTCCCGTCCTTCTTGACAACGAGAGGCATTCCCATGCCATTGCGGGCAAACGTTGCGTATGCGCTCAAACGGGAACGGGGACTGAATCCACAATATCGCGGATGATGGATTCGGCTTGTTCAAAGCCGCGTGAACGAAGGCCCTGCGCGCGGGCGACCATCACCCGGTGAGAAAGAACGATCGGCGCCAACTCTCTAATATCGTCGGGAAGACAGTAGGTCCGCCCTCGCGCCAGCGCCAGCGCCTTGGCCGCACGGTTGAGCGCCAGCGCCCCTCGCGTGCTCACCCCCAAAGCAAGGAGCTCGGACTGTCGCGTCGCCTGTACGATGGAGAGCAAATAGTCGGTGAGGCTTTCATCCATAAAAATGTTGTCCGCCTGAGCCTGAAGATCGAGCACATCTTGAGCGGTGACGATGGGCCGAAGCTCTTCGGCGGGGTGCAAAGACGGAGTCCGTTCCAATACTTTTTTTTCCTCATCCGGCATGGGATAGCCGAGACGAAGCTTCATTAAAAATCGATCGAGTTGCGATTCGGGCAACGGGAAGGTTCCATGGTACTCGGCCGGGTTCTGCGTCGCGATGACCATAAACGGCTGACCAAGGGGATAGGTTTGATTGTCCACGGAAATCTGCGCTTCACTCATGGCCTCCAGCAGACTGCTTTGCGTCTTTGGCGTCGTCCGATTAATTTCGTCGGCCAACACGATGTTGGCGAAGATCGGGCCGGGCATGAACTCGAACGCTTGTTTTTGACGATTGAAGATCGAGACGCCGACAATGTCCGATGGGAGGAGGTCGCTCGTAAATTGGATGCGTTTGAACGAACAGTCCAGCGACCGAGCCAGGCTATGAGCCAACGTGGTTTTCCCGACGCCGGGTACGTCTTCAAGAAGCAGGTGCCCTCGAGCCAGAAGGCAGACGACCGTCATTTCAACGGCGGCCGGTTTGCCTTTAATCACCCGCGCGATATTGCTTTGAATCGAACGAATGGTTTCCGTCGGGTTCATCATGAGGATTGAAACCGGAGGCGGCTTGCGAATGATCGGTCGTCGGGCACGATCGAAGTCTAGCAAAGGGTCGGGAGGCGGTCAATTTTCTCGCCGTTTGCTTCGAGCCGGCAACGGCTGGTTCTATTTCAAGGTTCCGGCGGGCGGCTGAAGTTGTCTGGCTATATCTATCTGGCCATAGAGGAACCAGCGACGGCTCGCGATGGACTCACCATGACTGTTGCAATCGTGTCGGCAGCGACCATTCCAATCGCCAATTGCTGCACGGCACACTTGTCCCCCCACCGACGGTGTGATAGGAGTGAACCATGCTTGCCAAACGTCTTCGCCGCGACAATATCGGTCGAGGCTACCATCTCTTTCACGTGGCGGTTCTCGTCTTCTTGTTCACGGTGAGCCTCGGTTGTCTTCAGCACGGGCGCCAAGTTTCCGATTCGAATGCGGCAGGCGAATGGCGACCGTGGCAGGTGCTGGACACGCGAACGGGCCGGATACTTTCGACATCCGATTGGTTGAATGAGTTGACCCTCTATGAAGTCGTGTACGTGGGCGAAGAGCACTACCATGCGCATCACATTGAAGCCGCCTTGCGAATTTTAGAACACTTGCGGTCCAACGGCGTTAAGCCCGTCATCGGCATGGAAATGTTCGGATGGGACGGCCAGGGGGCGTTGGACGATTATGTGTCGAACAAGAACCTGTCGAAAAGCGACTTCCTCGCACAGGTCCGCTGGACTCAAAACTGGGGGGGAGCGTTTGAGGAGTATGAGCCGCTGGTGGCCTTCGCCAGAACCCACGGTTTGTCTGTTCGAGCCATGAATCCCCCTAGGCCGTTGATCCGCCAAATCGTCAAGGTCGGTCTGGCCGAAGCCCGGAAGGATCCGGAATGGCAACGGTGGGGGCTCCATCAGGAAGAGATCGTCGACGATCCGGCCTACCGCGCCAGGATCTTTGACCAGATTCAGCGTTGTCATGGGGGAGGAAACGGGGATCATTTTCAGTCGATGTACGAGGCCTCGATGGTCCGCGACGAGGGAATGGCCATGACGATCGCGACGAGCCTGAACGACCTGCGTCGGTCTCAGGAAAAGGCCCGTCGGATTATCGTGAGCTACACGGGAGGAGGCCATATCCAATACGGACTGCCCGTTCCCCAACGTGTGGCCAGACGTTTTTCCGGCCAAGTCAAGCAGGCGACTGTCTACCTCATGTCATTCGATGGCACCAAAACCGACGAGATGCGCGAACGGATCGCGGATTACATCTGGCTGACGCCGATGAGTAAAAAGGGTCCCCCTCAACGTTGCCGATAGATGACTCCGTCTCCCCACGTCTCTCGGTTTTTCGTCCGATAGCACATCAAATTCCTCATTTCTTGACAGTCCTGCCCGGCCTCGGCAGACTAGGGCCATTCTGGCGGCGGGATCATTTTGGGCGGGATCATTTTGGGAAAGATGCGATACAAAATCGCTTGCAGCGCCGAGCGGCTTGGCTTGCTGGAGCCGCCGATGATCGAGTCCGTGGTCGCAGCCGGCGCCTTCCAAATCGGGCGCCAGTACATGACGGAAAACCGAGTTCGCATCGTCGATGCGGACGACACGCAGATCTCAGCAGCCGTTATCGGACATTCAGGACTATACGAGCAGACGATCAAGCTCAAAGACGGCCATCTGGTTTCCAAGTGTTCATGCACGCTCTCCGAAGAACCGATGTGTCGGCACTGTATCGCGGCGTTACTGGAGTACCATCGCTGGACACAACCTCGGCAATCGCAGAAGGGCAAGACCTCCCCCGCTACAACCGCTCCGCCGGAGCCATCCCCCATGAATGAATCCGATTCTGCGCCACTGAAACCATCGTCCGTTCCCGATATTAAATTGAGTGACGTCATGCAATTCGTGGCATGGCTTGATCCGGCGATGAAGGCGATAGAGAATGGGTCCGCAGTTCCGCCTCCCCCCGACGTGGGACCTGGAACAGTGGAAACATGGATCACGAATCTGACCAACTTGGAACTCCGCCGACGCGAAAACCAGCAGGCGCTGCTGGATCTTCAAGCTGAAATGAGAGATCGCGAGGCCTATCTCGATCGATTATCTCAGCAGCTCCAGGCATCAATCGCGGAAGCGAAGGCCGCCCAATCTGCGTTGCACGCCCTGCAACGCGAGACCGCGCGGTATCAAACGACCTTGGCCCAAGCCGCCGGGCTGGTCGAAGAAGTGATGGGGCAGGAGGCGGAGATTCGGACGGCCGCGCGCGAACTCTTGAACAAAGCCGCTCATCTCGACGCACTGACCGACTCCTTTCACGAGCTCGCCGACTCCCTTCACCTCTCGTTGAAACAGCCTCCGCTCAAATGAACCGATGCTCACGGAGGAGAGCAATCGGTTGATAACTTCTCCTTTCCGCCCCCTTGCGCACCGTGGTCAGTTTCAGTAGAATCGGCCCTCTCGCGAAGAGTCTTTTTTGTCGCTTGGAGGGCAGACATGAGAAAACAAGGGTTATGGATGAGCATCTTCGCGGTGGCCGGATGGCTTGCCGCCCCGTTAACAGTCATGGCAAACGCTCCCGCCGAAGGCGGCCCCCCGGACTATAGTGGGATTACCGCGTTTTACTACACATTGATCGCGGTTGTTCTCGGCTACGGTGTCTACGATACCTTCTTCAAAAAATCCTGATTTCAGGCCGTAGCTCCTAAATAACAGCAACGAATGTCACTCCTCGGGCTTCGACCGGATGGAGGTGGAGGCTGCGCGTGTGCACCATCCCTGTAAAGGGGATGGTGTGCTTCTCAGAATTTCCGCTTTCGCTCCTCAAGGATAGGTTTGAGGACTTTCAAGACCTGCTCGACGACAATCTCATAGCCCTCTTTTGTCGGATGAATGCCGTCGGCCTGATTCAGCTTCGAAGAAGCGGCGACCCCTTCCAGGAAAAAGGGAATCAGCGGCAGGCGATACCGGTTCGCAAGCGCCGGATAGATTGATTCGAACTGTTCCGTGTACTCTTGCCCGTAGTTGGGGGGCAGTTTCATGCCGGCCAGGATGACGGTCGCGCCGGCTTCCCGCAATTGTTGGATGATGTGGCCAAGGTTGTGTTTCGTCTGTTCAAGACTCAGGCCTCTGAGCCCGTCGTTCGCGCCGAGCTCCAAGATGACGATTTCCGGTTTGGCGGAGAGAACCCAGCCCACACGCCGGAGCCCTCCGGCCGTCGTATCGCCGCTCACACCGGCGTTGATCACTTGATACCGAAACCCAAGCTCTTCCAATCGTTTCTGAAGTTGAGCCGGATAGGCATCATCCCTCTTGACTCCAAGCCCGGCCGTGAGGCTGTCGCCGAAGGCCACGATACGGGGTTTGCTCTCCGCCGTCCCGGTCGATTCTCCCCGTGCCGTCAGCGCGGGGAGCAGCAGAATGAGCACGGCAACCCAGATCCGATACGCATGCCGGCCTTCGGTCATGATTTGATGCAATGATCCGCCTCCCTTCGTCGCATACAGTATAATACCCTCAGACTTGATCTGAACACGCGACGCATCCATGATCAGAGCGACCAACGTCTCCATGACCCTTCCGGCGGCCGGCCGATCCGTGTCCATTTTGAAGGAAATCTCTTTATGGATTCCCCCGAAACAGTCTGTCGCCATCGTGGGTCCCTCAGGAAGTGGGAAATCCACCCTGTTGGGGTTAATGGCCGGTCTTGATCGCCCGACGACCGGATCGATCGAGCTTGATGGAACCGACATCACGACGCTCTCGGAAGGGGAGATGGCCCGGTTTCGCCGAGAGAAAATCGGGTACATCTTTCAATCGTTTCATTTGATTCCGACGCTGACGGCCATTGAGAACGTGATGGTCCCCTTGGAGTTGAGCGGAGCGCGCGATGCCGACAGGCGGGCGGCGGATTTATTGACGGCCGTCGGGTTGTCTGATCGCATGGGACATTATCCGGTGCAGTTATCCGGAGGCGAACAACAACGGGTCGCCGTGGCGCGCGCGTTTGCCTGCCGCCCGCCCGTTCTCTTGGCCGACGAGCCGACCGGAAACCTTGACAGCGCGACCGGCTCGCAGATCATCGACCTCTTGCTCTCGCTTCACCGCGACCATGGAACCACTCTGGTGCTTGTTACTCACGATCACGACCTGGCGGCCTCGATGCAGAGGGTGGTCGCCCTGCGCGACGGTCGTGTGGAATCGGACTCGTTGTTTCCCTCCGCATTTCCCTCGGATCTCCTCGTCTCTCAAGGAAACGCCGAATGAGACTTCGCCTCCTCTACGCATGCCCGCCGGCACCGTGAGCGGATCATTACGATGACACTCTTCGCCCTGAAGATGGCGTGGCGCGAAACACGCGCGGCCTGGAGACACTTTCTGTATTTTTTGATCTGTATCGCCGTCGGCGTGGGCGCCTTGACGGGCGTCTCTCTTTTTGGAACCCAAGTTGAGCAAGCGGTCACCAAAGAGGCGCGCAGCCTTCTGGGGGGCGACCTCGAGATCCGCTTGACCAGGCAGATCAGCGCGGAGGGTCAGGCGGTTTTGGATTCGCTTCTCGATCGCGGCGTGATCGTGACGCACATCAGCGAGCTCATCGCCATGGCGGCGAACGCTTCCTCCCCGACGGCTGGGCGACCGACGCAAATCATCGAGCTCAAGGCCGTCGAACCGCAATACCCGCTCTATGGCTCGCTCCGTCTGGAGCCGGACGAGAAGTTGGGGAACCTTCTTCGCCCCCAAGCTCGCGCATGTCCCGATCATCCTTGCTTCGGAGTGGTCGTTGAGGAGTCTCTGTTAATCAGAATGGGGCTTGCCGTAGGTGATCGGCTCAAGATCGGTCAAGGACGATTCGTCATTACCGGCGTCGTCAGGACGGAGCCGGATCGCGTGGCGAACATGTTCAGTCTCGGCCCCCGCGTGTTCATGTCTCAAGAGGGACTCCACGAGGCCGAACTGATCAAAGTGGGAAGTCGGATCCGCGAGCGCTACGTGCTCAAGCTTCCCGACTCTCTGCCGGCCGAATCGTTGTTGTACGAATTACGCGGGCGGCTGGCGTCCGACGCGGCGCGCGTCACGGGATATCGCGACGCGCAACCGCAGTTGAAACGGTCCGTGGATCAACTGACCCGTTATTTGGGTCTGATCGGATTGACGGCTTTGTTCGTGGGGGGAGCGGGGGTCGCGACTTCCGTTCATGCCTTTGTCCGAGAAAAGCTTGCCACGATCGCCATTCTCAAAACGATCGGCGCGGATTCCCCGACTATTATTCGAACGTACGTGCTGCAAGCCGTGGGGCTTGGACTGATGGGGAGCACCGTCGGGCTGTTCATCGGCGTGCTTCTCTACCAAGGATTGCCATGGGTCTTTACCGCGCTGATCAGCTCGGCCCTTCTCGACCAATTGGGGCTTTCCGAGAGCAGGCTGTTCCTTTCTCTCGCCCCCTTTCTCAAGGGATTGACGCTCGGCGTCCTGTCTTCGCTGCTTTTTACCCTCTGGCCCTTGCTGACAATCCGCGACGTCAAGCCGGCGTGGATTTTTCGACGCGACGTCGACCCCTTCCGTCCATTGGATCATCCGGCAACGGTTCGATGGCGGATGTTTGGAAAAACGTTCGATAAGGCGAGCTTGCTTGCATTCTTGGGGATCGGGATCGGATTGACGTTATTATCCATGTGGCAAGCCGGGTCCTGGAAGATCGGCGCTCTTTTCATTCTTTCGTTTGCCGTCGCGGTCTTGCTGTTGGCGCTTTCGGCCCGTCTCGCGCTCTTCAGCCTCAAGAAATGGTCTCTCCCCCACTATCTCCCCTTGCGCCAGGCGGTCGGCAACATCAAACGTCCCGGCAATCAGGTCACCGGCATCACGATCGCCGTCGGAATGGGCGTCATGGTGATGACTACGGTGGCGCTCGTTGAACGGGCGCTGCTCGATCAGATGAACGAGAGTCGACCGACCGATTCTCCTTCTTTTTTCTTTATCGACATCCAGCCGGATCAGGCGGAAGAATTCGCCGCTCTCCTGCGGGCTCGATCGGGCGATCGCACGCCACAGTTAACGCCGTTGGTGCGCGCACGGATTTCCGCCTTGAAGGGCGTTCCGATCACGATCGACGCGATGTCCGAGCGGGAGGATCGGCAAGCGCAATCGGCGGACAAGGAAGAGGCGCGAAAGAACTGGTTCCTGTCCCGCGAGTACGCGTTGACCTTCCTCCAAGACCTTCCCAAGGACAACACAATCGTGCGCGGCGAATGGTGGAAGCCCGGTCAAGTCTTCACCGCACCCCTCATCTCGCTCGAGGAAGACGCGGCGAAACAACTGGGCCTTGAAATAGGCGATTCCGTGGAATTTGACATCCAGGGTACGCCCGTCAGCGGAGAGGTGCGCAGCATTCGACACGTCGAATGGGGCAACTTCTCGACGAACTTCTATATGATTTTTTCCCCGGGCGCATTGGACGGAGCGCCGCATACCTATGTCGCCACCGTTCGTGTCCCCCCGTCGGAAGAAGTGGCGCTCCAGCAGGCAGTGGTCTCCTCGTTTCCCAATGTGACGGCCATCAACGTCGGAGACGTTCTCGGTAGTTTCGCCCAAGTGGTCGATCGGCTGTCTCTTGCCATCCAGGCTGTGGCCTTGTTCTGTGTTCTGTCCGGGAGTCTCGTGATGGCGGCCGCGCTGGCTGCGACGCGCTATCGGCGGCTCTACGAATCTCTGATTCTGAAAGCCTTGGGAGCGACGCGCGGGGTCCTCGCGCAAACGTTCGCCCTTGAGTACGCCCTGTTGGGGGCCCTGGGGGGACTGTCGGGAATCCTGCTGGCAAGCGCCTTGTCGTGGGCGGCCCTGTCCTTGATATTTGATCTCGGTTGGAGCCTCCAACCACTGATTCTCGTCTGGAGCCTCTTCGCAACCATGGCTCTGACGACGATGGTCGGCTTTCTAAGCACCTATCGAATTCTTGGCCGCCCCCCCCTATCGGTCTTGCGCCATGAATAGCTGATCACGCTGCTGAATCGGGATAGACATCGATTTGAAACCAGCCGGTTCCTTCTTTGATTCTTCATATGATCAAGAAGTCGGTTTGGAATTCTTGACTCTCACAGGCCGGCAACTCTGAGAATTGCTTGGCGGCCTCTGTCAGGCGTCAGTTTCGTGCCCCTCCCGCTTCCTGTCCTCCAGCCAAGGTATTTCCTGCACGAGGGCCTTCCAGCAATCTCACGGTTGTGACGCGCCCGCGAAGTCGATGCTCGCAACACATTGAATTACATAATGAAAATGTTCATTATTTCGGACAGGTGCTTATGATAGGCTAAATCCTGTTGAGGTGAAAGAGGGAGGCCATGGCGGGAATTGTCAAAGAAAAAAAGCGGTTATTGCGCATCCCCTCGAGGATCGTGTTGCCATTTGGGTATCGGATTACCGTGAGACAACTGTCGGATGCGGAAATGGACAGACGCGACGAGAATGCCGACGGCATCTGGGATGACGAATCAAAGACCATTTATATCCGCAAACGGCTCCCCGTCACCCGTCGCCGGTACATCCTGGCCCATGAGCTGGGCCATGCCTGGCTGGACTGGCAGCATCGGTACATGGACGACGGCAAAGCCAGTACGTAGGTCGGCAGGTCTCTCCTCCGCTCCTCTCGGGCTACTCGGCAGACTTCTCCAGTGATAGGATATGTTCCCACTCCTGCCGGCTGACCGGCTGCACTGAGAGGCGCGACCCTTTTTGGAGCAGGACCATGTTCCGAAGAGGCCGTTCTTTCCGTAATTCGTGCAAAGAAAGGGGACGGGATAGTTTCCTCACGTACTGGATGTCCACCATGTCCCATCGAGGATCGGAGGGACGGCTGGCCGAATCGTAGTGTTTATCCTTCTTATCGAATTGCGTGGGGTCCGGATAGGCGGTTTTCACGACACGAGCGATTCCGACCACCGCCGGCGGGTTGTCGTTGCTGTGATAGAAAAGCACCAAATCGCCGACGGCCATTTCCCGCATGTAATTCCGCGCCTGATAGTTCCGCACGCCGTCCCAACAGGTCGTCTGTTTGGGGGCGTTCTGCAAGTCATCTATGGAAAAGGCGGAGGGTTCCGATTTCATCAGCCAGTATCGCACGGCCATAGCCTGATCCCTTTGCTTGCTCGACCTTGTTATCGGCACTTCGACTCCTCACTGGAAAAGAAAGTCCCCTCTCCTCTCAACACGGAGAGGCCGCTCCTAACGGGAGCGTCTTTCTATTAACTCGATCAGGACTCGATACGTCATTTCCCTGGTTTTCGCCTTTCCGATCCGTTGTTGCTCACCGCTGATGTTTTCCTCCATCCAGACTCGCTCATGCACGTGCGGGGCGACCTCGTCGCACAAACTCCACATGCTATGGAGAAAGGTTTCAGGCAGACCGACTTGGATTCCCTCGGACTCGATACGGTCGTCCAACAGGGCGAGCAGATCGGAAATGGCGTCATAGGGTCGGTAGGGTGTGGGGCTGAATCCAAATTGCTCGGTGGCAATCCCCTCCTGCACGGCCTGTTCGACCAGGTCCTGCATATAGGTTTTCAGAAGCCCGATGACGTGACCTGAAAATGGCGGAGCCGTTTCCATATCCCATTATCGGATTTCTCCCGGAATGGAGCAAGCGGGCAAAGTCCGGTCGCTCCAGTTGACCGGCCGCCGGTCCGTTCTCTAAGATCGTCACGGCTCTCACAAGTCATGAGAAATGTCGTGTCGACTACTCGTCCGACCGAACAATACGAGATCTCAATCCAGACGGCGGCGGGCCGTGTGACGACGATGGTGGACGTTCCCACTGCCTTTGTCCCCGTCACCGCCATCACTCCTTTGTTACGGCGATTGGGAGAAGAAGCGCAGCGGTTGGAAGTAACTCGATCTTCCGAAGAAGGTCGGTGTTGTTCCTGTGCCAAAGGATGCGCGGCCTGCTGCCGGATGTTGGTTCCGCTCTCTCCCCCGGAAGCCCTTCGATTGATGGAGCTTCTTCGCCTGTTGCCCATTGAGCAACAGGATCGTATTGCCGCGCGGTTGGAACAGTCCAAATCCCTCCTTCTATCCCATGGCATTTGGCAGCGGCTTCTTGACGTGGGAGAATCTGAGCGACCGCTGAACGATGACGAACTGGCTCCTCTGAACGAGGCATATTATTCTCTGAGGATGCCATGCCCGTTTCTTGAGGACGAGGTGTGTTCGATCTACG
>JANDJG010000083.1 GCA_024331085.1 Nitrospira sp. | reverse complement strand
TCCTATTATTGGAACAGCGGGATGTTCGTCTGGAAGGCCTCGACGATTCTCGAGGAAATCCGCCGGCATCAACCGGCCCTCGCGGAGGTGATGGATCGGATTCGGCAACTGAAGGCGTCCGGCGCGCCGGCCTCTTCGGTTGATGAGGCGTATCGCGGCGCGGCATCCGTTTCGATCGACAACGGCGTGATGGAACGATCATCGAAGGCGGCAATGGTGCCGGTCTCGTTCCGCTGGTCCGACGTCGGCAGTTGGGGCAGCTTGGATGAAGTGGCGGTGAAAAATAAGGCCGGGAACATTCTGAACGGGCGAGTCGTCGATCTCGACAGCGCCGATTCGATCGTGTACGCCGACCGTCGAGTGGTGGCGACGATCGGATTAAAAGACATGGTGGTCGTGGACACGCCGGACGCGACGCTCGTGTGTCCCAAGGCGCGGGCGCAGGACGTCAAAAAAGTCGTCGAAATCCTCAAACGGCAACAGGCGCCGGAGCACCTGGAACATCTGACGGTTCAGCGGCCATGGGGATCCTACACGGTGTTGGAAGAGGGGCCCGGTTTCAAGGTCAAGCGGGTCACCGTCAATCCGGGCGGCCGGCTCTCGCTGCAATTGCATCACAAGCGCAGTGAACATTGGGTGGTGATCGCGGGCAGGGCTCGCGTGACGAGAGGTGAAGAGGTATTCGAGCTGGGGGTCGGACAGAGCACGGCGATACCGGTCGAGACGCCTCATCGATTGGAGAATCCCGGCCATGAGACGCTGCATATCATCGAGGTGCAGAACGGTCTCTATCTCGGAGAAGACGATATCGTGCGGTTTCAGGATGATTACGGAAGAAAGGTGCAACGTTCGTAGCCCCGCTCTCGGCGATGACGGCTGCCCCGTGCCGGTTCTCCATGACGAGGAATGAAGGATATGGGACTCTTTCGCGAATATGATGTGCGCGGCATCGTCGGTCGGGAGTTGACCGAGGACGTCGCCGAACGGTTGGGGCGTGCGTACGCGACCTATGTCGGGAAAAAGGGCGTGACGACGATCAGCCTTGGCCGAGACGGAAGAACCAGTTCACCCGCGCTTCACCGCGCCTTGCTTCAAGGTCTGCTCGCCGGCGGGTTGGACGTCGTTGACATCGGCGTCTGCACGTCGCCGCTCGTGTATTTTTCGCTGTTCACGTTGCCGGTCGGCGGCGGGATCATGATCACGGGAAGTCACAACGCCGCCGAGTATAATGGGTTCAAGATCTGCGTGGGCAAGGGGGCGATTCACGGCGAGGAAATTCAAGAGTTGCGGCGCGTGATGGAAGGGGGGACCTTCGTGTCCGGTGCCGGCCGTCGTTCCGAGCATCAGATCATTCCGGACTATTTGGCCTACCTTCGCCGGAGCTTTGATTCGGTGAATGCGAGTCATTTGCACGTCGTGATCGATTGCGGCAACGGCGCCGCTTCTCTCGTGGCCGAACAGGCGTTGAAATTGCTGGGCTGCAAGGTCACGACGTTGTATGGAGAATTGGACGGCCGATTTCCCAATCACCATCCGGACCCCACGATATTGGAAAATCTGTCGGACCTGATGCAGGCGGTCAAGCAACACGGCGCGGATGTCGGGATCGGCTATGACGGCGATGCGGATCGTATCGGCGCGGTGGACGAGCGAGGTGAGGTTTTGTGGGGGGATAAACTCTTGGTCTTATATTCACGCGAGATTCTGGCCGAGAAGCCGGGGGCGACGATCATCTCGGAGGTCAAGGCCTCGCAAAGCCTCTACGACGACGTCGCCAGGCGCGGCGGGCGTCCGATCATGTGGAAGACCGGCCATTCGTTGATCAAGGCCAAGATGAAGGAGGAATCGGCCGTCTTGGCCGGTGAGATGTCCGGGCACATGTTTTTCGCCGATCGGTATTTCGGGTACGACGATGCCGTGTATGCTTCGTGCCGTCTTGTCGAGATTCTCGCCAAGAAAAAGCAGCCGCTCTCGGCGTTGGTCGCCGATCTCCCTCCGACCGTGGTCACTCCGGAGATTCGCGTGGATTTGCCGGACGCGATCAAATTCGAGGTGGTTCGGTCGATCCAGACACGGTGCGAACGGTATCTCAAGGAGCGGCAAGGCGGCCGGTCCGATGGTCTTAGGCTCCGGGACCTTGTCACCATCGACGGAGTTCGAGCGATCTTCGACGACGGGTGGGGATTGATCAGGGCTTCCAATACCCAGCCGGCGCTGGTGTTGCGGTTCGAGGCGGTCTCTCCGGAGAAACTCGATTCCATCCGTTCCTTCATCGAGGGCGAATTGGCTTCCGCGAGACGGATGCTCGGCTGTTAGACGAATGGCCGGAATGGTATTCTTGCCCGTGAGGGAGTCTTCATGCGAAGGGAACCGGTGGCGGTCCTCCTGCTGGTTCTGTCCTGCTCGTGGTCCGCGCAGGCCGAAGACGGCTTCTCGTCCGGCGGAAAACATCCGTTCCAAGTAGGTGAGCGGCTGACGTATGAAGTCTCATGGCTCAATATCAATGCCGCCGTCGCCGTCATGGAAATCAGCGCCCTTGATCGGGCCGCGGACGGCGCGCTCGCGAAATTGGTGGGGACCGCCCGATCCAGACCGATTCTGACCAGGATTTTCCCCGTCGACAACCGCGTTGAATCCGAAATCGATCTCCCCTCGCTCGTTCCGGCGCACATGACGTTTCGACGGCGGGAGGGAAAAAGAAAAGAGGACATCGAGTACGTGTTTCATCAGCGGGAAGGAACGGTGACGGCGGTGAGGGGAGGAACGACCGAAACATTGCCGATTCCGACCGGCACGCAGGACATCATTTCATGCCTGTATTACACGAGGAGCGTGTTGCCGTTGACGCCCGGCTCGTCTTTGACGATGAACGTCTATCACGACAAGAAGAACAGGCCGGTCGAAGTCAGGGTCGAGGAGATCGAAGTCATCAAGGGGCGATGGGGCAGCGCGGAAACCGCCAGACTGCTGGTGATCATGCCGTTTCACGGACTGTTTATGAATCAAGGAAACATCCGCGTGTGGCTCACGACCGATGCACGCCGCACTCCTCTGCGCATGAGAGCGAAGGTCGTTTTAGGATCGATCGTCGCCGACCTGGTGGACGGATTTTCGGGGGCCGATCACGGGAAATAGACGAGCCCTTTCGCGAAGAGAAAAGCTGACGAGAGGCTGTTGTCCACCGGGCGCAAACCCGCTATACTGTGAGCCATCATGAGAGAATTTCCCCTTACATTAAGCCAATTTATCATTCGAGGCCAAGCCGCCTATCAAGGTGCGACCGGCGAGTTTTCGACGCTTTTGACACAAATCGGTTTGGTCGGAAAGTTGATCGCGCATGATCTTCGACGCGCGGGACTCATTCCGATTCTGGGCACGACCGGCGGGACGAACGTCCAGGGCGAGGCCGTCAAAAAGTTGGACGAGATCGCCAACGACGATTTCGTCAAGGTGTTTCGTCACAGCGGGTGCGTCTGCGCCGTGGCGTCGGAAGAAATGGAGCGGCCGCTCATGTTGCAGGAGAATTGGCCGCAGGGCAAATATCTGTTGCTCTTCGACCCGCTGGACGGATCTTCCAATACGGACAATAACATGCCCCTCGGAGCCGTTTTTTCCGTGCTCAAACACGGGTGCGCCGATCGGTCGCCGCGGGAAGACGATCTGCTTCGACCGGGAACAGAACAAATTGTAGCCGGCTATCTCCTCTATGGCTCGAGCACCATGTTGGTGTTCACGCTGGGACAAGGAGTTTACGGCTTCACGCTCGATCCCGACACCGGCGAATACTTACTGTCGCACGATCGGATCAAAATGCCGGACCGGGGCAAGGTGTACGCGGCCAACGAAGGGAACGTTCACCGATGGCAGCCGGGCGTGAGGCGATATGTGGAGTCGCTGAAAGTCAGCGACAAGGCGACAGGCCGTCCCTATAGCAGCCGCTATTCGGGTTGCCTGGTCGCCGACGTCCATCGGCTGTTGCTCGGCGGGGGAATCTATCTGTATCCCGGAGAGACGGACAAGCCTGAAGGAAAGCTTCGGCTTTTGTACGAAGCAAATCCGTTGGCGTTGATCGTCGAACAGGCCGGCGGAAAAGCATCCACGGGGATGGCGCGAATTTTGGAGATAGAGCCCAAGACCTTGCATCAGCGGGTGCCCTTGATCATCGGGAGCCGCCTTGACGTCGAAGAGGCGGAATCCTTCATTCAAGGGAAGGCATAGGCGTATTTTTTATGGTAGGTTGACGGGGGAGGACACTCTTATGGGAGACCGGGTGCAGGAGATTTTAAGTTGGTACGGCAGCGACAATGCCGGGACAAAAACCAATCTCGCCCGCATGTTGCGATCGGGCAGGCTCGGGGGCACGGGCAAGCTGGTGATTTTGCCGGTCGATCAAGGTTTCGAACATGGGCCGGCGAGAAGTTTCGCGCCCAATCCTCCCGGCTATCATCCGCATTATCATTTTCAACTCGCCCTTGACGCCGGCTGTAACGCGTATGCGGCGCCGCTGGGCTTTTTGGAAGCCGGCGCGGCGGACTTCGCGGGGCAGATTCCGTTGATTCTCAAACTGAACAATCATGACGTCCTGCATGAGGACAAAGACCCGCTTCCCTCCGTGACCGGCGGCGTCAAGGACGCTCTTCGGCTGGGCTGCTCCGCGGTGGGCTTTACGATCTATCCCGGTTCCGCCCATTGCAACATCATGTATCAACAGTTGCGGGAGATCGCGGCCGAGGCCAAAGAGCACGGCTTGGCCGTGGTGGTGTGGTCCTATCCGCGCGGCTCCTCGCTGAGCAAGGAAGGCGAGACGGCGATCGACGTGGTGGCCTACGCGGCTCAAATCGCGGCGCAGCTCGGCGCCCACGTCATCAAGGTCAAGCTGCCGACCGCGCACGTGGAACAGGCCGCCGCCAAAAAGGTCTATGAGTCGGCTCAGATTCCGATCAAGACGTTGGCGGAGCGAGTGGCGCACGTGGTGCAAAGCGCGTTCAACGGGAGGCGCATCGTGATCTTCTCGGGCGGGGCCAAGAGCGAGGACAAGAACGTCTTTGAGGAAGTACGGGCGATTCGCGACGGAGGGGGATTCGGCAGCATCATCGGCCGGAATTCGTTCCAGCGACCGAAAGCCGAGGCGATCACGTTTCTCCATACGATCATGGATATCTACGCGGGTAAGGCTCAATGAACGACGGCGGACCGATGAAAGGACGGGGGGGATGATTCAGCCGAATCCGGAGCGACAGTCGCCGAGGGGAAGCCGAAGCTGGATTCTGGCGGCGGCGTTGATTACGGCGGGGGTGATCATCGGCTTTGTGGTGGCCTCCGATCTCAATTGGATGCCGACCGGCCACGCGGTTCCCGACACCCCGTCCGCGCCGATGGCCAGGCCGGTCGCGACGGCGCCGCAGCCGATCCTGCCGGGTGGAGGAGGGCAATCGTTCGTCGACATCGCTAAGGCGGTGAAGCCCGCGGTCGTGAACATCTACGCGACAAAGACCGGACGGGGAGACGGACCCCATGCCATGCCGTTTGACGATCCGTTCTTCCGCCGGTTTTTCGGAGACGAATTTTTCAGGCGGTTCGAGCAGCAGCCCAGAGAGCGGAAAGAACGGGGATTGGGATCCGGCGTCATCGTGGACTCCAACGGATTGATCATCACCAACAATCACGTGGTCGGGAAGGCGGAAGATATTCGCGTGACCCTGTCGGACAAGCGGGAGTTCAAGGCGAAGCTCATCGGGACCGATCCGAAGTCCGACATTGCGGTCGTGCAAATCGACGCGACCGGGTTGCCGGTCGTGCCGTGGGCGGACTCGGACAAGTTGGAGGTCGGGGAGTTTGTGCTGGCGATCGGCAATCCTTTCGGATTGACCCAAACGGTCACGATGGGGATCGTCAGCGCGTTGGGCCGATCCGCGGGTATCGCCGAATATGAAGATTTCATCCAGACCGACGCGGCGATCAATCCCGGGAATTCAGGCGGGCCCCTGGTCAACGTGCAAGGCGAACTGGTGGGCATCAACACCGCCATCTTCAGCCAGAGCGGCGGGAACATGGGCATCGGGTTCGCCGTTCCGAGCAACATGGCCAGATCGATCATGCAGCAGCTCGTGCAGACCGGCAGGGTCGTGCGAGGCTGGTTGGGCGTGTCGATTCAAGACCTGACGCCGGAGTTGGCGTCCCAGTTCGGCATCACCGATACAAAAGGAGTGTTGGTCAGCGATGTGGTGGACGACAGCCCGGCCAAGAAGGCGGGGTTCGAGCGGGGCGATGTCATCGTCGAGTACGACGGCAAACCGATGGATTCCCCTACGCATCTTCGCAACGCGGTGGCGCAGACTCCGGTGGGCAAGAAGGTGGCGGTCAAGATCATTCGCGACAAAAAGCCCAGGACGGTGGAATTGACGATCGCGGAGCAGCCGAAATCGATGTCCCAATCGGGCGGCGACGACGAGGGCGAGGGAGCGACCCCCAGCGGCGTGCTGTCCGGGATCGATGTCCGTGAATTGAACGACGAGCTGGCCGGACGATACGGGTTGAAATCCGGCGAGCGCGGCGTCATCGTCGTCAGGGTGAAGCCGGGAAGCGTGGCCGAAGAGCTCGGCGTCCGTGAGGGAGACGTCATCTTGGAAGTCAACCGCCAGGCGGTGACCTCGCTCAAAACGTACGAGAAAATCATCGGCAAGTTGCCGAAAGACCAAGCGGTGCTGCTCCTCCTGAAGCGGCAAGGGCGGACGATTTATCTCACGCTTCGTCCGTGACCGGCCGATGCGTATGCCGGCTGATGTGTATGAGGTTATCCGATCCTCTCGTGCGGTTGGCTGAATGAAGTCGGCGGATGAACCGGCGCGACGGACGGATCGGAAGAACATTCCGAGCAAGGAGGCGTCGCTCGTCGTCGCCGTCCTTCCGGCGGCGGGCAAGGGGCTGCGCATGGGCGGCGCCGTCCCCAAGCAGTTTCTTGCCTTGGGCGGAGAGCCGTTGGTCGTTCATTCGCTGCGCGTGTTTGAGGCCTCATCCGTCGTCGATCAGATCATCCTGGCGGTTCCTCAATCCGATCTCGATTATTGCCTGAACCACCTTATTCCCAGGTCCGGTTTTACGAAGATCACCAAGGTGGTGGCCGGAGGCAAGGAACGCCAGGATTCCGTCCGGCACGCCCTTGAACATGTTCCGAATGAAACGGAGATCGTCGTGGTTCACGACGCCGTTCGTCCGTTTTTGACGGAACGCATGGTGAGCGACGTGGTGGAAGCGGCGCGCCGGGTGGGCGGCGCGATCGTGGCGTTGCCGATGAGGGATACCGTCAAGCAGGTGGGTGCGCAGGGCTACGTCGAGCGAACGGTCGATCGGCGGCCGCTCTGGCTGGCCCAGACGCCGCAAGCGTTCCGATTCGATCGGTTGCTCGCGGTCCATCGCAAAGCCCATGCGGAGGGGGTGCATGCCACCGACGACGCGTTTTTGTTCGAATGGGCAGGGCATCCGGTCGTGGTGGTCGAAGGAAGCGGCGAAAACATCAAGGTCACCAGGCCGGAGGACATGGTTGTGGGGGAAGCGATTCTGGCGTCGCGGCGGACGGGACGTTAACCGCTGAACGGCGAGCGGCGACAGTCGAAGGACGTTCTTTCGACCCTGGCTTACGATCGGCGATTGACGAGTGATGTTTGACGAGGAGCTCCATGAGAATCGGTTACGGCTATGACGTGCATCCGTTGGGGCCGGGACGGAAGCTGATTTTGGGCGGGATCGAGATTCCGCACGACCAAGGATTACTGGGCCACTCGGACAGCGACGTTCTGGTGCACGCGGTGTGCGATGCGTTGCTGGGCGCCATGGGCGAAGGAGATCTCGGCCGGCATTTTCCCAGCTCCGATCCCCGTTATAAGGATATTTCCAGCTTGAAGCTTTTGGAAGACGTCGCCGATAAACTCAAGGCCAAGGGCTATCGGGTCGCGAATATCGACAGTGTCATCGTCGCCCAGGCGCCGAGGCTGGCCGGTCACTTATCCGCCATGGCGAAACGACTGGCCGAGACGCTGGGGATCGAACCGGCTTTGGTCAATGTCAAGGTGAAGAGCGGCGAGGGCCTCGATTCGGTGGGGAAAGAGGAAAGCATGGTCGCCCACGCGGTGTGTTTGATCGTGCCGGCCCGAGCGACGTAGGATATGGGGCATGCGCAAAACAGTGCAAATGATTCGCCAAGACCTCCAAGCCGTTTTCGATCGGGACCCGGCTGCGACCAGCCGTTGGGAGGTCGTGCTGACCTACGCCGGATTTCACGCGCTGCTCGCCTACCGCATCGCCCACTGGCTTCAGGCGCACGGCGTGCCGTTCCTGCCGCGCTTCATTTCACAGGTGGCCCGCTGGCTGACCGGGATCGAGATCCATCCTTCCGCCAAGATCGGCACGGGCTTTTTCATCGACCACGGCATGGGCGTGGTTATCGGCGAAACCGCGGAGATCGGCGACTATGTCACCCTCTTTCAGGGCGTCACGCTCGGCGGAACGGGCAAAGAGCGGGGCAAGCGCCATCCCACGATCGGCAATCACGTCGTCATCGGCGCGGGCGCCAAGATTCTGGGAGCGATCAAGATCGGCGACAACGTCAAAATCGGAGCGAATTCCGTGGTTCTGAAGAACGTCCCGGCCAACTCCACCGTTATCGGAGTGCCGGCTCGCATCATCAAGTCCCAGGGCGAACGGCTGCCCGATGCAACGATGGATCACACCAACATTCCGGATCCCATCAACGATCGGTTTGTCGCCTTGGAGCAGGAGCTGATCGAGCTGCGTAAGAAACTGGAAAACCGCGATTCATAATAGACCAGACGAAGCCGAGTTCGTTCCTTCCCCCCTCTTCCCCCTTTCTCCTTTCGTTCCGTCCCGGTTGAACGCAGAAGCCTGCCGCCGCTCAGCCTGCCTTCCGGTTTATTGTTCCGTCGTTTCCGACGCGTCTTCATAATCGACTCGCACGAGAAAGAGCCCGTGTGGCGGCGCGGTCCTGCCGGCTGAAGAACGGTCGCGCGCGTTCAGAATCGATTCGACGGCTTCGGGCGGACGTTTGCCAGATCCGACGTCGACCAACGTGCCGACGATGGAACGGACCATCTGTTTGAGAAACCGGTCGGCATAGGCCTCGATTCTGAGGCGGTGTCCGTCTCGAATGACGGCCAGCCGCTTGAGACGGCAGACGGGGTCGTCGTTATCGGTCGGCTGAGTTTGAAACGAGGAAAAATCATGCTCTCCGATCAGGCTCGCGGCGGCGCGGCTCATGTCGGCCTCGTCCAGCGGTTTTCGAATGTGCCAACAAAACAGTCGATCGAGGGCCGGCCGCTCTGGTCGATTGAGAATGCGATACTCGTACAGTTTTCCGGTGGCCGAATAACGGGCGTGGAACGTGTCCGGCATGATCTCTGCCGCCAACACGACGATCGCGTCCGGCAGGTGGGCGTTGAGCGCCCGGACCCAATCGCGAGGCGTCAGGTTCCGTTCAATACGGAAGCCGGCCACTTGTCCGAGAGCATGGACGCCTGCGTCCGTCCTGCCGGCGCCGATGACCGGCACTTTGGCTTGGGCGACGCGTTCGACGGCGGTTTCTACCGCCTCTTGAATCGTGGGCCGGTCCGGTTGGCGCTGCCATCCCGAATAGGCCGAGCCGTCATATTCGAGAATCAGTTTAACGACGGGCATGGATCTCCGCCGATGAGTCCGTGTCGGTCATCGGGCGCCGTTTCCATTGGCGGCAAGAAACGACGTGATTCCCTTGTAGAGCGACAGGGCCACGTCGTTGAGGTAGGCCGGTTGCCGAAGCAAACGTTCTTCATCCGGGTTGGAGATAAAGGCGATCTCGGCCAAAATGCTCGGCATGGTCGTGAAGCGAAGGACGTAGAACGGGGCCGTCTTGACGCCGTGATCGTGGATCGGATATCGGCGGCCCATGTGCGCGATCAGAGACTCTTTGGCGGTCCACGCGAGATCGAGCGAAGACTCGATTTTTTTCGTCGTCAACAGGTCGGCGACCAGGTACTCCCAGCCGACGCCGGTGCTGTTGAGCGGCGTGCCGTTCTCGCGCGCCGCCACTTCAAGCGCCCGTTGATCCTTGGCCTCTCCGAAGTGGTAGATCTCGACGCCCTTGACGTGGTGTGAAGGGTGCGAGTTGACATGGATGGATACGAACAAGTCGGCGTTATGACTGTTGGCGAACTTGGCCCGCTCTTCAAGTTCGACGAACACGTCCCGATCTCTCGTCATGAGCACCCGCAGGTTGGGCTGCTTGCTCAACAAGTCGCGGAGACTCAATCCGACCTTCAAGGTAATGTCTTTTTCTTCCGTGTGCCGAAGGCCCTTCGCTCCCATATCTTTTCCCCCGTGACCGGGATCGATCACGATGGTCGTATGGCCCTTGGGCGCAGGAATGATTGGTTGATCTGGAAGATCGACCGAAGGCTGCGCCGTTGCGTGATCTTCGGTCGGTGGCGCGGAAGGCGATTCATCCAGAGGGACGACGTCGATGACGAGACGATGAGGATTCGGCAGGGTAAATTGTTTGTAGGCACGAAGTCCACTGAGAGAAAACGAGACGGAAACGGTGGGGCCCTCCGCCTGGGTGACGGTAAAGAGCGGCGGCAAGGAGCCGTTGTCGGCCTTGGTCTTGGCGGATCGGCTCATCGCGGCGTTGGGAAGCGAAATCACGACCTGTTCCAGGTTCGGCACGCGACGCTCGGTCGGTTGAATCTGCCGATCGAGATCCAGCACCAACCTGGTTTTCTCCCGCGTACTCCAGGCGCGGAGGTTATGGACGGTGGCGGGAGCCAGAGCGACGGGAGCGCTCTTGACCTTGGGCGTTTTGGTGGGCGCCAAGGGGCGGGAAGGAGAAGGGCGGTCGTTCGGCGGCCCGGCAAGGGGCAAGGAGAGGGGAGCCGTCATCTCGGCGGCCATCACCGCGCAAACGCCCATGACGATCGTCTTGACCCATGTGGCAAAGGGGTGATGTTCCCTGTAGAATCGCATGAGAGGCTTGATGGGGAAGCGTAGCCAACTATTCTCAGAAGCGTTCCATCTTGTCAAGGAGTTGGAAAGTTTTCCTAAAAAGCCGCCGCTTGCGGTCTTGGATGAGGGAGCCGGCGACGCTGTGAGCACGCATCTGATCATTGATGGATACAACCTCTTGGGCGCGATGCGGGGCCTTTCGGACAGGCTGGAATCCGCTCGTGAGGACTTACTGGAATTGTTGGCGGCGTATCGCCATCGGAGACAGCATGCCATGACGGTGGTGTTTGACGGGTGGCGGCATGACCGACCGGTCGAACAGCATGAGCGCTACGGCGGCATCGAAGTCATCTATTCCAAGCGTGGAGAAAAGGCCGATCAAGTGATCCAACGGCTGGCGCGCCATTATGGCAGAGACTGCGCGGTGGTGACCTCGGATCGCGAGATCATCCACGTGGCGCGATCGCACGGTGCGTTCATCCTGGAGGCCCGGGAATTTGCGGCCAAGCTGCATGGCCCGCCGACCGGCGGCATGGTCCCATACAAAGAATTGGATAGCGGAGAGGATGAGCGGCGTGGCCGGGGACTGGAGAAAAGAGGGAACCCTCGAAAGCTGCCCAAAGCGGAACGGCGGCGGCGGCATCAGCTTAAGCGATTTTGAACAGCCGCTTGGCGTTCGCCGTGGTCCGTGCCGCGATCTCTTGCGAAGAGAGCACCCCATGAATCGCCGCGAGTTTGTCGGCCACCTGCACGACGTAGGCCGGCTCGTTCCGTTTTCCGCGATAAGGAACCGGCGC
>JANDJG010000199.1 GCA_024331085.1 Nitrospira sp. | reverse complement strand
GGCATGGACGGCGCCGGCAAACCCCTCACGCCCGAAGGGAGCATCAGGAGGCAGACCGAAACGGAACCACATCGGCTCCGTGCCGTAGTTGATCGCCATGTGGCCCGCATCATGCGCGTCTTCCGGCACGGTCCGGTTGCTCGGCTCTTCGGCCTCTGCCTTCTCGGCCGCTAAATTGGCCAGGGCGGCTCCCTTCGCGTCTCGCAGGTTCAAGCCCTTTTGATGGACCAGGGCGATCTCGCGAAAGCTTCGCTGTTTAGGCGCCGTTCCCTCAATCGTTGGATAGATCACCGTCGCCGTGGCCCGGCTCCGGCGTTGCTTGGTGGGATCTTGCCGATCCATGGCCCAATCATCGATCGTTTCCAGCCAGATCGACTTGGCTGGTTCGATCACCATGGTTCCTACGGCGGCTTTTTGTCCCTGTTTGATCCGATCCGGCGGCGAAAGGTTGCTCGCGCCGAATTCGACCGGAACAAAGCGACACTGTTTCGTCCCTGGCATAACGAGGCGAGTCGTCTCCGGTGTGTAATCGGGATAGCGATCGAGCCGCCAACCATACTCGGCTCGGCCGTCGGAACCGGGCGCCACGCCCACCACTTCGTATTTGAAACTCTCCGCCAACCGGAGGGTCACCATTTCGAGAACATTGCCGCTTAACACCTGGCTGAGAATCCTGACGAAGTCACTGTGCAACTGCTCTCGGCACCGTTGCCGCTGCGGCACGAGCGCCTGCGGATCGAACTGGCTCTTGGGTGAGAGCAGGGGAGCGCCGTCATGCTGGAGCCGCGGCTGCTTTCCGTCATCGTCCCCAAGGAACGGTCCTTTGTTCCCAGGTTTCACGGCCGTAACTCCCTGAGCGAGTCCCTGAATCCCGACCGTCGGCGGGGCTTCGAAACATTGGGCGTTCTGAACGGCAGCCGTCAGTTGCTTCACCAGCGAGGGGATGACCTGCTGAGACGGCTGCTGAGCCTGAGCGACCGGAGGCGGTGAGGCCGGCATCTCCACCACGGGGGGCGACACATTTGCGGGACCGCCGGCTGACTCGCTCGTCCGGTGGATTTGCGCACCGCCTGTCGTCACGTGACTCTGGGTGATCTTCAGGTCTTGCCGCAGCGCCCGTTCCAAGATGGCCGTGGCAACGTTGGCAAAGAGTTCCGGCGTCATGAACTCGTTCAACGGCCGCAAGCGGGGCTCGCGCGTAAAGAGACTCAATCGATCGAACTGTTGCACTATGTCGTTCCCGGCATAATCAGGACACAGCGGTCCTGCTGTTTCCGTGTCCAGCACGCCCGCGTACCATTGGTAGAGTTTGACACCGCCGGGCGCCACTCCGCCCACCAGATTGACGCCGACCGTGTCGCCGTCCGATGCCTGGATGTCGTAGTGCACCATCTGGGGATGGAGGCCGATCACGTTGGAGGGGCGGATGAGGTTGTTATTGAACGTGGTCATGCTCGATGCTCCGGCCCCATGGTCGCGGATCACAATCCCGGAGAGGGCCGTGTAGCCGTCCAGGTCCGCCATCTGGCTCTGTTTGACCGGCAACCGGTTGTGCAAGGCGACCTGCACACAGTCGCCCGCCGCGGCTCGGATGACGACCGGCTCCAACGGTGCGCCAGGCTTGAGCTTGCCGGTGGCCGGGTCCAAATCGGAAAGCCTCACGAACAGAATCGCTGTCGGATCGTGCAGGGGACCGGCGCCAAAGGTGGTGGGCTTCCCATCGATAAGCAGAGTCAACTGTGTCTGCCGGGGGTTATAAACCAAGGTCCCTCCGTTAGGATCGAGGGTGCTCCCAGGAGCCGCCGGGGGAATCGAGATGCCCGGCACCGGATCGAGCACCTGGTTCGCCAACACCGCTGCGATGTGGTACGACCGCACCGGGGCGGAGGCGGGGCAGGCGGAACCGGCCGGCAAATGAGACGGCTGAAGATGGCCGGGAAGCGGCACGAGATCGGCCTGTTTTTGGTCGTAGCTCCGCACCACTCCCCAGGCTCCGCTCCAGAGTCCGTCTTGGCTTGCATCAATCACATAGAGGCGATCGTTGATCGCGAACCGATGGTCCTTGAGCCGCGCGGTGAACGTGAACTGTTCCGACAACCCGGTATTCTGCGAATTGCGCCAGCCAGAATGGGGGGCCTGCCCATAGCCGGAGCCGGCTTGCAACCAGAGCAGGCCGTTGATGGCGCCGTTGTGTTCGTGTTCATGCGAGCCGGCTTGG
>JANDJG010000082.1 GCA_024331085.1 Nitrospira sp. | reverse complement strand
GGGGCCTTCGCCGCAAGGTAACGTTCCACGACTTCCGCACACCAGTCACCATCTCGCTTTGCAACGCCGACGAGTCCTTCGCTCGCTTTTCTCGCCCATCCTGCCAGAAAGACACCGTCCACGACTTTCCCGGCCGATTCGTCATACGCTTGAAACAACGCGTCGTCCGGCTCATTCCCGGTTTTATTGGGATTGGTCACGAAGGTGCCTCCTTTGTAGGGAAGGCCGAGCGTTTCATCCGCCTTGTCACCGACGGCGAAAATCACGGCGTCACAAGGGAACTCATAATAGTGTTTCAGTCCCACGGCAACCGTATCGTCGCCCTTTGGCTCCAGCTTGTTGTCCTCGATCTCCAGTCCTCTGACACGGTTGTCCCCATCGACAAGAATGCGTTTCGGCGACGCCAAAAACCGAAATCCCATTTTCGTTTCGCTGACCTTCGGTTCGCATTTGGTGAACTCGTCCATGAGACCTTTCAGCACCTCATCGGGATTCTGCCCCACGGCGATCATGCGATCTCTGATACGGTCGAACTCTTGATGAATTCCTTCAAGATCCATATTGGAGCAGACGGCCCGAATTTCCTTCGGGTTATACTTCCGCTCGACCGGTCCGCGACGAACGATGGCGGTGACCCGCTCTATCTTTTTATAGCGGATCAACCAATGGGCGATATCGACCATCACATCCCCGGCACCTATTACCGCCACATGGTTCCCCATCTCAAACGGCCGATCCCCAAAGCCCGGCAAGCGGTTGAAGTGGTAGACGACGTCTTTCGCGTGGTAGACCCCTCTGGCGGAGTCGCCTTCAACGCCGATGGCCTTGGTCCCTTGCGCACCGACCGTGAACACGACGGCTGAAGCGCCGAGTCCCCGTATATCTTCGACCGTAAGATCTCTCCCGTTCCCAACCGACACATTGCCGAAATAATGCACGTTCGGTTGTTCCAGCAACTCCCAGTATTGTTTCTTGAGACCGCCGCGCAGTTTAAGCTTGGCCGGAAAAATTCCGTATTCGGCCAAACCGCCGAATTTGATATCACGATTCAACACGATCACTTCATGGCCGGCTTTCGCCAACGTACTCGTCACCGCCATTCCTGCGGGCCCGGCTCCCACGACAATGACAACGTGTGATTGTTTTTCGCTCATGCGTTGACCCTTGCAGAGATTAAATAACCTGCATAAAACCCAACGGCCCGCGGAACTTAACACAGCAAATTGACAACTGTCAAAAGACGAACTCGCGAGAGCCTTTCGGCTTGATCCTTGCCCACAGAATGCCGGTCGTCTAGAATGACATGCGACGATCACTCTCTTGCCGACACATAATACGATTCAATCACACTCGACAATACAGGGGGACGCGGCTTTAGTACGCTCGTGTGCTCGTGAGGCGGCCACTGCTTTCATAAGACAACTTCTCTTTGGCTTCCATGCATTACCATCGAATCACTGTACCGGATGAGATCCCCCATCGGATTCAAACCAAGCCGGACGAAGCCTTCTTAGTACCGTCCTTCGAGTTGGCCGAAACATTGATCGCCCGTGGAGCCGACAGCGCCTGCATCGCCGTCACCCCGCATCTCCCATCGAACGAGACCTGCCCGGATTATGTCTGGAACGGTCCGAACGGACCGCTGATCCCTCGAACCGCCTTTCATTTCGACCAATCCGTTCTTGTCGTCCTGCCCACGTACAATGAGCGGCAAAACATCGAGGCCGTGACGCAAGCGATCGGCAGATATCTGGCGGCGGACATTTTGATCGTCGATGACAACTCACCGGACGGCACCGGTCGGATAGCGGACGAACTCAGCCGGCAGCACCCGCATATCCACGTTCTTCACCGCCCCCGCAAAGAAGGGTTGGGCTCCGCCTATGTGGCGGGATTCCACTGGGCGCTGGCGAGGCCCTATCAGCTCGTCATCGAGATGGACTGCGACTTCAGCCATGCGCCGTGGGATTTGCCCAGACTGGTTCATCACAGCGCCGCCGCCGATCTTGTGATCGGAAGCCGATATATCCCCGGCGGCGGCACGGAAAATTGGGACTTGCGACGACGTCTCGTCTCAAAATTCGGCAATGCCTACGTCAGGTTGTTTCTGGGATCGTCGATACGAGACTGGACCGGAGGATTCCGCTGTTTTCGGCGAGAACTGTTGGCCGCGATGGATCTTGCCGGTGTCATCGCCAAAGGATATGTTTTTCAAGTCGAGATGGCATGGCGGGCGATTCGTCTGGGAGCGCGAGTGCGCGAAATCCCCATTCGGTTCCGCGATCGCGCCCACGGCCGCAGCAAACTTGGCTGGTCTACGATCTATGAAGCCGTCAGAGAAGTGCCGCGTATGTCCTGGCGGCGCTTCCCGTCGAAATGACCGTTTCCGCCCGTTTCCGAACCAAAGAAATGAAAAGACGCAGGCCCGACCGATTCTGTCTTCGCCGGAGAAACGGCCAGCTTGCTCAAATCCACGACCAACTCGTCTTTGGTATTGGCGAAGAGAGTGTCCAGCAGACTGCTCTCCTGCTGGATCACCGCGTCGGCCGGTTCAAAAAGGAGGTCAAACCCTTTGGCGGCGGTGGGTCTCATCGGATATCGCCGGTCATAGATCATGCCGTAAGCGGGAATGCCGTAGATGATCTTCCAGTTTCCCAATATGATGTGCAACTCCGTGCCGCGCACGTACATTCCTCCCGACGTAACTATCCGCCGGAAAAAGGTCAGGGGTTCGCTCAGATAAAACGTCACCCGCTCGTTGTATCGAGCCTGCTCCAATCCTTCCGCCAACTGTTCCGACAGCAGCGCCACTTCTTCTTCGTCAAACGCCGGAACGATCGGCGCCTCCCCTTGGATCCATTGCTGCGGCGCAATCCGATGTTCTTGAACCTTGAGCCCCGACAAAACGGCTCGCAAGACATCTTTCCCCAACGTCGCGGGATGAGAAAAATGGCCTTGAGGCCACTCCGGGAGAACGGTCTTGTCGGTTTCCAAGCGAACGAAATTGACGGGATCTTCATAGACAATGCGAGACGGCACATGGGGAATGGCGCATCCGGTCGCCAGCACGGCTCCGATCACGACGAAGACCGCGCCTCGGCACATCGACTTCAAATCCATGCTTCACTCACTCCGCCCTCCCGCGCAATCCCCTGCGTCACCCCTCTTGCACCGTCACCGTCATCTCCGCTCGCTCCAACGGATTGTCTCGTCCGTCGCGCTTCATGTTGACCACCTTGTCCACGACGTCCATTCCGCTGACCACTTCGCCGAACACGGTGTATTGCCAATCCAAAAAGTTCGAGTCGGCGACGCAGATGAAAAATTGCGAGCCGGCGCTGTCAGGATCATTGCTTCTGGCCATCGAGACGATCCCCCGCTTGTGCGGCTTGCTATTGAACTCGGCCTTGATCGTATAACCGGGACCGCCCATCCCGTGCAGAGAGCGATCCGACTTTTTACTATTGGGATCTCCCCCTTGAATCATGAAGCCGGGAATGACGCGATGAAACGTCGTGCCGTTATAAAACCCCTCTTTCGCAAGCTTCAAAAAATTGCTTACATGGCCCGGCGCGACATCAGGGAAAAATCTGAGCACGATCTCCCCCACGGGAGTCCCCTTGGTGGTCACCGAGATAGTCGCCCGAACATCTTGAGTCGAATCGGCCATTGTTCTGATCCTTTCCTTATTCGTTTGATTTGATGCGCTACTCTCGAAACCGAAATGGAGGAGGCACCGCTCCCCCTTTAAGGCCCTGATTGACGGCGGTCCAGGCGAGACCGTCGTCGCTCCGAAACACCCCCTCGCTGGTTCCCGCGTACAGACTTCCGTCTTCGGCGCCGATCAAAGTCTGGACCGACAAGCTCGTCAATCCCTTGTTGACCGGCGTCCAGCGCTTGCCCTTGTCTTGAGTTTTAAAAACGCCGTTTCCCGTCGCGACGATCACGTCCCGCCCCCACAACACGATCCCACGGATGGAATCATTGGGAAGAGCGCGGCTGATGGGGCGCCACGTCATTCCCCCGTCGATGCTCCGAAACACCCCGCCGTCGAACGTGCCGGCCAGAATTTCATTTTCCTGATCGATCGCCAACACGCGAATGAAATTCTCGATCATCCCTTCATGATCTTTCAATCCATGCCGCAGACGCTCCCAACCGGAAGACCGCGGTACAAAACGGAGCACGCCCTTGCCGGACGTGCCGGCGTACAACGTCCCGTCCGTGGACCGAGCCAAGGCATGGACCAGGACGTCGTCAAGCCCTGTGGCGAAAACCGACCAGCGGTCATCCGCTTCATTGAGACGGTACACGCCGTCAGCCGTCCCCGCGTACAGCCCGTCATCCGTCGTCATCAGGGTTTTGACCTCCAATCGCTTGAGCCCTGCATTCACGGATTGCCAGCTCGCGCCGTTGTCCCTTGAACGAAAGACGCCGCCGCGCAGAGTTCCGGCATAGACGGAGCCGTCCCGCACGACGATCAAGCTCAGGATGAAGGGATCGGTCACGCCGCCGCCCACGGACGTCCATGTGATGCCTCGATCGACGGTGCGAAAAATCCCATGGCCGAACGAACCGGCGTAGACTTCTCCCCTCCGGCTCATTGCCAACGCTTGCACACTGACGGGAAATCGATCTTGTCGTTCCACTCCGGACGTCCGTTCGACAAGCGCGTCCGCCGCAGCCATGGCTTCCGCGTCAAACATATCGAGTGAAGGGCCGAGCGACAGGAGCCCCGCGATCACGGCCGCGCGAACGATCGGAGCAACGTGGGATCGGTTTTTCATCGTATCCTTGTTCCCGCCGTTCCCATCGGCAAATCAGGATCAAGCGGAAGGTCCACCCGATCATCGGCGGCGCGGCGACCGAAAAATCTGGCGCCGAGTATGCCGATTTCATAGAGGAGCATCAACGGAACGGCCATCAGCAACATCGTGAACACGGTCGCGTCCGGGGTAATGACGGCCGACACAATCAGCGTCGCCAGAATCGCATGCTTGCGATATCGAGCGAACGTCGCCGCCGGCACCGCTCCCGCGACCGCCAAGAGCGTCATGAGCAGCGGCAATTCGAACGCGAATCCGAAGATCAGAAGGAACTTGACGTTGAAATCGATGTAAGTTCCGACGCCGAGCTGCGGCGTCACGTCGCGATCGAGGCCGAAACTGACGAAAAAGTCGATCGCCAGAGGAAGGACGACCACGTTGCAAAACACCAAGCCGAGACCGAAGGAGCCTCCCGCCAAACACAACAGTGGAACGGCCCAGCGCCGTTCGTTGGGCAGCAGAGCCGGCGCGATGAGTTTCCAGATCTGATAAAAGATCACCGGCAGACTCAGGATGACGGCCGCGAGAAACGAGACTTTGATCGAGGCAAAGAGCGCTTCCGTGGGGCCGTAAAAGGCAAGCTGATTCCGGAAAGGCCGGTTCATCCATGCCATGATGTCGGTCGAAAAGGAAAACGTGACCAACAGCCACCCCAGGATGGTCCCCCCGATCACGATCAACCGGCGCTTGACAGTTTGAAGATGAACGGTAAGCGGATTGACGATAGGATCCATGGCGATGGCACAGCCGCCGGCCGAGCCGGCGGCCGGTGGCCTCCCTTAATGGGTCGCGGACTGCAAGTGGTCGCGGTAGACTCGAATCAGCTCGGCGAGCTTGTCTTTTTTCGCCAGCTTTTCTTTTTGGATGCGCTTCTTTTCGACTTCTTCGGCCGGCGTCAGAACGTGACGTTTCTGTAATTCGCTTAACTCCAGATCCAAGCGGTGATGGGACGCTTCCAGTTCGCGAAACTCCGGATTGGATCGGCGCAGCTGCTCCACAATGACATCGTCCGTCTGCATATGCACCTCCTGGTTATTATTCATGAACATGCGCTGAAACCGATTCTCCGCCGCCCCTCCGTTCATGGCTCGACTGCAAATCGGCCGGGGCCCTTAGCGGATCCATTTCCATCACGACCGCGTCTTCCACGGGTTCCGAATAATAGCCACGTCTGACACCGATGGACACAAACCCTAATTCTCGATAGAGTCGTTGGGCCGCTTCATTGGAGTTTCTTACCTCGAGCACCGCGCGCGACGAGCCCTCTGTCATGCCCATGCCGATGGCTTCTGCGACCAGGGCTCGTCCGATGCCTCGTCTTCTCATCGACTCCCTCACGGCCAGTTTCATGAGTCGAAGTTCTTCGAACACGATCCAAAAACAATGAAACCCGATCAGGCACCCGTCGGCAGGGCGCAGCGGGTCCGCCGTGACGGCGACCAGCACGTGCGCGAACGGGTTGTTGATCAGTTCAGCTTCCCACATTTTGCTCGTCCAGGGGGGGGAGAAGCAAGTTCGTTCTAATTCCAACAGCTCCGGCAACCGCTCCGCCGTCGCCGACATGATCCGAAACTCACGCGCCATTCGCCCTCCCCGGACGGATTGCCGGTCTCCCTTGCCGCCGCGCCTTCGCCAGACGCCGAGCGACTTTGGCCGCCACCCGCTCTTGCCGCCGGACGACCGGCGAGATTCCTCCCGACCGTTCGTAAACGAGTTCCGCCTCGGACCGCTGCACGTACAGCGGCATGACACAGTCACCGGCGACTTCCCCCTCGCGAAGCTTTTGCAGACCGAGAAGCCCGACCGTTACAGCAGAGGGCTTCGCACGGTTACCCGGCGCCGGAAGCAGGGTGATCGAAGGAGAAAGCGCCGCACGGATTTGCTGCTCCATCTTGAACCATCCCTCCCCGAACACGGTCGTCTCGTCGCCAAGGCTGGCGGCCACCACCTCAGGGGGGCCGACATGCTCGGGCAGGATGCGCTCCAGCCGTCCGTCCTTCATCCTACGGAATATCGCCCAATACAACTCTCCCGTTCGTCCCATCAACATGGGGCACAGCGGGGATGCCGCCGACTTGACGTCCATCGCCATGGCTTCCAGTGTCGGGACCAACATGAGCGGAAGGCCGGTCGCCGTGCGAAGCCCGAGGCACGTCGCCACGCCCACACGAATACCCGTAAAAGAACCGGGACCGATGGAACAGGCCAAGCCGTCGAGGTCGGTCACTTGCAGAGCCGTCCGCTCAAACAACCGATCGATGGCGGGCAACAACGTCAGACCATGGGCGCCGCCGGCATCTTGCTCCTCTTTCGCCAAGACGACGTCCTCTTCAAGAAGCGCGACGCTTTGCCACGACGTGGCCGTCTCGACCGCCAAGATTCTCTTCTCTTTCACAACACCTCCCCCAACTCCTCCGTCTTGATTGTCTGATTGGGCAGGATTTCATGAAATATGATCTGAATGCTCCCTTGGCCGCGCCCGTCTTCAAGGGAAATTTTGAACGGCCGAACCAGCTCGCTTCTCCGCTCGATGGGCCGTGAATCCCCCTCCACCTCTTCTACCGATCGAAAATCTTCATAGTAAATGGTGGCCTCGACGTCGCCGTTTATTGCCAGCCGGTCTTCCTGTACGACGAACAACGTTCGGCGATCGAACCAGAGTCGGCGGATCGGCGTTATTTTGCTGATGTCGCTTCGGCCGTCGGCGTAAACGTCCAATCGATAGCGATCCCCCGCTTCGGCCAGCCTCACGGTTTCACCGTTTGCGATCGCGCCGGTGCCGAGCACACCTCCGACCGCCCAGATACTCAGTTGAAACGGGCGCGCCAGCTCTTGTCTTGTCGCCATCTCCGCCTGTCGGCCCATCAAGACCCGACCCATCGTCGGCAATCGGAGTTTGTACAGATCGCCCGCTTGAACGAATTCAAACAGCTCGCCGCCGATCGGCGTGAATCCGCGCAGCCTCACGGCATCGGGACGACGATAATACACCGTTCCTTCGACCCGCGACGCGATGGGAATCAGGCCGCCTCGGACTTTCGCCGTGAACAGTCCCTTGAGCGAATGGATCGCCGCTTCCCGTTGGCGCAGCAGCGCCGTCAACTCCTCCGCCGTGGTCGGCAAGCCCCGTTCGATTGACGCTTCTTTCTTGGGCGTCATCAGTGAACAGCCGGCCAGCAACAGGCACATTAGAAGAAGGCCACAGATCCCGCCCAGCGCCAGGCGTCCGTCTCGGCTAAGCCAAAACAACGTTCAACGCCTCCCTCACATCTTGAATGCCGATCAATTCCATGCCGTCGATCGTATCCAGTTTCATCAGATTCCGCTCGGGCAACAGACATCGTTTGAACCCCATCTTTGCCGCCTCCCGGATGCGCAGTTCCGCCTGGCTGATCGCTCGCACTTCCCCGCCGAGACCGACTTCGCCGAGAATCAACAGACCCGGCTCGACCGGTATCTCACGCAGACTGGACGTGACCGCCGCGACAATGCCCAGATCGGTCGCCGGCTCATCGATCCGCAACCCTCCCACGACGTTCACATAGACATCCTGTCCGGACAAATGAACACCCAGCCGTTTCTCCATCACCGCGAGCAGCAACGACACGCGATTGAGATCGACCCCGTTGGCCACCCGTTTCGGCATGGCATAGCCGGTCGAGGACACGAGCGCTTGCAGCTCGACGAGAATCGGCCTGGTTCCTTCGAGACTCGACACCACCACCGAGCCGGTGCTGCGCTGCGGACGTTCGGCCAAAAACAGCTCCGAGGGATTGCCGACTTCTTCAAGCCCCGCATCTTTCATTTCGAACACGCCGATTTCGTTCGTCGAACCGAAGCGATTTTTGACGGCTCGAAGGATGCGATAGCTGTGTCCCCTGTCGCCCTCGAAGTACAATACCGTATCGACGATATGTTCCAACAAACGCGGCCCGGCGATGGCTCCTTCTTTTGTCACGTGGCCGATAATGAAGACCGGCACGCCGGTCCGCTTGGCAAACCACATCAACTGTCCGGCCACCTCCTGCACTTGACTGATGCTTCCAGGCGCCGAGGTCACCTGTTCCGTATAGACCGTTTGAATCGAATCCACCACGATCGCGGCTGGCTGAATCTCCTGAACCGTTTTCAGAATCTGTTCCAGCGAGGTTTCGGCGAGAATCAGCAGACGGGGATGCTCGATGCCCAGCCGCTGTCCGCGCATCTTAATCTGACGGGGCGATTCCTCGCCTGAGACGTACAACACCGGCGCCGAGGCGGCCGCCAACCGCGGCAGAGCTTGGAGCAGCAGGGTGGTCTTCCCGATCCCCGGATCGCCGCCGATCAGAATCACCGCGCCGGGAATCACTCCGCCGCCCAACACCCGGTCAAACTCTCCGATGTGCGTGAGACGGCGGTCCTCGCCGACCACTTCAATCTCGCCGATGGGCGTCGCCTGCGCCTGCGCGGCCTTGAGCGCCAAGGGGCGGCCTCTGCCGGTCGCCGCCTGCCGCTCCTCTTTCATCGTGTTCCAGCCGCCGCAGTCGGGGCAGCGCCCCAGCCATCGTGGAGCTTGATGTCCGCAGGATTGGCAGGAAAAGGTGGTTCTGACTTTCAAATCCGGCACCTTCGGCAAACAATGAACTCTGACGGGTTATCTTAAAAGAACCTTCCAATCAAAAGAAAGGATCGACAAGGCATTTCCGCCTTGATTATTGATGAACAGGTTTGAAAAACAGCGGCGAATGTCTACCTGGCAACGATCAGGAAAAAGCCGACGGCCGCGGCTTGTCCTCCTCGGGCAACCGGCCTACAAGGCCGACCGGTTAGAGTTTTTTTCTCACCTCCTTCCAATCCTTGGCCACGCGGGCTTTCGGCGGCGCCTCACCGGACGGTTCCGGCACTATGACGGCTTGCAACCGTCGATTGAGAAAAGCTTCGACAAACGCCGTCGATCGGCCGATACCGATCTTCAAGGTCTTCCATCCGTCCGCACGCAGCTCATCGAGCCTTTCCCCCAACGCGTCACCGCCCGGCGGCGACACCCAAACATAGCCGGTCGGAAACTGATGAGCGTTCAGCCACTCCCGCGTTTGATGCGCGACGCGAAAGCCGTCCGCACCAGAAGAAGGCAGCAACACGACGTAAATGACGCGATAAGAAAACCGAGTCAGCTTGGCAAGCTCCTCGGCGGCGTTCGGCATCGGTTTCCGTTCCGAATCGAGCGCGGCCCCGATCAGGGGAACAGGAGGTGGGGCGGGTGGCTGCTCCATCAACGCCGCCAACTCAACCGCGACAATGGGGTTTCGCTGCTCCCACACGACAAGGTTCGCCCGTCCTTCAACCGGCAAGACACGCGAACTCTTACCGACGCGAACGCGGATCGGCAACGCGCCTTGTGCGTTTGAACGATGGCTCAGAAACACCCGCCCGTCTCCTCCGGTCATACCGGTTGCGACGATCGTGTCCTCCACCAAGAGCTCGACCGGCTCCCCGCCTATCCCTATCGTTGTCCACGGTCCAGCGGTTGCAAGCCGAGCTTCGATCGTCGTCGATCGACCGGGAACCGTCAGCGCATCCTTTACAAGCAGCGTCGCGGCTGCCTTGTCGGTCGCGGGAAAAGCATCACCCGGATGAGAAAGTGAAATAACGAAGAGGAAACCGATAAGACCGGCCGCACGAACATTTCTTGTCGTCAGCCGCGTCACCATGGTGAGAAAGCGGGTAAAAACAGACAAGCCGGCGAGATGAACGCTATGATTTCAAGGCCGCCAGCACCTGATCGGCATGGCCGTCCACCTTCACCTTTCTGAAAACAGCTTTTACCTTTCCTTCGGGATCGATAATGAATGTGCTGCGCTCAATGCCCCAGTACTTTTTTCCGTACATGTTTTTCTGTTTGTACACTCCGTAGGCCTTGGATACGCGGGCGTCCTCGTCGCTCAACAATGGGAAGGGCAGTCCGAATTTCTTGATGAATTTCTGGTGGGACTCTTGACCGTCCAGGCTGACTCCGAGGATCGTGCCTCCCGCCCGCATGATTTGCGCTTCGGTGTCGCGAAAATCGCAGGATTCTTTGGTGCAGCCAGGGGTATCGTCTTTGGGATAAAAATACAACACGACTTGTTTGCCCCTGAGGCTGTGAAGTGTCACGATCCTTCCATCCTGATCCGGAATCTCGAGTTCCGGTGCCTGGTCTCCAACCGCAAGTTCTTTAGCCATAGACCGCGCCCCTCTTTAATACGAAGATATTAAATGTTCTTATTTTTACCGAGACATCCCGCCGAACGTAGGCCGTTCCGTTCCATAGGGGCGGCCTTTCATTTGTTTCCTCGTATCGGGATCGCCGTACGGCGCCAATGCCGGAGAATCCCAAATGACTTTGTCGCCGGGCGCTAAATTCGCCGCCTCCAGAAAATGGTGCCGAGCCGCAGCCGCTTCTCCAAGCGCGTTCAATGCCAATGCGTAATTGTAATGGGCCTGCCCCGACCCGGGCGCGGCTGCCATGGCTTCGGCAAAATACTTCTTCGCCTCGCCGAATTGCTTTTCTTGATAGGCCCTCGCTCCTTGCTCCGTCAAAGCAACCGCCTCGCGACTGATCCCGGCATCGGTCAGCGTCAACGGAACGAGCGGCTTTCGTTTGGATGAACAGCCTCCGGCTTGAATCAGGATTATCAATGCGGCGCTCAGAACCACAAGCCATGTCGTTCGGCTGCTCACGATCCTCTTCTCCCGTCTTTTCTTCTTTTAGCTTCTCACAGGGCTCGTTTCCGAGTTTCTTCTTCAAACGTCTTCCGGTAGAGGACTTCCCACTCCGCGCTCCCCTCGACAATGCCGCGCGAATAAGACGCGAGTTTCGCCTTGACCTTGCGATCGATCTCCGCCTCCTGCGCCAACTCGGCTGCGAGGACCCGCTTGATTTCCTTGAGCACCCGTTCATCGTCACCGCGCAGGGTGACGGACCGGTGACGTTTCACGGCCTGTAAAATCACGTGCGAGAGGTGACTGACCTTGTCTTCGCTCA
>JANDJG010000081.1 GCA_024331085.1 Nitrospira sp. | reverse complement strand
AATCAACGTACTGCAACGAGAAAATCGCATCGAAGAGCCGACCAGACTGAAGCAAGACATCCTGGAGCGACTTGAGCGTCCTGAGACCGCACCTCCCGACTCTCAGCGGTGAAGGCCCGGCCCCGTTCCCTGTACATCCCCCATACCCATTCCACCTGCATCTCCATATCGAGAGGATCCTACGTCGCGCCCAGATAGGCGTATCCCTCTTTTTCGGCTGGCCCCTCCCCTCCTGAGAGGGATGGCTCCTTCCATGTTGTTCCGATAGATTCCCTCACAGATGCTTTTCGAAGGAGGAGAGCCATGCACGATTCTCGGTCATCGCACCGTTATCCCGTTGCGTATCCGGTCATTTTCAGAGGCGCCCCATTCGTAGGCGAAGGAACGATCACCGATCTTTCCCTCAGAGGCTGTTCCATTGTCTGTGATCGAACGGTTCTCGCCGACAGTGACGTCAAGCTCAGCGTGATTTTTCCTGACCCGACCCTGTCGCTGTTCATCGAGTTGGGCAAAATCCGGTGGATAAGAAAGAACGTCTTCGGCGTCGAATTCCTGCGGATGCCGACGATCACCCGCCACCGTTTGGACCACGTGCTGCGGCAACAGGGAAACACGTCGGTGGGCCCCCTGCCGGACCAGACTCAGCTCAGCAAGACAATTCCATCCCACCAGAGCCATTTCCTCTCTGGAACGATCGGCTTCGGCATCAACTAGCCTCTGAGCCGGCCGACTGAGATAGAGAGGAAGGGAAAATCGCAGCGAGGAGAATGAGAATCGGAAGGAGAAACTTTGCGCCATGCGCCCCCCACCGTAAAAGCGGTGGGGGGCGCGATATCTTTTTACCTATGGCCGTATATCAAAGTGGAGTGACAATCCCGCATGGACACTGATCGTTCGAATCGTGGATTCATAGTCACGCAAAGTTAAATTGCCATCAAAGGGAGCAAGAGATTCCCCAAACCGATCTGTTCCCAGCTTATCGTGAAAGGCATGAGTATATTTTGCTTCCGCAAAGGCAGCGACATACTTGATGAGAAATACTTTCACGCCGCCCTTCACTTGAAAAGCCGGAGCCGTGTCCCGCTGCGTGGTGAGGGGCGCCTCGAACGTCGCTCCTCTGGCTCCACCAGGCCGGAACGCGAACTGATGCGCTCCTCCCCCTACTCCGATGTACGGATGCCACCGCCCGTTTGGATAAGCCTCTGAAATCGCGAACGGCCGGCGAAACATGATATTCCCGCCGATGTAGATGCCTTGTATTTCTGTTGTGGTGCCCTCAAACGTACCATCGGGATTCAACGTGCCGTTGACCCCATCGCGACAACAGGCGATGTCGGGCCACCAGACATAGCCTTCGATTTCAGCACCGACGTCAAACCCCGCCAACTTGTTTCTGGTCGGAAACCAAATTCCCGCGTTGCCGCCGACCGATTGTTTCATCTGATAATCGACATCTCGTTCCACACGTGGCAGAGATCCGTCGGTAAACGTGGCGTCCTCGCTGAACGGAATGGCGACGCCCGCCATGAAGGACAGATAGGGCTCGATCGTCCCGGACGACATCGTGGGCAGCTCGGCCGCCGCGCGGGCGGATGAAGAAAAACCAACCACACAGAGAAGGACAATCATCGCCGCAATTCTCGTTTTCATTCGTCACCCTCCCACGGTAAAGACTGTTCGCCGAGTTGTGATCGCGAAGTCTGATGTGAGTCGGATTTCCACGAGACCTAAGAAAGCGGAACACGACAGCCGTACCTTCATCGCGCTCGATCCATTCCTCGTTTCTGCCGTTGCGAGCATCGACTTGCAGGCCAAGATAGTCGTCGTCAGATGCTCTCTTCCTATCCTGGCCGGAGACGGCGCCAACAGTAGCAACCCCTCCTTCATTTATTAAAATAGATAAAACGGATTAGAGGTATCGGTAAATCCAATATCACGATATTGCGATCGCAGGGGAACGAGGCTGTTTTCGCAGGAATCAAGCCGCATCCGCCGCAGTTCATCCAACAACTTGCCGACAACTTGAAAAGCCTCGCAGCCGAGCAGTCCGGCCTGGAGCGTGAGAGAAAATCGCAAAAAGAGCGATGGTGCTTCTGAGGGTTCTACCGAGAAGAGCCGGCTGCGGAAGCTTTATCGCCCCAACGCCTTTTTCACCGCCAGGCCGATTTCAGCAGGATTTTTCACGACCGTCACACCGGCTGATTCAAGGGCTCTCATTTTTTCGGCCGCGGTCCCTTTTCCGCCGGAGATGATCGCTCCGGCGTGACCCATGCGGCGGCCGGGAGGCGCCGTGATCCCGGCGATGAAGCTGATGACCGGTTTCTTGACATGCTGCTTGATGAACTCGGCAGCCTTTTCTTCCGCGTCGCCCCCGATCTCGCCGATCATCACGATGGCCTGTGTTTCAGGGTCTTTTTCGAACAACGGCAGGACATCGACAAATCCCGTCCCGTTGACCGGATCGCCCCCGATGCCGACACAGGTTGTCTCGCCCAGCCCCAAGGTCGAAAGCTGATGCACGGCTTCATAGGTCAGGGTCCCGCTGCGGGAAACGACCCCGACGACCCCACGCTTGTGAATGAACCCCGGCATGATACCGATCTTGGCTTCGTCCACCGTGATGACGCCGGGACAGTTCGGCCCGATCAATCGGACGTCCCGACCGCGCAAGGCCCGTTTCACCTTCACCATGTCGTTGACCGGAATGCCTTCGGTGATACAGATAATGAGTTTGATACCGGCGTCGGCGGCTTCGAGAATCGCATCGGCACAAAAAGCGGGTGGAACAAAAATCAGCGACGTATCGCACTCGGTTTTTTTCACCGCTTCGAGCACCGTGTTGAACACTGGAATGCCTTCGACCTCTTGCCCGGCCTTGCCCGGCGTCACGCCCGCCACGACCTTCGTCCCGTAGGCCTTGCATTGCGTCGCATGGAACGAGCCTTCCTTGCCCGTGATCCCCTGCACCACCACCCGTGTATTCTTATCGACCAGAATGCTCACGACCCTTCTCCTTTACGCTGCTTTGCCGGTCAGTTGTACGATCTTCTGCGCCGCTTCCCAGAGGTCGTTGGCGACGTCCAATTTCAATCCGGACTCGGCCAACAACTTGCGCCCTTCTTCCGCGTTCGTCCCTTGCAGCCGCACCACCAGCGGCACGGTCATCTGCACCTCTTTCGCCGCTTCGATGACACCGTGAGCGATCCGCTCGCAGCGGACGATCCCGCCGAAAATGTTGATGAAGATCCCCTTCACGTTGGGATCTTTGAGCAAAATCCGAAAACCGGCTGCGACAGTCTCTTTCGTCGCGCCGCCCCCCACGTCCAGAAAGTTCGCCGGTTCGCTGCCGGCCAGTTTGATGACGTCCATCGTGGCCATGGCCAGCCCCGCGCCGTTGACCATGCAGCCGATGTTGCCGTCGAGCTTCACGTAATTCAAGTTGTTGGCCGTCGCCTCGATTTCCAACGGTTCTTCTTCGTTCAAATCCCGCATCTGTTGAACGTCGGGATGTTTAAAGAGTCCGTTGTCGTCGAACGACACCTTGCCGTCCAACGCGATCAGTGTTTTCTCCTTGGTGATGATGAGGGGATTGATCTCCACCAGCGCCGCGTTCTTTTCCATAAACAGCCGATAGAGATTCTCCATCAACTTCACGAACGGATTGAGCACCGACGGTTCGATCCGGTGCAGTCCAAGAGCAAACGCAACGTTGCGGCCATTGTGCCCCTGGAAGCCGACCGCAGGATCGATCGCTTCCTTGATTATTTTTTCAGGCGTACGGGCCGCGACTTCCTCGATCTCCATTCCCCCTTCGGTGCTGGCGATAAACGTGGGATATCCGCTGTCCCGATCGACCAGGATCGAGAGGTAGAGTTCCTTGGCGATGTTCGCCCCTTCCTCGATCAACAGACGGCGGACCAGCCGTCCCTTCGGTCCCGTCTGATGCGTGACGAGGGTCTTGCCGAGCAATTCCTTGGCGAGACCGGAAACCGCGCCTTTGTCCTTCGTCAGCTTGACTCCTCCCGCTTTCCCACGCCCGCCGGCATGGATCTGCGCCTTGACGACGAAGACGGGCGTGTCGAGCTCATTGGCCCATGCGGCCGCCGCTTCCTGAGACGTAATTTCCTTTCCCCGCGGCACCGGCACACCGAACTGAGCGAAGAGCGACTTGGCTTGGAATTCATGCACGTTCATTCGTTACCTCACGACTCCTACGGACGGCAGCGAAAGCGTTTCTTACCGCGTGGGCCATTCTTGCCCATCCCCAGAACGCGCCGAGACACGCCCTCACCTCCTGCGCCGCCTGATTCCTGATATTTTTGTCGATCGTGTGTGCACGGCAGGCAAGTACAAGAAATACTCTCTGCCGCCGTTCCCCTCACCCAACTTTTCTGGTGTATGCCGGCAGGATCATTGGAGAGACGACACCGCTGAGGTCACCGTGTCTCTTGGCTTCCGCCCGAAATCGCTCCAAATGTTTGAGTGTCAATTTTCCATGCTTCATGGAACCGGCTCTGGCTGCGGCGGTCAGCCCGGCCCGTTTTCCGAACACCATCAAATCAAGAAGCGAATTGCCCATCAATCGATTGCGCCCGTGCAGTCCGCCGGAGGCCTCTCCCGCCACGAAGAGATTGTTCACTTCGGTTTCGGAATTGGTGTCGATCTTCACGCCGCCGTTTTGATAATGCAAGGTGGGATAGATGAGCACCGGCTCTTTGCTGATGTCGATCCCGAACCGCTCGAATTGCCGAACCATGGCTGGAAAATGTTTCTCGACGGTTCCCGGCCCGTGCTCCACGTCGAGCAACGGCGTATCCAGCCACACACCGACGCGACCGGACATCGTTCGAATACCCCGCCCTTCTTCGCACTCTCGGATAATGGACGACGACACGACATCCCGCGTATCCAATTCGTTGACGAACCGTTCTCCCCTCGCATTGACCAGATGGCCGCCTTCCGACCGGATGCCCTCCGTCACCAACGCGCCGACCAATTGCTCCGGATACACCGCTCCGGACGGATGATATTGGAAGGTGTCGATATGGGAGAGTTTGGCGCCGATACGGTAGCACAGACAGAGGCCGTCTCCCGTCGCGCCGTAGTGATTGCTGGTCGGAAAGCCTTGAATGTGCAGTCGTCCGATTCCACCGGTGGCCACGATCACCGATTTGGCTGCGACCACGATATATTGCTGATTGTCCAGATCTTTGAGAACGGCGCCGGTGCATGTTCCATCGCCGTCGCCGAGCAACTCGACCGCAGCGCAGAACTCCAGCAATTGAATCTTCCGGTTGATGACCTCGTCTTTCAGCACCCGCATGATTTCCAGGCCGGTGTAGTCCGAACAGGTCAACAGGCGGGGCTTGGAGCTTCCGCCGCCCTTCTTCACATGAAGATTGCCGTCCGCTTGTCGATCGAAGAGCACACCGAGGTCGATCAACCACTTCGCGATCGACGGCCCTTCCTCCACCATCACCTTGAGCAGATGATGGTCGTTCTCCATGTGGCCGCCCTTGAGCGTATCCAGAAAATGGGTGACCGGGGAGTCTTCCGGCGCGACGGATACCTGCATGCCGCCCTGCGCCATCACGCTGTTGGAATCTCCCAGCCGAAGCTTCGTCGCCAAAATTACCTTGGCCCCGGCTTCATGCGCGTGCAACGCCGCCGCGCAGCCGGCCCCGCCGCCGCCGATCACCAACACGTCCGTCTGGTGATGAGGGACCAGGTCGATGCGATCGTCGATCGGGCTGTCCCCTTCGAGCAACGTCGCCAGTTCAACGACCGTTTTTTCTCCTTCATTCGGACCAAAGCGAAGGGGGCGATAGGCGCTGGCCCGGTAATCGGGATGGTACTTATGAATCAGTTGATCGCGATCGGCCGGAGACAATCGTGGGAATGTCTGTTTGCGCCTGGCGTCGCGTGTTTGGTGGACGATTTGTTGCAGCGCGTGAATGTTCATGTTTCGTGCTCGCCGGCGGTCATTCGTCTTTCATCATTCATGACGCCGACACAAACGTCCTCGGCGGCTGTCCGCTTCTCATTTGACCTTGGCACAAAGCTCCGTCAGTTCTTGCTCGTTCATGGAAAGAATCCTGTTCCACTCGTCGTCAAACCGACCCTCTTTGATTTCCTTGATGCGTGTCTCCAATCCCGCGGGCTTCTCGGTGAAATGCGCGCCTTGTGCGCGACTCACGTACAAGGCGACAAGGTTCGGGGCGATATCGGCGATGCAGACCGGCGTGCACATCCCGCACATCACGCAATCCATGAACATATCCGAGACGCTCTGAAAATCGCCGAACACGGCTTTCCACACTCCTTCGCGCACGTCGATCTTTTGCGGACAGGCTTCGGTGCAGGCGTTGCAATTGCGGCAGAGCGGAGCTTCCGGATAGAGGTTGAACAGATCCTGCTTCGGATCTTGGAGCGCCCGAATGTCATAGACGGCTTTGCGCGCGGGAAACGGCGGCATCATCGTAAACGACATGCCGTCCTGAACCGCCGTCTGACAAGCCAGGCAGGTCTTGACCTTCGGATCGTCCTTGGTCCGGTAGTACGTGGCGCAGGCGCCGCAAAACCCTCCCAAACACCCGACACCCCGCACGACCTCCTGGCCGGCGTACCACATGGCCTTGATGACCGTAATGCCTTCCGGCACGGTGTATTGTTTGCCGGAAATCTCGATCGTGACCATCCGAGGCTTGAGCACTTCGGGTTGGTCGATCAGGTTGTCGTCATTCTGTGTCATACTTTCACGTGCGACGGACGGAAAGAACAGGCGTGAGGGAACGGCCCCTCACGTCCTTCACCCGTCAGGTCATCAAGCAAACGAGTCGATAATGCTGTTCAAGGTCGCGCTCGGACGCATCGCTTTTGACGTTTTGATATCGTCCGGGTGATAGTACCCTCCGATGTCCTGAGGCTTTCCCTGCGCGGCCAGCAATTCGTCGTTGATCTTCTTTTCGTTGTCGCTCAGCGCCTTGGCGATCTTCGCGAATTTCTCCGCGATGACCTTGTCCTCGGTCTGGGAGGCCAACGCCTGCGCCCAATAGAGCGCGAGATAGAAATGACTGCCGCGGTTGTCGATCTCGCCGACCTTCCGAGCCGGCGATTTGTTGCTCTCCAAAAACTTCGCGTTGGCTTGATCAAGCGTATCCGCCAGAATTTTCGCCACGCGATTATCTCCCACCTTCGCCAAATGTTCCAGCGACGCGGCCAGCGCCAAAAACTCGCCGAGCGAGTCCCATCGGAGATACCCCTCCTCTTGAAATTGCTGGACATGCTTCGGCGCGGACCCTCCCGCTCCGGTTTCGAACAATCCTCCCCCGTTCAGCAACGGCACGATCGACAGCATTTTGGCGCTGGTTCCGATTTCGAGGATCGGGAACAGATCGGTGAGATAGTCCCTGAGCACGTTGCCGGTGCAGGAAATGGTGTCCAACCCCTCTTTCATGCGCTCGATCGAGTAGCGGCACGCCTCCGCCGGGGGCAGGATCTTGATGTCGAGCCCCGTCGTATCATGTTTCGGCAAGTAGGCGTTGATCTTCTTGATCAGCTCCGCGTCATGCGGGCGGGTCTTATCCAACCAGAAGACCGCCGGCGCGCCGGTCGCTCTCGCGCGGGTCACGGCAAGTTTCACCCAGTCTTGAATCGCGGCGTCTTTTGTCTGGCAAGCCCGCCAGATATCGCCTTCCTCCACACGGTGTTCCAGCAACGTCTGGCCGGAAGACGCATCGACGACGCGGATCGTGCCGTCTCCGGGAGCCTTGAAGGTCTTATCGTGCGAGCCGTACTCCTCCGCCGCCTGCGCCATGAGTCCCACGTTTGGAATCGATCCCATGGTGCGGGGATCAAAGGCGCCCTTTACTTTACAAAACTCGATGACCTCTCGGTAGACCGGCGCGTAGCTGCTGTCCGGAATTACGCACTTGACATCCGCCAATTTTCCGTCCGGCCCCCACATCTTTCCGCCGTCTCTGATGACGGGAGGCATGGACGCATCGATGATCACGTCGCTCGGGACGTGCAGATTGGTGATGCCCTTGTCGGAATTCACCATCGCCATCGGCGGACGTTTTTTGTACACCTCTTGAATGTCGGCTTCGATCGCCTTGCGCTGCTCTTCCGGCAGAGTCTTGATCTTCGCGTAGAGGTCGCCGATGCCGTTATCCGGATCGACTCCCAGTTTCTTCAAAGTCTCGCCGTGTTTTTCAAAGACGTCCTTGTAATAAACCCTCACGGCATGGCCGAAGATCTTGGGGTCCGACACCTTCATCATGGTGGCTTTCATGTGAAGGGAGAAGAGAACACCCTGCCTCTTGGCGTCTTCGATCTGTTCTTCCAGAAACGATCGCAGCGCCTTGGCGCTCATGAACGTCGCGTCGAGCACTTCGCCGGCCTGCAACGCAATTTTATCCTTCAGGACCGAAACCTTCCCGTCCAGCCCGACGAACTCGATCCTCGCCGTCGTGGCGGCGGGAATGGTGACCGACTTCTCGTTGGAGCGGAAGTCGCCGCTCTTCATGTGAGAGACGTGCGTTTTGGAATCGGGGTTCCAGGGAGCCATCTTGTGAGGGTGTTTCCTGGCGTACGCCTTGACGGAGAGCGGCGCCCGACGATCGGAGTTGCCCTCGCGCAACACCGGATTGACCGCGCTCCCCTTGATCTTGTCGTATCTCGCCTTGATTTCCTTTTCCTTGTCGTCTTTTGGATTCTCCGGGTAGTCCGGCAGCTTGTACCCCTGCGCCTGCAACTCCTTGATGGTGGCCACCAATTGCGGGACCGAGGCGCTGATGTTCGGAAGCTTGATGATGTTGGCTTCCGGCGTCTTGGCCATTTCTCCAAGCTCGGCCAATGCATCAGGCTGCCTCTGCTCCGGCGTCAAATATTCGGGAAACGCGGCGATGACGCGGCCTGCAAGGGAAATGTCGCGCAGCTCCACGGTCACGCCGGCCGCCTTGGTGAAGGCGTTGATGATCGGCAGGAACGAATAGGTCGCCAACATCGGCGCTTCGTCCGTTTTGGTGTAGATGATTTTATCCGCTTTAGCCATGACGTCTTCCTCTCTTGGATTACGGGGTTGTCGATCAGTTCAACGCATTGAGCGCCGAACCGGCCTTGAACCACTCGATCTGTTGCCCGGTCATACTGTGGTTCGCCTGGATGGTGACCGTCTGCCCATCCGCCTTGTGTATGGTCACCGTCACCGGCTTGCCGGGCGCCAACTCCCGTAGCCCCGTCACGCTGATGCGGTCCTGCTGCTCGATCTTCTCGTAATCCTTCGGATCAGCGAAGGTCAACGCCAAGATCCCCTGCTTCTTCAAATTGGTCTCGTGAATACGGGCGAAACTTTTCGCGATGACGACCCGCACGTTCAGAAACCGCGGCGACATGGCGGCATGTTCGCGACTGCTGCCCTCGCCGTAGTTCTCATCGCCCACCACGACCGATCCAATCCCCTTGGCCTTGTAATCCCTGGCGATCTGCGCAATGGTGAGATTGGACTCACCGGTCAGCACGTTGGTTCCCTTCCCCGGCTCCGAGGAAAAGGCGTTGTTGGCCCCCAGGAACATGTTGTCGCTGATTTTATCCAGATGGCCCCGAAACTTGAGCCAGGGACCGGCCGGTGAAATATGATCGGTCGTGGTCTTCCCCTTGGTCTTGATCAGGAGCGGGAGTTTCTCAAAATCCTTTCCATCCCATTTGGGGAAAGGCTGCAAAAGTTGAAGCCGCTCGCTGGTCGGAGGAATATCCACGGTCAGCGCATCACCGTTCTCGGCCGGTGGGACATAACCTTCCTCGCCCTTCGCAAACCCCTTCGCCGGCAGTTCCTCTCCCACCGGGGGTTCAAGCATGACCTCCGTGCCGTCCGCCCCCTTGATCGGTTGGCCGAGCGGATTGAATCGCAGATCCCCCGTAATGGCAAAGGCCGTCACGATTTCAGGACTCGCCAGAAACGAGAGCGTTTCGTTGATGCCGTCGTTGCGACCGGGGAAATTCCTGTTGAAGGAGCTGACGATCGAGTCCGCCCTTCCCTTGACGCCGTCCGCGCGCTTCCATTGGCCGATGCAGGGGCCGCAGGAATTCGACAGCACGGTCCCGCCGAGCTGCTCAAACGTGTCAAGGAAGCCGTCCCGCTTCATCGTATGGTAAATGCGCTCGGACCCCGGCGAGATCAGGAACGAGGTCTTCGCTTTCACCCCCGCTTTCAACGCCTGCCGTGCCACGTGAGCCGAGCGACTGATGTCTTCATAGGAAGAGTTCGTGCAACTGCCGATCAACGCCGCTTTCAATTCCACCGGATACTTCTTCTCTTCGGCCTCGGCGGCGAGCTTCGAGATGGGGCGGGCCAAATCCGGCGTGTGGGGACCCACCACGTGCGGTTCCAGCTTCGACAAGTCGATCTCGACGATCTGGTCGTAGTATTTTTCCGGAGACTGATACACTTCCGGATCCGCAACAAGATGTTCCTTGTTCGCCGCTGCGAGGCTCGCCAAGTCAGCCCGGTCCGTCACGTTCATATAGTCGACCATTTTCTGGTCGAAGGGAAAGACGGACGTGGTCGCGCCCAACTCCGCGCCCATGTTGCAGATCGTCCCCTTGCCGGTCGCGCTGATCGTTTCGACCCCTGGGCCGAAATACTCGACGATCTTGTTGGTGCCGCCTTTGACCGTCAGGAGGCCGCAGAGGTACAAAATGACGTCCTTCGGCGACGCCCACCCGCTCAACCGCCCGGTGAGCCGCACCCCGATCAACTTGGGATGGAGCACTTCCCAAGGCAGTCCGGCCATGACTTCGCCCGCATCCGCTCCCCCGACCCCGATCGCCAACATGCCCAACCCTCCGCCGTTCGGCGTGTGCGAGTCGGTGCCGATGATCAGGCCGCCGGGAAACGCGTAATTTTCCAGCACGACTTGGTGAATGATGCCGGCGCCCGGCTTCCAAAACCCGATGCCGTACTTCTTCGCCGCCGATGCGAGAAAATTGTAGACCTCTCTGTTTTCCTCCATCGCGCGGAGCAAATCCTTCTCGGACCCCATCTCGGCGCGGATCAAGTGGTCGCAGTGAATCGTGCTGGGCACCGCCGCTTTTTTCTTGCCCGCCTGCATGAACTGGAGCATGGCCATTTGGGCCGTCGCGTCCTGCATCGCCACGCGATCCGGGCGCAACGCCAACATCGCCTTGCCACGTTCCCACTGCTGGGCCTCGAAATCATCCGCATGCGACACGAGAATTTTTTCAGCCAGCGTCAGGCTCCGGCCGAATTTCTTCCTCGCCTTGGTCAACACATCGGGCATCTTGGCGTAGAGCTTCTTCGCAAGCTCAAGTGACATCGGTTTCTCCTCACAAACGGGCTGGGACACGGTGACGGGAACAGAAGAGGGACTCTCTCTTGTCGCGCCTCCGCCTACAGCCTCCAGGTAAAGCGGTGCATCCCGCCACGGCTCAAAAAGCGGCGGGAGCCTCCGCGGTTATTTCAATGGCGGCACTTCCCGCCGCTTCGGCGCGGCATAATTCACCAGATAATCGAACAGTCTGATCAAACGACTGTCCTGACGTTTTTGATCGACCCAGTGTCCGATCAAACCGATCGTGCGAGACAGGATAAAGAACCCGTTCAAACTGTCGACCGGGAACCCCAAATCAACCAACACCGCCGCCATCGTTCCGTCGACGTTCAGAATCAGATTGTCTTTCTTCGCCGCCGTCACCTGTTCGACCTGCAGCGCAAAATCGAGACACGGCGTATTGATTTTCAAACTCTTCACGTAGGCGACCAGTTCTTTCACGCGCTTGTCCGGATTGCGGAGACTCTTCACACGATGGCCGATGCCCGGGACGGGCCCCACGTTC
>JANDJG010000010.1:43355-45278 GCA_024331085.1 Nitrospira sp. | reverse complement strand
TGGCGTTCGCCGTGGTCCGTGCCGCGATCTCTTGCGAAGAGAGCACCCCATGAATCGCCGCGAGTTTGTCGGCCACCTGCACGACGTAGGCCGGCTCGTTCCGTTTTCCGCGATAAGGAACCGGCGCGAGATACGGACAATCGGTCTCGATGAGGAGCCGGTCGAGAGGAACCGTTTTGGCGATGTCGCGAAGCATCGTCGCGTTCTGGAAGGTCAGGATCCCAGAAAACGACAGATAGAAACCAAGATCGAGCGCGTCTTTAGCCAGCCACGCATCTCCCGAAAAGCAGTGAAACACCCCTCCGACCTCCGACGCCCGTTCCTCTCGTAAAATCGCGATCGTGTCCTCTTGCGCTTCCCTCGTATGGATGATGATGGGCAGCTTGAGCTCGCGGGCGAGCTGTACCTGCTCGCGGAACCGTTCCCGTTGTTCCTTGGGAGAGGAGTGATTGTAATGGTAATCGAGGCCGATTTCTCCATAGGCCACGACTTTCTTGTGCCCCGCGAGGCGGCGCAGTTCGTCATACCAGCCGTCGGCGATGTGCCGGACTTCGTGGGGATGGATTCCGATTGCCGCGCAGACTGAATCATATTGATCGGCGAGAGCGACGGCGGCTTGGCTGGAAGCAAGGTCGCAGCCGATCGTGACGAAGGCTTCGACTCCGGCCTCACGCGCGCGTGCCATCACGGCATCACGGTCGCTGTCGTACCGGACGTCATCGAGATGGGTGTGAGTGTCGAAAAACATGACGCCATCGTAGCACGGCCCGCTGCGCGGGAAAAAGAGCGAGGTTGGTTCGCAAGGGGGTGAGAGCGGCAAGGTCTTCTCCCTGACCGCTCACAAGATGACAGGGAAACCGCCGCCGTGGATGAACATCGGCTGCAGCGACTGTTGATCGGCCGGTACAAGCCGCTCATAAAAATTTCCTCGCCGGATGGAAGACCTCCCAGTACGCTCCCGCGCAGTGAGGTCGGATCGTGCAGGTTCTCCCCGTGAGACAACGCGTGCCGGCCCTGTTGCCGTGGCAGGAAGCCACGGCGAATATCCAACCACTTACCAAGGAGGTCGTTATGTGGAATTGGTTTGAGCGGGAGCGAAGCAGGGGGGTGGGACGAGGTTTCGCGGCCCTTGCGTTGGGATTGGCACTGGTCCAGGGCGTCGAGTCGCAGGCGGTGGAGTATTATGTCGGCCTCGACGGACGAGATGTGATCCCCACCGGCACCTATGCGGGAGAGATCAGCCCGAACGATGAGCGCCTTACTTTTTTGTAAGCCATCTGATCGAATCCGATCAGACGAGATCCCTTTGCTCGCCGGCATCAAACCGTTCTACGCGAACCGCACGGCCCCATGGTCGTCGCAATGGGCTCCATGGGCGAAGTGCAGATGGCCGGCAACCAGGTAATCAACATGGTCGCCGTGGGGAACAGCCTGATGGCCGCAGGTGGCGCCATGGCGGTGGCCCGCCTCGTGACCGCCACAACCATGGGTCGGCGTGCAGGCAACAGGGTTTTGTTGCGTGACATCCAGACGATGTTCGTCGATATGATCGCCATGGAGGTGATGCAAGTGGCCGTCATGCAGATAATCCGTGTGGCCGTCATGAAGAACGGCCGTATGGCCGCACCCGGTTCCATGCTGATGACCATGCTGATCGTGAATCGGATGATCGCTCACGGCAGGGCTCCTTTCGTAAAAGTGGTTGGAAGTTGATAGCCGGAGTGTAGGCCGATCAGCAGAAGCGGTCAAGGGGAAGCAGCGGGAAATCAAAATCCCCCGAGATGCTCGCGGAGTGTTCTGTGTCACGTAAGGGGTCGTGCGGTGGTTGTCATGGAGAGGGGACGGTGGTGCCGAGGGACAGAATCGAACTGTCGACACCAGCCTTTTCAGGGCTGTGCTCTGCCAACTGAGCTACCTCGGCAC
>JANDJG010000010.1:0-43255 GCA_024331085.1 Nitrospira sp. | reverse complement strand
TCTGTGTCACGTAAGGGGTCGTGCGGTGGTTGTCATGGAGAGGGGACGGTGGTGCCGAGGGACAGAATCGAACTGTCGACACCAGCCTTTTCAGGGCTGTGCTCTGCCAACTGAGCTACCTCGGCACAAACGTGACGGCACTGACTCTCGCGGAAGCAAAAGGGCCATTTAACATCATTCCCGTTCCGCTCTTCCGAACGGGCCGCATCTTACCAAGACGACCCGGTTAAGTTCCACTCCTTTTCCGCTGCAACCGGTACGGGCATAAGCATGCCGATTCAGCGATCGGCCCCCGCGAGCGCTTGTGAAGGAAGAATGAAAACTACTGTCTCGGATTTTCACTCTCAGGTATGATTTCCGCCGAGATCGTCGTTCGGGAGGATTGTGAAGGAACGGTCGGGAAACAGTGGGGTGGGAGGCTTGTCTATGTCGATGCCGTCGGTTCATCTGGTCACTGACTCGGAGAGAGAGACGAGGCCCGTTGCTTCCGATCGGAGGCTGTCCCCCTGGATGATCTGGGGCTATGTGGTTGGCGGAATCCTGCTCTTGGCGGCGGTCGGAACGTGGCTGGTGTGGTTTTCGCTCCATCTTCAGCGTGAGCTGGACGATCAAGCCATACGAGCTGCTTGCGAACGGACGATGCCTGAAAAGGTGCAACGGTGCGTCGATACGGTCACTCTTCAGCGAGGCGGGGGCAAACGATGAGAAGAAGCTATTTCTCCGTGATCGGTTCGTTGCCGGCGGTCTCGGCTCTTTGCTTGCTGCTACCGGTCGGCTTGGTTTCGGCTCAAGAACAAGGGCAAGAACCGCCTCCGGCCAAGCGGGTGGCCGTTGAGCTTGGTCTGGGAACCTGGATCAGTGTCGGCGAGACCAGGTGGAGCCATAACGCCTCGGTGATTTCACCGTTAGGTAATCCCACATCTCGCCTGACTTATGAGGACCACTCGACCAATATTGTGGAGCTGACCGCCAAGGTATCGGTGGGACCGCGATGGTTCGGCCGGTTGAACGTCGGCGGCGCCCGCATCGGCGGCGGTCGCCTCATGGATGATGACTTTCTCACGCCGGATGGCGGAGCCTCATCCTTGAGGACTCACAGTGATCTCGATGGGTCCGGCGTGTGGTATTTGAACGCGGATGTTGGCGCCAGGGTGCTGGAATTTCACCAAGGCAAAGGCAATCTGGAGGCCATCGGTGGATTTCAATACTGGCGGCAGCGGCATCGTGCCTACGGCGTGCGTCAAGTAGTCTGCTCGGCGGCGGGAGCGTCCATCGATCTTGATCCGGTCACGCCCGGCGTCAACCCTCTCTGTGATCCGGGAGCCGCCCCAATCGCCAACAACGTGCTCGCGGTTTCCAATACCAACACGTGGTATTCGCTTCGGACGGGGGTCCATGCCGAGTACCAGCCGATCCGCTGGTTCAGCGTGCGCGGATCGGTGATTGTCAAGCCGATCAACTTCTTTATGAACGACGATACCCACCATCTTCGCGTGCCGAGTGAGTTTCAAGATCCCAGCTTTACGATGAGGGGCATCGGTTTCGGGGCGGATGCCGATATCATGGCGACGGTGTCGTTGACGACTTCGTTCTCCGGCTATGTGGGCTATCGCGTCTGGTGGAATCGGCTGATCGATGGGACCTGGAAGAGCCACCAGGCCGATGGGCAGTCGTTTTCCTATCCCTTGACCGAAATGGAATCGCTGCGACACGGTCTGACGGCGGGGATTCTGTACCGGTTCTAAGCGTTACCGTCTTGGCCGACCTGACGGCATGGTCTCTTCTTCATACTGGGCAAAGAGCCGTTTGGCTTCGGGGTGGAGCTGATTGGGGTGGCCGTAGGGGATCGCCGCCGTCTTAAACAGAGGCACGAGTTTGCCGTTGGGATGGAGATAGCCCGCGCGGAGCGGCACGGTACGCTTGTTGTGCCGGATCAAGCGGCAGGTCGTTGTGCGGATCGACGACAGCCAGTCGGCGATGTCCTGCGGGTTGCCGATGGATGCGGACAACAGCAGGAGCCTGGCCTGCGAGGGGCAAAAGATGATAGTTTCTTCCCAGACGACGCCCCGTTCCGGATCGGCCAGATACTGCGATTCGTCCAAGATGACGAGCCCCAAGGTATCGAGCCGCACGTCGATTTCGCCGCTTGCCGCGTCGTAGAGCAGGTTCCGTAAAATCTCCGTCGTCATGATCAGCAGGGGAGCCTGGCCGTTTTCCTGACGGTCGCCGGTGAGAATCCCCACCTTCTCCGGTCCGAAGAGACGGGAAAACTCGGTAAACTTGGTATTGGACAACGCCTTGAGCGGCGAGGTGTAGATCACCGTCCGATTGTCTTCCATGGCACGGCGGGCGGCTTCGACCGCCACGTAGGTTTTTCCGCTGCCGGTCGGTACGCTGACGACGACGTCGCCCTCGGTCAGAGCGGCCAAGGCTTCGACTTGCCAGGGGTCGGGCACGAACGGTTGAGGTGGCGGAACGCCGATCCCTTCAAGCCAGTTCGCGAGTGAGACAGCCGGCCCGCTCGTTTCCGACTCTCCTCCCGTGGTCGGAGGAGGTTGACGTTTGGGGTGGGCGGGCGCCGATTCTTCTTTTCGCCGTGCGGGAGTTTTAGGGCGTTGAGGAAGAGCCTGCCGCTCGGCGATCAAGGTTTGCAAATCCGATTCGAGGCCCGCCAGGTTTTGGCTTGAATGTTGGAGCAACAGCTCGATCAATCGCCGCTTGCCGGCCCGGAAATGGCGATGCACCCGCCCGCGAGCCAAGCGATGGAGCAGCGAGACCGGCTGTTGCGCCAAAAGCCGTTCCAGTTCGTCCGTCGTCATGACCTCACCTGACCGCGCGTGATTCGGCGGCAATCTTTCGTCAAACGACCGGTCGTCGATGTGTCGGTTTGAAGCAGCAGCAGAAAACGTATCCTCATGGCAATTCCTCCAGCACTCCCCGACGAATGAGGGCGATCGCCCGTGAGGCCGTATCCGCCAGTCCCGGATGCGTGGCATGCAAAGCGTGGATCTGCGAGAGGAATTCCAAGGTCCTGGCCAGGAGCCTGTAGAGGTCTCCTTCCGCCATCGTGGTCAAGCGGCAGAGTCCGATCCATGTGAGGTTGGGGTCGGCCACCCATCGTTCGGCGATGGCCGCGACATCGGCCCTGAGAAGCGGCGGCTCTTCATACGGTGACAGGCTCTCCGCCAATTTTCGCACTTGGCCCAATAATGAGCTCAAGCCTGGGCTGATGCGAGGAAAGGCGCCGGGGCGATCATCGTCGTGCGCGATGCTGGCCAGAACGCCCGTGAGAACGGCAGGCTCGACGCCGCTGAACGCCTCGGCTCGAATCAATTCCGTGATCAGCAACGAATGGTCGATGCGGATCAACCGCGCCCACTCTCCCTCAGCCGTCAGTTGGGCGGAGGAGGTCAAATAGCCGAATTTCTGGAGCACGTCGACCCGCTCCTGAAACCGGTGCCACAGACTGGCTCGCAGGGCTTGGATGGATTTGATGTGGCGTTGCTGTTCCTGACGGAGCCGGTGCGCGGTGGCGAAATCCTTCTGACAGGCCGGACGGGAGGGACAGGTCGGGCAGGGAAAATCGCCGAGGGACTGAACGACGGTGTCGGGAAGAGGGGCCGACTCTTGGGAAACCAAAATCGGCAGAACCGGCAGTCGCGGAGGAAGTTCTGTCAGTTGATAGCAGAGATCATCAAACGACGCCGCCGAGCACCAGGGAAACGAGGCGGTTTCTTCGCAATCGAACACGCGGTCGAAGATCTCGACCACGGCGGCGGCTGGACATTCCGTCACGGAGCCGTTCGGCCGGAGCACCGAAATCATGGGGTGCCGCTGGCCCTTGCTCCGGTACTGCCGGAGCACGACGCCGCGCCCACGGGCGAGGCCGACGACCCGGCCCGGTGTCATGAAGTGGAAGCGCGCGGTCAGTTCCGGCGACTCATGGCGGGCCTGGTGGCGTTGCGGGCGCTGCCGGCGGGCTTGGTCGAAGGTCTGCCATTGAGTGATCCAGTCGGTGCAAATTCGAGGACCGAAGGGCTCCATCTGAACGTGCAGGGCGTCGAGCTTGCGTTCCAAAATCTCGGCGCGTCGATTGAGCTGAAACTGGGCGAAGCTCTTGGCCAGGATCGACTGAATTTGCTCAAGAGGGTGAGCCTTCAACAGGTTGAGCACCATCGGATAGGTGATGGTGAATTGACTGTCGATGGGTTCCGGATGGCCGGTCAATCCCTTGGTGAGCACGTTCAGGTCGATATAGGGAGAGGGGGCTACGACGGCGAAGCCGACCTGGTCTTTCCCGCGCCGCCCCGCGCGCCCGGCGATTTGTTGCACTTCGCCGATCGTCAGATCGGTAAAGTCCCGTGCCTTGCGAATGCTGGACTGGGTGATGACGACGGTGCGGGCCGGAAAGTCCACGCCGGCTGCCAACGTGGTGGTGGCGAAGACGGCGTCGAGACAACCCTGCCGCATCAGTTCCTCGACGGCGATTTTCCAAGACGGCAGGTGTCCCGCATGATGCGCCGCGACGCCGATCCGTCGCACGGTGGGAATCAGCGGATGGTCCGCCACGCTCGGGTATTGCGCGATCACCTGTTGGAGCACGGCGTCGATGGCCTCTTGACGAGCGGGAGGGAGGACGACGGCGGCGTGGTCGAACGATTCCATCGCCTCGTCGCAGGCGCGACGCGACGTCAGAAAAACGATGGCGGGGGTCAGGTGTTTCTGGCGCAGGGCGTCGATCAGGTCAACCGGATGAATCGATGGCGGCATGCAGGTCCATTCCCTTTGAAATCACGACGATTCCGGAATCGGTCACTTTGAATCGCTTGGCGTCGGCCCCGCGATCGTATCCGATTTCCGTGCGGGACGGGATGACGACGCCTTTGTCGATGATCGCCCGTTTGATGCGGCAGTGGGGGCCGATCTGCACGTTGTCCATGAGGATGGATTCCCGCACGTCGGCGTGATCTTGCACTCGGACGTTGGGTGAAAGAATCGAATTTTGCACCCGCGCGCCGGAAACGATGCACCCGCCGCTGACGATGGAATCAAGGGCGACCCCCATCCGGCCCCCTTGAAAATCCTGGGCGAACACGAATTTGGCCGGGGGAAATTGGCCTTGATACGTGCGGATCGGCCATTCCGGATCGTACAGGTTAAATTGGGGATCGACAGAGACTAGATCCATGTTGGCTTCCCAGTAGGCGTCCAACGTGCCGATGTCGCGCCAATACTGGATCGCTTTCTTGTTGGCGTCCTGAAACTTAAAGGCATAGACGCGGTGCTTTTCGATCATTCGCGGGATGATATTTCTGCCGAAATCATGAGCGCCCCCTTCTTGGGCGTCCCCAATGAGGTGTTCGCGGATGGCCTTGGTTCGGAACAGATAGATGCCCATGGACGCGAACGCATGGGTGGGGTTGTCCGGCAGGGGCGTGGGATTGGCCGGCTTCTCGTCGAAGCGGGTGATGCGATAGTCTTCATCCACCGAGATGACGCCGAAGCGGGACGCGTCCTGAATGGGAATGTCGATCGCGCCGACGACGGCGTCGGCCCGTTTGGCGATGAGCCAGTAGTACATCTCGGCATAATTCATCTTGTAAATATGGTCCCCGGCGAGCACGAGGATGAATTCGGGGTTCTCCGCGTCGATCAAAAAGAGGTTTTGATAGACCGCGTCCGCGGTGCCTTTGTACCAATCCTCGCTGATGCGCTGTTGGGGCGGCACCGAAGCGATGTATTCCCCCAACTCGGCGTTCAGCACGTTCCACCCCATCCGAATGTGCCGGTCGAGCGAATGGGATTTGTATTGGATCAGGACGACGATTTTACGGAGCCCCGAGTTCAGGCAATTGCTCAAGGTGAAATCGATGATCCGATACTTCCCGCCGAACGGGACGGCCGGCTTGGCCCGTTGTTCCGTCAGGGGATGGAGCCGCTCCCCCTTGCCGCCGGCGAGGATCATCGTGAAAATTTTCTTCATCATCGGACGAAATTCTAGCAGGACCGTCGGGAAATAGGAAGAAAGGGGAATCGTTGACTTACCGACGGCCTCGGACGATACTGCTCCTGCCGCACGGCCGTTTTCGGAGGCACATTGAAAAAAGGAGCGACTATGAAGCGAGATGTACTGGTGGAGGCTCTCCAACAGACCCATCGATCCGGAGGAAAACCTTCTCTTCGACCGTCCGGCTTCATGGACGACATGGCTTGGCGTTTGGAGCGCCTCGAGGGGCAGCTCCAACGGTTGTCCGAGTTGGTGCGGGACCATGCCGAAGACATGGATCGTCTCGTGCGGATCGTCGCGGAGGATCGGGATGTCATCCGCCGCCAATTGCTCCGGAAACACCATGAGAAAGTGCGGGTCAGGAAGCACTTGCGCGACGCCGTTTCCAAGGCGGGGCTGAACGGCTGAGGAAAACGGTTCGTTGCCGGGATTTCAGTTGATCAGGCAGTTCGGTAGGTTTCGATAAAGATAGCTTTTCGATGAGGTTGTTGCCGTCCGGCAAGATTTCCCACAAGTGAGTCGGTACGCTAAAGAAAGATGAGTTGAACATGAAGATTCGTCCGGGATACGCATTCACGCTTCTTTTGTTAACAGGTTTGTTGGGAGGGGAAGCCGATCTCCGTGCCTGGCCCGGGCAGCCTCTTCCTGTTTGGCTTGCGCAAATGCCCTATGAGGCCCCTCCGGCCGGTCAGGACGCGCCGGACGTGTCGATTCCTCCCAACACCGAGCCGCTCAGTCCGGAGGAGCTGCAACGGGCGGAGGCGCTGCTGCCGTTGCTGGAGGGCAAGCAGGAGTTTTGGGCCATGGGCGAGTTCGTGCACCTGGGAGAGCCCTCGGTGCCGGTCTTGATCAAGGCGCTCTCGATGCCGAGCCCCAGGATTCGCTACAACGCCATCGAAACCATCTCCATGATCAAAGGCGTGTCCGCAGTGCCGGCGCTCGTCGAGACGGCAAGGCGGTCGGAGGAAATGCCGCGCGTTCGGACCCATGCCTTGAAGGTCGCCGTCCGTCTCAACCCGTCGCAGGCGGTCGAGGCGATCGAGGCGATGGCCAAAGATCTGAATCCGTCGGTCCGCAAGGCCGCCGCGTTTGAGGCCCGGTACGTGCGGCATAAGTCGGTCGTTCCCCTCTTGATCGATCTGGTGACCGATGAGGAACGGTTCGTCGCCCTGTCGGCCGTGCAGTCGCTGTGGATTTTGACCCGTCATGAGACCGAGTTTCATGACTGGGATACCTCTTCGAAGCAGGATCGAGCGGCGTGGGCGAGCGAGTGGATCGACTGGTGGGAAGCGAATAAGGAAACGTTCGAGTTCCCGGAACCCCAGCGACCCAGGCGCCGATCATAGCCCTGCCGGCATGCAGTTGCAGGGCGAAAGAGACCTATGTTAGGAATGATTAAATAAGCTCGATGGCGACCCGCAACGTTCTGAGTCGTAACGACGAAACGATATGTTGAAAATCGCGAAGCTGGGCAATCCGATTCTGAGAAAAATCGCCGCTCCCGTCGATCCCAGAGAGATTAAGTCGCGCGAGATCCAGCGGCTGATCGACGACATGTTCGAAACGATGTACGACGAACCGGGAATCGGCCTGGCCGCGCCCCAGGTCTTTCGGTCGATTCAGTTGGTCGTGATGGGCTGCAAAGGGGAAGACGGGTTCCCCGAGACGGTGCTCATCAATCCGTCGATCGTGTATTACGGCCCGGACCAAGTGGAAAATTGGGAAGGGTGCCTCAGCGTCGACGGCTTGAGAGGCAAGGTGACACGACCGTCTCTGGTGCGGGTGAACGCGTTGGATCGAAAGGGGAAGCCGCTTGATTTCGAGGCGACCGGGCTTTTTGCGGTCTGCATTCAACATGAATTGGATCATTTGATCGGCAAGGTGTTTCTGGATCGGATGACGGACCTGTCCACCCTGACTCAGCTCGAAGAATTTCAGCAATACTGGCAGAAACAACCGGCCAGCGTGGTTTGATTCCTCCTTCTTGAACCGGTCGTGGCTTCTCTTGTTCGAGTGCTGGGCTATCTTCGGCCGCACCGCGCGTTGGCGGGAGCGACGTTGCTCTGCGCCGTTTGCGCCACGACCATGGAGTTGGTGCCTCCCTGGGCGATCAAGATCGTCATCGACGACGTCATTCAGATCAAGCAAACGGAGTTGCTGCCTGCGGCGCTGGGGCTGTTGGTCGGCGCCTATGCGCTGAAAAATCTGTTTGCGTCGCTCCGCATCAGGCTGAACAATCGATTGGAGCAGACGGTGGTGCACGGGTTGCGCACCCACGTCTTTGCGGCGCTGCAGCGGCTGTCGTTGAATTATTTCGAGAACCGCTCGACCGGCGAGATCATGTCTCGCGTGATCAACGACACCGAACACATGGAGAGAATTTTCATCGACGGCATCGAGGGCGCGATCACCGCCGCGCTGACATTGATCGGCATTACGATCATGCTGTTCACGCTGAATTGGAAGCTGGCGGTGTTGGCCCTGGCGCCGATTCCCCTTTTGGTGCTTTCGGCCGGTTGGTTTACCTCGAAGGTGCACGGCTATTACCGGCGGATCAGAAAACAGGCCGCCGACCTGAGCGCCTATTTGCAGGACGCGCTGTCGGGAATCCGGGAAACCATGGGATTTATGCGGCAGGACTATGAGCAGCGCCGATTCGACCGATTGAGCAAAGCCTATAGTGACGCCAATCTGAAAGCCATGGTGCTGTGGTCGGTCTATTCTCCGGGGATGATTTTTCTGGGCTCGCTTGGCACGGTGCTTATTCTCTGGTACGGGGCCGGCGAAGTCACGGAAGGCCGCCTGACGATCGGGGAATTGGTGATGTTTCTGTCCTATCTTGCGCTGTTTTACGTGCCGATCAATCAGATTCACTCGGTCAATCATATGTTGCAACACGCGCTGGCTGCGAGCGAGCGGGTGTTTGAGGCATTGGATGCCGTGCCGGAGGTGGCGGATCGTCCCGGTGTCCAAGCTCCCGCGCATCGCGTGCGCGGCGACGTTCGCTTTGAGTCCGTCCTGTTTCATTATCGTCCCGATGTTCCGGCGTTGAAAGATCTGTCGCTATCCGTCGCCGCGGGGGAGCGGGTGGCGCTGGTGGGGCCAAGCGGAGCGGGGAAGAGCACGATTCTCAAACTGTTGATGCGGTTGTACGACGTCAAGGGCGGATCGATCATGGTCGACGGTCTGGACATTCGCGATCTGCCGGTCTCGTACCTCCGGCGGCAGATCGGCTTTGTGCAACAAGAGCCGTTCTTGTTCAATGGAACGGTGCGGGAGAATCTGCTCTATGGAGATCTTGAGGCCGATCAGGATCGTCTGCAGAACGCCGCCAAGGCCGCGCGAGCACATGACTTCATTATGAAACTGCCGGAAGGATACGACACGTGGATCGGAGAACGGGGCGTCAAGCTGTCGGTCGGCCAAAAGCAGCGGGTGTCCATCGCGCGGGTCCTCTTAAAAGATCCGCCCATCGTCATTTTCGATGAAGCGACGTCCAATATCGACACGGAAACGGAAGTGCAAATCCGCGAAGCCTTGACCGAACTGACCAAAGGACGCACCACGTTCATCATCGCTCATCGGTTGTCCACGCTTCACGACGTCGATCGGATTCTTGTGATCGACGGCGGTCGATTGGTCGAGGACGGTCGGCACGACGAGCTGCTGAGTCGAGGCGGAGTGTACGCCGGTCTGTACGAGGCGCAGTTCCAGGTATGAGGCCTACGCCACCCCGGTGATTGCCGCCGGGAAGAGGAGGCCGGTATACTCATGCCCCTAGAGGAGAAGGAAGAGGTCATGGTGCTGATTTATGAAAGCGATCCTCTCGACGACGAGCACGCGCGGGGCCGTTTCTATCATGTGTGTCATGGACGTGTCGATCGCACGCCGTTGAATCTTCCGGACGAGGATCGGCCTTACGAGTGTCCGCGTTGCGGGATCGATCTCGAACGAGAAGATTTTTTCACGGCGCTTCAGAAGGGATCGGTCTAACGACATGACGGGCAGCGTGGGGAGAAAAACGGTCGGGGTTTCGCGAGGCCTCATGATGCTCTGCGAGACCTGTTACTCGCAGGTGGTCGGCGAAGGGCTGACGGACGCAAAAAACTTCGTCGCGGATTTCGAAGGGCTGCTGGACCGGATCTGTCCCGGCTGCACCGACATCAACCGTCCGCTCATCGACGACATGGCGGGCAGCGGGGAGTAGTCTCGGCCGTGACGTTATTTGTCCCGGCACTCTTTTCCGTTAAAGTGCATGCAGGTCGATTCGCCGGACTTGACCTTCCATGATTTGAGCACCGGCATTTCGTTCTCGCCTTGTATTTCAACCACGAAATCCACCAGTCCTGAAATCGGCAGCTTTTCCATGTGGGGCCGCGCGGCCTCGGGGACGTCGATGTAGAACACGCCGCCGAGTTGCGAAATCAGAATGCGGTGATTCTCCACGTCGATATGAATGACCGGGCTATAGTAACTCTTTTCGACGGCGAGGGCGGGACCGGCCAGAACCGCGCCGAAAAAAAGGAAGAAAAGAACCGTCCGCATCCGATTCCTCATCGTGAGTGATGGCCGTGACACGCGGCGCCGACATTATCGCACTCGGCGGTGGAGAAGAAAACCGCAAAAACCGAGGTTACTTGATCGTGAAGGGAGCGGGAGACACCAACCCGGCTTTGATCCAATAGTTTCTGACGTCCGGCTCGGCGTTCATGAGGGAAATTAAAAGATAGGAGGGAACGGGCAGATTGATCTTGGGCCAAATCTCTTCGTAATCGGTGGCGATCTTGATATCGGTCACGGAGGGGCGGGCAGGATCGTGGGGGTGCGAATGGTAGACGACCAGCAGATCGAGCCCGCGCTGACGCATGTCTTTCTTGGCGGCGGAGAAATCCTGCATGTCCATGACGAACGCGATTTCCGCCCGTTCGGCCGGCGTGAGCCGTTCCAAATGAGCGGCTTTTGCGGTATCGAACGAAGAGAGATGCTGCGCCCCTTCCATGGCGACGATGTTCGTGATGCGGTAGGCTCGGCTGACCATGCCGTCGGTTCCGGCCAGGAGCCCGCAACACTCGTGAGGCGCGAGTTCCTTCGCGTGGGCGACCATGTCTTCAAGGATAGCGCGAGGGATGACCAGTTCCGTCACGGCGAGAAGCTCTCTGTTTTCAACTTACGTTTCACGTGGTGTTTCGATGTGGGTCAAATGGTGCAGGTCACGGTGTAATCCATGCGGAGATCTTTGATCGTCGGATTCGGCCCGCAGAGAGGGCAGGCCGGATCTTTGGGACGTCCGACTTTGCGGAACTTCATCTCAAGGGCGTCGTAGATCAACAGTTTGTCGGCCAGGGTTTCGCCGATGCCCAGAATCTCCTTGATCGCTTCAGAGGCCTGCAAGATGCCCATCGTTCCCGCCAAGACACCCAGCACGCCGGCCTCCTGGCAATTGGGAACCAATCCGGCGGGGGGCGGTTCCGGGTAGAGGCATCGGTAGCAGGGGTATCCTTGATGAGGTTTGATGGTGGTCAATTGACCCTCGAATCGAAACATACTGGCCGAGATCAGGGTTTTCTTGGCGAAGAAACAGGCGTCATTGACCAGGAACCGGGTCGAGAAGTTGTCGGAACCGTCGAGCACCACATCGTAGTGCGAGATGAGAGGAAGAATGTTGTCGGCATCCACCAGTTGGTGGTAGGCGTTGATGGTGATCTCCGAGTTGATGGCCGACAGCGTCTTCTTGCCTGACTCGACCTTGGGCTGTCCGAGGGTTGCGGTCGAGTGCATGATCTGCCGTTGTAAATTCGACAGATCCACGACGTCGCCGTCCACGAGGCCGATGGTTCCGATGCCGGCGGCCGCGAGATAAAGGCCGGCGGGAGATCCAAGCCCTCCCGCGCCGATCAGCAGTACCTTGGCGCGTTTGAGCTTGAGCTGCCCCTTGCCCCCGACGTCTTGGAGAATGATATGACGGCTGTACCGTTGAATCTCTGATTCAGTCAGTTGCATGGTTTCGATTGCTCGAATCGTTGTCTTTTTAGACGATGTTTCCTCTATGCGCGGTTCAAGTTCTCCGCTTATTCCACGACGTTCAATTCGATCGGATCGACGATGACGCCTTTGTCTCGCAGACCGGCGACGGCGCGCTCGATTTCGGACACGTCGCCGCTTAACTCCAAATCCATCCAGCCGGTCGTCTCGCGCACGTCGGCGCGGCGGACGTTCGTCACGACATTGTATTCGTGCCCGATTTGATAGATGATCGGCTCCTTGATCTTGTCCTCCGGGAATCGGATGTGGAATCTCAGGCTGGTCATGGCTATCCTCCCGCGATGGCCGGCACGATGGAGACTTCGTCGCCGGTTTTCAAGGCGGTGTCCTTGCCCTTGAGAAAACGGATGTCTTCTTCGTTGACGTAGATGTTGACGAACCGTCGCAATTCCCCGGTGTCGTCGCAGAGGCGCGCTTTGATACCGGGATAGGCGGATTCCAGATTATTGACCAGGTCCTCAATGGAGGTGGCGGCGACGTCGATTTCGCCTTGGTTCTTCGTCAAGGGTCTCAGCGGAGTCGGAATACGGACTTTAATCATGGGTTCTCACCGTCGGTTTTTCTCAGTTGAAAGGTTTTCTCGAAGGCCACCAGGCTCGGCTGAATACGGGTCGGCCGGCCGACGGCGTCGATGACCGCTTCCTGCGTCTTGAGTCCGTTGCCGGTAATATAAGCGACCGTCACGTCCTTCTTACCGATGACCCCTTGCTTCGCGAGTTTTTTCAGGACCCCGATCGTGACGCCGCCGGCCGTTTCCGCGAAGATGCCTTCGGTTTGGGCCAGCAGTTGGATTCCTTCCACCACCTCGTCGTCGGTGACCATGTCCATGGCGCCCCTGCTCTCGGCCGTGGCCTTGAGGGCATAATAGCCGTCCGCCGGGTTGCCGATGGCCAGGGACTTGGCGATGGTCTTGGGTTTCACCGGCTTGAAGAAATCGCGACCCGCCTTGAATGCCGTGGCGATCGGAGAGCAGCCTTCGGCCTGGGCTCCGTTGATCTTGGTGCGAACCTCGTCGATGAGGCCCACGTGCTTCATTTCGTGCAAGCCCTTCCAGATTTTCGTCAGCAGCGATCCGGACGCCATCGGCACGACGACCTGATCCGGCGTCCTCCAGCCGAGCTGCTCCACGGTTTCAAAGGCCAGCGTCTTGGATCCTTCGGCGTAGTAGGGGCGGATGTTGATATTGACAAAGGCCCAGCCGTGTTCACCGGCGATTTCGCTGCACAGTCGGTTCACGTCGTCGTAATTGCCTTCCACCTCGACGACGTGAGGCCGATAGATCAAGTTGCCAAGCACCTTGGCTGCCTCAAGGTCGCCCGGGATGAACACGTAGCATCGGAGATTGGCCGATGCCGCGTGCGCCGCCACCGAATTGGCCAGGTTGCCGGTCGAGGCGCAGGCGACGGTTTCGAAACCCAGCTCGCGGGCGCGGGTCAAGGCCACCGCGACCACGCGATCCTTGAAAGACAGGGTCGGATGATTGACCGTGTCGTTCTTGATGTAGAGCTCATCCAATCCCAGGTAGGCGCCGAGATTCTTGGCCCGCACCAGGGGGGTGAACCCGGCGTGAGGGCCGACGAGGTTTGTCCCTTCCACCGGCAGCAGATCGAGGTACCGCCACATGCTGTGGGGGCCGTTCTCGATGGTCTTGCGAGAGACGACCTTCTTGATCTCGTCGTAGTTGTATTTCACCTCGAGGGGACCGAAGCACATCTCGCAGACGTGGATCGCCTTGGTCGGGTACTCCTTTCCACATTCCCGGCAGACCAACGCTTTCATCTTGCTCATGGTTGCACCACCTTCGGCAATCGGCCGTTACGGACGCACCGCGCAGCCGGCATAGGGATCTCCGTCGTCGAACAACTGGGTGATTGTAGGATGCTCGCCGCATAAGGCGCAATCGGGATTGCGGCGGACCTTGATTTCCCTAAACTGCGTTTTTCTCGCATCGAAATCAAGCAGGCGGTTGGTCAACGGCCGTCCGATGCCCAGGATGAGTTTCAAGGCCTCCGTCGCTTGGATCGTGCCGATGATGCCGGCCAACACGCCGATGACGCCCGCCTCCTGACACGAGGCCACCAGGCCCGGCGGCGGCGGCGCCTTGAATACGCAGCGGTAACAGGCCGATTGTTTGGGAACGATCGTCGTCACCCGCCCGTCGAACCGCAGAATGCCCCCGTGGACCAGCGGTTTGCCGGCGAAGAAACAGGCATCGTTGATCAGAAACTTGGCCGTGAAATTGTCGACGCCGTCGATGATGACGTCGTAATCCTCGAAGATCTTCAAGGCGTTTCCCGCCGTCAGCCGTTCTTCATAGGTCGAGACGGCGACGTCGGGATTCAACGCCTGGATCTTTTCTTTTCCCGACAGGACCTTCGGACGACCCACGTCCGGCGTGTGATGGAGAATTTGCCGCTGAAGGTTGGTCAAATCGACGACGTCGCTGTCGATCAGCCCGATTCGGCCGATGCCGGCGGCGGCCAGATAGAGGGCGGCCGGGGACCCCAATCCTCCCGCGCCGACGAGCAAGACCTTGGCCTTGGCGATTTTCTTTTGCCCTTTTCCGCCCACTTCAGGCAACAGGATGTGCCGGCTATAGCGATTGATCTGCTCTTCGGTGAAATCCATGCAATGGCCTGTTTCCTCTGAAAACGCGGTGTGCCCTCGACGTTCAACCTCAGATCCGCGGGAGCGCCGCACGCTGGCGACTACGACTAAATGTTAAAGTATTTCTCGATGCTGATGTACCGTTCGCCCGTATCGCAGAGAATGGTCACCACGTTTTTACCCGGTCCCAATTCGTCGGCGACTTTCTGGGCGGCAAAAACGTTGGCGCCGGCCGAAATGCCGACCAGGAGGCCTTCCTTCTTTGCCAGCAGCTTGGCCGTTTGATAGGCCTCATCGTCGGTGACCGTGATGACGCGGTCCAGGATCTTGCGGTTCAACACCTTGGGAATAAAACCGGCGCCGATTCCTTGAATTTTGTGCGGGCCGGGATCTCCCCCGGACAACACGGGGGACGTGGCCGGCTCCACGGCGATGACCTGGATGCTCGGGTTTTTTTCTTTGAACACTTCGCCGCATCCGGTAATCGTTCCGCCTGTTCCGACGGCGGCGACGAAGGCGTCGATCTTCCCGTTCAGGGCATCCCAAATTTCCACCGCTGTGGTCATGCGATGCATCGCCGGATTGGCCGGGTTTGAAAACTGATCCGGCATGAAATACGACGGATTCTGGGCCAAGATACTCTCCGCCTCTTTAATGGACCCTTTCATGCCTTCCCACGCCGGCGTCAACACAAGCTGGGCGCCGTAGGATGACAGCAGGCTGGCTCGTTCCATGCTCATGCTTTCCGGCATGACGAGGATCAGCTTGTAGCCGCGAACCGCCGCGATCATGGCGAGCCCGATGCCGGTGTTGCCGCTGGTCGGCTCGATGATCGTCCCGCCCGGTTTGAGCCTTCCTTGGTGCTCCGCCTCGTTGATCATGTTGAGACAGATCCGATCCTTGACGCTGCCGGCGGGGTTGAAAAATTCCACCTTGCCGTACACCGTCGCGGAGTCGGGCTTCGAGAGCCTGTTGAGCCGAACAAGCGGGGTCCGACCGATCAGCTCGGTGATGTCTTTGTGAAGGCCGGAGATCATCGACCGCCTCCCATGTAGAACAAGAACTCGATCTGATCTCCATCGGAGACGGGAGTCGTCGCCAGGCGGTCGCGATCCACGACTTTGTCGTTCACCTCGACTGCGACCATCTGTGGTTCGATCTGCTTGCTTTTGAGCAAATCAAGGAGGGTTCCGCCCGACACCTCCTCGATTTTTCCATTGATTTTCACCTGCATGAATGCTCCAAGTTGGCATAGAGATTAGGGATTTTGCCAACGTAACAAAGGCGTGCGATGCTTGTCAAGGCAACCCTGTAGGCTGTGAAAATCAGGGGTTGACGATTGGAATCATTTCGCCCGCATGCAGTGGCGATTTCTGTGATGAAGGATGAGCGACGACGCTTGCCGATTTCCGATGGCAGCCTTGATCGTTGCGGATTCCCAAGCACCTGCACGATATGGATTGGAAGAGCCGCATTACTGATCCTGAGAAGCGCGGTGGCAAGCCCTGCATCCGTGGTCTCCGCATGACCGTGTATGACGTATTGGAGTACCTTTCCTCCGGGATGAGCGAAGAGGACATGCTCAAAGACCTCCTCGACCTTACCCGTCAAGACATTCGTGCATGCTTGGCGTTTACGGCTGGCTAGGAACGGAAGCTGGCGTCGATCCTCCCGTCGTGAAACTGCTCTTCGATCAGAATCTTTCCCATCGTCTGGTTCAAGCCTTGCAAAAGAAATTACTCCCGGCACGTCCGCGGAGTCGGGTCGTAGGAGACGACCGATGTCGTTGCTTGGCAATATACCGCACAGCAGGGAGGTGCCACTGTGACGACGGACACTGATTTTCATCAACGTAGTTTTCTCTTCCGTCACCCGCCCAAAGTGATTGGGGGTTGAGCAGGCAATGCAACGACGGCCAAGATCGAAGCATCGCTCCGCCGTCGTGCTGATGATAGAGGTGCCTTCTGTTCTGATTGAGAGAGTGCACTCCTGATCCTCGACTCAGAGGAGAACCGACCCCGTTAATTTTTCATTCGGATGAGATTTGAGTGAACACGGAAGATCTGGTAGCCGAGGCAATGAAACTGAAGCCAGAGGATCGGTTTATCTTGGTTGAGTCTCTGATCAAGAGCCTGGATGAGCCAGCGAAGAAGCTTGATGACAGATGGGCGGAAGAAGCGGCGCAAGACTTAAGGCCTATCGGGATGGAAAGAACAGAGACGTTCCAATGGAGGAAATATGTTCTATTTTAAGGAAGGCTGACGCGCCTCATGTTCACCGGAATAGCGAGGCAAGAACTGGAAGACGCCGTCCGTTTTTATAAGCTTGAATATTCGGGGCTCGGGCAGAGGTTTGAGAAGGTACGATACGAAGGTGCATGAAACGCGCATGTTCGATGTGAAGCTCCGTGAAATGATGTGAAAAGGGTATCTGGCGATAGATGATGAAACAAGAAAACTTCTCGACAGGATTATTCTTGATGCAAGGACTGCGAAGAAGTCTGAAACCTTCGTCTGTGAATTCAAGCGTGCTTGAAATGGCGCAGGGATTGAGATGAGAACCTATCTCAAAATTGAAAACCGATGCTCGAACTCCTCAAACATCGATTTGGGGATAGGTTCTAAACAGTGCCTCAGTGCCTCAGATTGAGAGCGTCTTCCCTGTAAAGTGGCCCATCACATTGTTAAACATTTTGACAGAGGCTTAGCTCTGCAAGAGAGCGGAGATGCTGAAGGGTGGTGGCTCACCCAACGGAGCACAACCAGGGGTAACCGATTGGAATCAAGCGCAGTCATCTGTGTGCTCCCGTGTTCTTAAGGGAGGCGCTAAGGGAGCGAATTCCTCCCGGCTGTCGTCGCGTTAAATCTTTTTACAATCTTTCCCACGGTGGGCTGGAGATACGATAACTAACTCGTTGATGAACAAACACGTTTTTAACTCCGATCGTAGTGGCACGACTTCTGCAAGATGCTCAGCAACGAAGGGCTCCTCGGCGTGGGAGTACCGTTCTGAAAAGGAGGAATGGCAATGATGCGAGTGGAGGGAAGGCGCTTGTTGAAGAGAAGAGTGGGGCGAACGCCGGGGCTACTGGCAAGGAGAGTGGCGGCGCTCATGCTTGTGGCGGGAATAGGCAGTGGGCCATCAGTGTGGGCTGCTCCGATCATCTCGCCGTTTGCGGCGGACTTGCCGGCCTCTGCCTATAGTCAGAGTGCCAACTATGGGACCTGGTACCATGGCTCCAGTGCCCAATCGGTGTTTAATGGCGGCTATTGGAATGCGGGAAGCCAAGGGGCCCATTGGGTCCAGGCCGACATGGGGACGACGCAGACCCTGTCGATGGTTCAAATTGTCGCGTCTCCGTCAAGTCCGGTTCTGTCGGGAGGCTACGTGCGAGCCTTCTTGTCTGATAACCCGATCGGTCATACCTGGACCTCCCTGACGCCGGTGGCAACGCTCAATCCACCATTTGGTGGGGCATATGGCACTTATTTCACCTTGTCCTTTACCCCAACCAGCGGCCGCTATTTGCAAATTGTCGCGAACTTCGCTCACTATTCTTGGACGGCACTGGGTGATTGGGGAGCTCGGCAGAATTGGGTCGATCCCATTTCGCAGGGTGGCGCCGGTGGTGGCCAGAGCGGGAGTGTGCCAGAACCATCGGCACTGGCGCTGCTGGCTGCGGGGCTGTTGGGGTTTGGCGTGACGCGCCGCGTGGTGGCCGCCGGGTAAGCCCCCCTGTGGTGCCTTGTGATTGCTCGGCTATGCGCCGGGCTCGTAGGGGCCCACCGTCTACGTGGGCAACAATGAGCGGGGCGAGTTCGGAGCGGGGAGCACAGTGTGCTCCCCCTGCGAGCCGCCCCTCTTTTTCTGTTGTCTTCTTGCGCGAATGCCACAAGGGGCATGTTGGCTGGCCGTGGCATACCTCTAAGCCTGGATATGTATGGGGCATCATGAAAAGAAGAGATTGCTCTGATTTCTCGCTGATGCTCCAAGCCTCTTTGGGTGAGCGGTGTTGTTGTGCCGGCCTCACTCTGACAGCTCGATATCCAGAGGCAGAGCGAGTGTGTCGGTGGAAGCGGCGGCGGCTCGATGATCCGAAAGTCGTCAACATATGAGCCGAGGGACCATGTTCCATGTGGAAGCTGGAAAGGCGGCGCTCCTTGAGAGGATTGGAAGCGCTCATGTATGGCCAGAAGGTGGTCGTGGTCGCAGAGAACGGACCGGGGGGCCGGAATCCCAGGAGTCGTGGAGAGCAGTGTTGCGGGACCTGCGGACGCGGGGTCTGAAGCCCTGGCGCTGCACCACGGTGGTTGATGATCCTCTGGGGGTCTAGATCACGTGGTCGAGGAGCAACCTATCGCTGCTGGACAATGCCGCTGGAATCACTCGATCGTCAATGTGCTGGATACCATCCCGAAGACTTATACGAAACGAGGCGAGCACCTGGCTCAAGGTCCTGCCGTCTGGAGGGCCTCCGGAGCGTGCGAACGTCTCTAGAATCGGTTCAGCGTCAACAGGACCGCCCCCCATCGCTCCACGCGCAAGACGCAGCAAAACGCAGAATGGGCGCCACTATCGCCAAGACGCCCAACCCATCATCCCACCACACGTTGCACGATAAGGCCCTGCACCGCCTGCACATTCAAAACAGTAGCAACCACACGATGCCTACAGAGCCTGGCCAAAGGCTTTCGGTAGCCGTGAGCTCCTGGCGCGGTTAGACGTTTCGCGTCAGCACAGCAGCCTTGACTTTGCCTCATTCCGGTCCCACTATGCGGGCTTTCTTCCGGTTGTGCAAGAATTCCTGCTGGTCTCGTGGGGGTTTTCGGAGAGACGGCCATGTGGAAAAAGAATTTTCTCTTTCGGGTCGGCGACGGTAGGCCGATGGCCGAATCGGAGAACGAGCTGTTTCATGATACCGAACCGGCGATGGACAGTGCCGGTTTGACGGTCGATCGGTTTCTCTCTGTGTGGGTACAGGGTGAGGGCGAGGAGGATAAACCATCGACGTTCACCAATGTCTATGTCCGAACCGCCGCGTTGGACGTGGTGAAGCGTGTGGGGTTTCTCCAGCCGCTCCAAGGACGGTCCCATCAGATCAAGCAGATGCTGACGCCGGAGCAGAAACAATTTCTGGGACGATGGCTTCAAACGCATGCGCCCGAGGCCTGGGAGGCGTCGGAGGAGCAGTTTCGCGCGCTCTTTGATCTTGAATGAACGGATTACGGCTGTGTGTTCTTTTCTGGATCGGATGTTGCGTCGTCATCCCCGGATGGCCGGGAAGTTGCGTTTCGACAACGTCGGCCGGGGATGTCTCGGCCTCTTCGGTAGAGGTGTGGTACGCGCCGGAAGACAAGCCGTTGCAACGGGCGGTGGGGATTTACGAGCGGGCGACGCAGTATATTTATGTGGCCGTGTATGGGATGACGTTTCCCCCCGCGATCAAGGCCCTGCTCGCTGCGCATAAGCGGGGGGTGGACGTGCGAATCATCACGGACCGTCAACGTTTGAGCGATCCCAAGCAGCGGGCGGCGATGACTGCTCTTCGGGAGGCCGGTGTTCCCGTCAAGGTCAACCGGCATGACGGTCTGATGCATCTGAAGCAAGTGGTCATCGACGATCAGGTCAATATGAACGGCTCGATGAATCATACGGGCAGCGGCAATCGATATAATGATGAACGGCTTGACGTCATTCGGGATCGGGCTCTCTCGGTCAAGGCGCGCGACAAATTTCTTTCGATGTGGCGCGATCAAGCCAGATTCGAGGATTGGAACCCCTCGTAGCGAGGCATGACGTGAGAAAGGAAGACGCGGACGTTGCGGTGGTGGGCGCCGGGGGAGGCGGGGCGGTCTTGGCCTTGGCCTTGGCTCACAAGGGGATCAAAACGATCGTGTTGGAGCAGGCAGCGGGGCCGCCTCGCGGCCTGCGCGGCGAGATTCTTCAACCCAACGGACAGCGGGTGCTCGATCGGCTTGGGCTGTTGCATAAGTTGCCCGCCGACTCGGTCCGTCCGGTTCGGCTGTTTCATTTTTGTCGGGCGGGCGGCGAACGGCTCTGTACGGTGGACTATGGCGACTTGCCGCCTCCCTACAATCGGGCGGTGGTGACGTTGCCCAACGTGGCGCACCATGCCATCCTCGACGCGATTCACACGCAACCGGCCGTGACGCTGTGGTACGGAACGTCCTTCGCCGGTCTGTTGCGAGAAAACGGACGGGTCGTCGGCCTGACGGCCAAAAGGGAAGGCGAAGAGATCACGGTGCGGGCCAAGGTGGTCGTCGGCGCCGACGGAGCCTTTTCAAAAGTCCGGGAGTCCTTGGGTATTCCCGCCGATGTGCATCTGTATCCTCAAGGCTATCTGATCGCCATCATCGAGGCGCCCGTTCCGATCGACGAAGCCAAGTATTTTGTGGGCAAGCGCACGATTCTCGCGCTGTTTCCTGCTGCGGGTCGCCGCGTGTTTCTGCTCTACATGATCGACGCCGGCTCCTACGACCGCGTCAAAGCTCAAGGCATCCCTTCGTTGCAACGGGCCTGGACGGCCATCAGTCCGCCCGATGAACCGATCTTTCAAGGATTGACGGATTGGAGTCAGACGGCGTTTCTCCCGACCGGCCGGGTTCGGACCCCGACCTGGGTCGCCGACGGCGCGGTGCTGATCGGCGACGCCGCCCATGCGATGAATCCGCATGCGTCGCAAGGGCGGATGCAAGCGATGGTGGACGCCGTCACGCTCGCCGATCTGTTGCCCGACTGCCTGGCGGCGAATGATTGCTCGGCGGAACGGTTGAAACAATTCGAACGCTTGCGCCGACCGCAGGTCACGGTGTTGCAACGGCTGGCCGATGAGGAGGTGTTTTTTTGGAACACCGGCAACCCCGTGATCGGCTTTTTGCGAGATCGCGTGTTCAAAACCTTGGACAGGAACGCGCGGCTTCGGTATCGCATCTTGTCTACCACGGCTGGATTACGAACCAGGCCGCCGTTCGGCCTGGTTGACCGCTTCATGGCGGCGGGGTTTCTGCCAGACCCCCATGCCTGCGACAGGGCGGTCCACGATGTCGGGTGAGGCGATGTCGGTTCCGCATTGGAGCATCGACGGGTTGCCGGAAGGAACGCACAAACTGTTGCGTTCCTACGTGCAAGACGTGATCAAGGCTTTCGGCGATCGGCTGGAAGCGGTGTTGCTCTACGGAAGCGCCGCGCGGGGCGACTTCCTGCCGGGACGGTCGAATCTGAACATTCTGCTGGTCGTGTCGTCCTGCGAGCTCTCCGTTTTGAAGCAGTATGTCCCGCTGCACGCGAAATGGAGCAAGGAACAGATCGTGGCGCCGTTGTTCCTCACCGGCGACGATCTTCGGGCCTCGGCGGCGGTCTTTCCGCTTGAGTGCCAGGACATTCGCGACTGTCATCGCCTGTTGTGGGGCAAGGATCCCTTCGTCGGATTCAGCGTCGATCATCGTCATCTGGCCGGTGAAGTCTTGCAGGGGCTGCGGGGGAGCCTGGTACGCCTCCGGCAGCGATTGGTGGAAGGAGAGGCGACGGGCGAAGCCATGACGATTCTGCTGAGCTTGTCGATTACGTCGTTGTTGCCGGTGCTGCGGGGCGTGCAACGGCTCTTGGATAGACCGGTTCTGTTTGACGGGGAATCGCTGCTCAAAGATCTGGAAGTCTGTTGCGAGACCGATCTCGCGGCTTTGCGGGAGGCCTGGTCGCTCAAGCGCGGTCATAGCTCGCCGGGGCGGCTCGAGGTGCCGCGATTGATGGATCGTTATCTCGAGAGCCTCGGGCGATTCGTGGTGTCGGTCGAGCGGCGGCTAGGACAGATACAAACAGGGCGGTCATGAGAAAGGTACGGCTCAGCCATCGTTTGTTTCACCTGACGGGTTTTGCCCTGGCGATGAGCCTCATGACGGCGGGAACGGGGCAAGGGCAGTCTCCCTATTACGAGCATCTCAAAGAGCGGATTCCGCTTCCCGGTCCGCTCGGCTACGTGAGCGACCACGCCCAGGTGTTGGATCGCGAGTGGAAAGAGCGCATTCGTTCGGTGTGCCAGGACCTGGAGCGAAAAACCGGCGTCGAAATGGTCGTGGTGACGGTTCCGACGATCAAACCCTTTCCCTCGGCCAATGAGTATGCGACCAGGCTGTATGAGAAATGGAACATCGGCTCCACTCAACAAGAGCACGGCATCATGCTGCTGGTCGCCGTCGGGGAGCGGCAGGCGGCGATTGCGTTGGGACGCCGGATGATGCCGATCATCACGCCCGACGTCAGAAGAGACGTGGGGAATCGCTATCTGTTCCCGGCGATTGAACGCGGCGATTTTGGAGACGGGCTTTATCGAACCGTGGTGGCCTTGGCTTCCCCGGCTCAGGATGTTCGCGTCGGCGACCTCCCCCATACGCACATGAAGGGACTGGGGTTTTGGTTGACGGTGCTGCTGAGTGCGGTCGCCGCTTCGACCTTTTGGTTGATCAGCCGCCCCGACCTGCGCCACCCCTACCGCCGCCTGCAAAAGGGCGAGTATTGGGGGACCGGCCGGGGTGGATTCGGCGGCAACTGGGGCGGGTTCGGCGGCGGGACCAACGGAGAGGGATGGCGGTAGCGCAATGATGTCGTCGTTGCAGTCGTTTCATCTGCAATCGGAAAGGCCGATCTAGTCGTTCTCCTTGTGTGCCCTCGCCGTGCGCGTTCGTATCCAATGAGTCACGGATTCGATCAAGAAGCTCCTTACCAGGGACCGGCGTTCTTTTCGATGGGATTCCGGCCGTTCTTTCTGAGCGCAGCTCTGTTTGCCGGAATTGCCGTTCCCTTGTGGGTTTTCATGTTCAGCGGGGGCGAGGGGCTGACGGTTCGCTACCCGCCGAGGCTGTGGCATATCCACGAAATGGTCTTCGGGTTTCTGCCCGCGGTCATCATGGGGTTCATGTTGACCGCCGTTCCCAATTGGACGGATCGGCCGCCCATCAGGGGGGTCGAGCTGATCGGACTCTGGTTTCTGTGGCTCGCCGGGCGGCTGGTGATCGCAATGCCGTGGGTCGATGCTTCTCTCGCGGCGGTGGTGGACAGTGTCTTTCTGGTGGCGGCTGCCGGACTGATCTGGCGGGAAATCACCATGGCGCGAAGTTGGAGACATGCGCCGATGGGGGTATTGGTCAGTCTCTATGCCCTGGCCAATATCGCGTTTCACGTTCTGACGGTGGAGGGGCGGAGCGCGGATCTTCCTCCTCGGATGGCGCTGGCCGTTATTCTGGTGTTGCTGACGGTGATCGGCGGAAGGATCATTCCGAATTTCACTGAAGAGTTTTTTGAGATGCGGAACAGGCCGGAACGGCCGGCGCCGTTTTCCCGGTATTATGATGGACTGGCGATTCTGCTCGTGGTCTTCTCCGGCCTGGTCTGGACGGGGTCGCCTTATGAAAAGGCGACCGGTTGGCTGTTCGTGCTTGCCGGCGTCGTGAATGCCGGCCGTCTCGCACGTTGGCGAGGTTGGCTGACCTGGCCGGAGCCGCTGGTCTTGGTGCTGCACGTGGGCTATGCCTGGGTGGTGGCATCGTTGCTGCTTTTCGGAGGATCGTTGCTCGGGATCGGGTTGACGCCGCCGGATGCGCTGCATGCGTTGACGACGGGCGCCATCGGCGTGATGACGCTGGGGGTCATGACCCGCGCCAGTTTGGGCCACACGGGTCGGCCCCGCCATGCCGGGCCCTTGACGGTCACCATCTACCTGTTGGCGTCTCTCGGCGCCCTCATTCGGGTCTTTGGTCCGGCGGCCGGCCTCGCGAGCCATCTCGCGATGGGCTTGGCGGCGGCGAGTTGGAGCGGAGCCTACGCGCTCTTTGCCCTGTCTTACGGCCCGTTGCTGTTGCAGCCAAGTCTGGATGAGTGACGATGGGGGAAGGTATGTTCGTTCCGCATCAGATCATGCGTGTGAGGTCGGGTCGTTTTTAGGAGATTTCTTCTTCAACTGTATTAGGGCCGGAATCCGAGCCTCGGGCACAGATTCACCGGCAGGCCAAGCCAAGAATTCATTCCTTGAGGAGAACGGTCATGAGTCATTTCTGCATCCGGAGTCGTGTTCGGTTTGGAATGGGCGTCTGCGCCGCTCTGGCGTTATTGGCGTCCGGTTGTTCGACGACGGCCGACGAAACTAAGAAGGGGTCGGCCTCTTCTCACCATCTCACCGATGCCGTGATCGAACGGTACATCCGCGCTCATCCTGAAGTGATCGTCCAATCGCTGCAAGCCATGGAGGCAAAACGTCGGGCGGAGCTGCAGGAGCGCCAAAAGGTTGCCCTTACGACCAAACAGGATGAACTGCTGCACGATCCATCGTCACCGGTCAGCGGCAATCCGAAGGGCGAGATTACGCTGGTCGAGTTTTACGACTATCGCTGCGGCTACTGTAAGCGGGCCGCGTCGGCCGTCACGCAACTTCAGAAGGAAGATCCGCGGGTGCGGGTGGTCTATAAGGACTTCCCCATTCTGGGCGAGCCGTCCGAGCTCGCGGCCAAGGCCGCGCTCGCGTCTCAGGCGCAAGGGAAACACCAGGTTTTTCACGAGGCGTTGCTTGCGTCGCACGCCGATATGACCAAAGATGAAATTTTGAAGATCGCCGCCGGCGTGGGGCTCGACGTGAAACGCCTGGAAGCGGACATGGCCGACCCTCAGTGGCAGGCCGTCATTGACAAGAATCGGGCGCTGGCCGAGGAACTCGGCATCTCGGGGACGCCCGGCTTCATCGTCGGCACGGAACTGGTCCCCGGGATGCTGGATTTGGACGGGCTGAAGGAATTGATCGTCCGAGCCGGACATCAAAAATGACGGGTTTCGGCGACGCTTGACGCTTGTCGATTGACGAAGCACGGAGGTCGAGCTAGTCCAGTGTCTGCCGGTACCGCTTCACGCCGATGATCAGCGCGACCGCGGCGAACAACGCAATCTGCCAGACCTGCTGCACGACTTCGTCGAGGCCGTTGCCCTTCAATAGAATACCCCGCACGATGCGCAGAAAATGCGTGAGCGGAAAGACCTCGCCGATAGCCTGCGCCCATTGCGGCATCCCTCGGAACGGGAACATGAAGCCGGACAAGAGGAGAGAGGGAAGGAAGAAGAAGAACGTCATTTGCACGGCCTGCAGTTGGTTCTGGGCCAACGTGGAAAAGGTAATGCCGACCGCCAGGTTGGCGGCGATGAACACCAGGGTCACGGCGAGCAGCAACAGGATGTTGCCGACCATCGGCACGTGAAAGAGAAAGCGCGCGGCCAGGAGGATCAACCCGACCTGCACGTAGCCCACGATGATGTAAGGCAGGATCTTGCCGGTCATGACTTCGAAGGGACGGGTGGGCATCGAAAGGAGATTCTCCATGGTGCCGCGCTCGCGTTCGCGCGTGATGGCCAATCCCGTGATCATGATCATGGTCATCGTGAGGACGACGCCCATCAGACCCGGCACGATGTTGTAATGGGTGATCGCCTCGGGGTTATACCGAGGGTGGACCCGCAGATCGATCGGACCGTCGCCGGCGGCGAGAAAGGCGAGCGGTCCCTTGAGATCTTCCCGCAAAGCTGTATTCACCGCCGTGCGCAGCGAGCCCAGCGCGTTGCTCGTAGCGGCGGGATCGGTCGCGTCCGCTTCCAGCAGCACGGCCGGCCTATCGCCGCGCAGGAGGTCGCGCGTGAAGTTCTCCGGAATGTTGACGACGAACTGGACTTCGCCGCGCGCGAGCGCCGCCTCCGCCTCGGCTTCGGTCTGCACCTGCCGCACGAATTCAAAATAGCCGCTGTTCCGAATCCCGTACAGCAGCGAGCGCCCTTGCGGACCCTGATCGGCCAGGAGCACGGCGGTGGGCAACTGCTTGGGGTCCGAATTGATCGCCAGGCCGAACAGTGTGAGCTGGATCAGCGGTATCCCCACCATCATTCCGAAGGTCAGGCGGTCCCGGCGCATCTGAATGAACTCCTTGACGACAATCGCCCAAAACCGAGCCGGTGAAAAGGCCAGCCGCTTCGTCATGCCGACACCCGCTCCGGCGCATTGTCCATCAGGTGAATAAACACGTCCTCCAGCCCCGTCTCGATCCGCCGCCATTCATAGGGCTCCGTGCGAAACGGCGCGATCGCCCGTTCGAGCGAGGGCGCGTCGTCTCCGCTGACATGCAACATCGCGCCGAACGCCACCGCCTGCTGCACGCCCGGTGTCGTCCTGAGCCGCTGAGCGAGATCGACGAGATTCGGGCCGCTGACGGACCAAGTCGTGAGCCGCGAGTGAGCGATGACTTCCGTAACGGTGCCATGGGTGAGCAGCTTGCCGGCGGTGATGTAGGCGAGCCTGTGACACCGCTCGGCTTCGTCCATATAATGCGTGGTGATCAGGAACGTCAGGCCCTGCGCGGCCAGCTCATGGATCTGCTCCCAGAACTCGCGGCGCGCCTTGGGATCGACCCCGGCGGTCGGCTCATCGAGCAGGAGCAGCTTGGGCTCGTGGATCATGCAGGCGGCGAGGGCCAGGCGCTGTTTCCATCCGCCGGACAACTGGCCCGCCAGTTGTTGTTTCCGCTCCGTCAAGCCGAGCCGGTCCAGGCTCGCGCGGACCGCTTCGCGGCGGTTGGGAACCGAGTACATGCGCGCCACGAAATCCAGATTCTCGGCGATGCTCAGATCTTCGTAGAAGCTGAACCGCTGCGTCATGTAGCCGACCTGGCGCTTGATGGCCTCGCTCTCGGTGATGACGTTATGGCCCAGGCAGGTGCCGCTGCCCTCGTCCGGGCGGAGGAGCCCGCAGAGCATCCGGATGAACGTCGTCTTCCCGCTGCCGTTCGGGCCGAGAAACCCGCAGATCTCTCCCCGGCGAACGTCCAGGTCGATGTGGTCCACGGCGGTCAGTGTGCCGAATCGCTTCGTCATCCCGCGCACGTTGATGGCCAGGTCGTTCGTCATGGTCCGTGTGGCTCACGGTGGTGAGGGGCAGGGCTATCCGTCATTCGTCAAACGTATCGGAAGGCAACTCGTCGCATCATGTCTCCGTCATCATGGCTCGATTGACGGATGACGTTTGACGCATGACGACCGTTCAAAGCTGCGCGATCACCCGCCACGGTGCTGCCCGGGCCTTCCGATGGCCGTCAGATCCCAACCCGCACATCCACCGGCTGTCCCGGATGCAAGTCGGCCGAGACCTGGGGATCGAAGGTGGCTTCAATCATGAAAACGAGTTTCTCCCGGCTTTCCCGGCTATAAATGACCGGTGGAGTGTATTCCACCCGGGGGGAAATAAAGCTCACGGTTCCGATCAACGGCTGGGCCACGCCGTCCATGCTGACCGCCACCTGGTCGCCGAGATGAATCGTTCCAATCTTAGCCTGGGGGACAAAGGCGCGGACCTTGACGTTCTGTGGCGGCAACAGCGCGACGACCGGACGCCCCGCGGCCACCCATTCTCCCTCGTGATAGAGCGTATCGAACACTAAGCCCGCCTTCGGGGCTCGTCGGCGTTTCTGCGAGAGGTCCCATTCCGCCTTCGCCAGCGCCGCTTCCCGCGCGCGCACCTCGGCTTCGGCTGCGATCACCAGATCGCTGCGTGAGCCGAGCTGCGCCGTCGTCAGGTCTGCTTCAAGCTGCGCCACCCGCTGGCGTTGCTGATCCCGCATGGAGCGGGCCCGGTCAAACTCCAGCTCCGCCGTCGCGCCGGGGACGCTCATCAGCGCCTCGTGCCGGGCAAACTCGCTTTCCGCCAGCTTCAGCGCCGCCCGCGCTTGCTTCAGTTGCGCCTTGATCGCTTCAATTTCCGCGGGCCTCTTGCCCTTCTTGGCGTCTTCCAGGTTCGCCCTGGCCTGCGCGAGCCTGCGCTCCGCCTCATCTCTGGCCGCTTGCTCCGCCGCGCTGTCCAGCACGAACAGAGGATCGCCCTCCTTCACCTGTGTGCCCCGTTGCACTGATAAGGATTCCAGCGTACCGGGAAGAGGAGAAGCTACATAGACATATTCTCCTTCGACATAGCCTTGAACCAGATTGGGGTCAGAGTTGCTGCAACCGGCCGCCGGCGCCATCCATGACAGTAGGACCGCGATGCGGCAGACGAGCCGTTGAAAGAATGGACCACCGCTGCTCATAGTTTGGACTTTCCCGCCTCGGTCATCACGCCCTCAAGAACGACCCTCATGATCGTGGCATAGCCGGTTTTCGGGGTGAGCGCGAGTTCGGCCATCTTCGGCGGATTCATAATAGCCTGCACCGCGCCCAGCAGAATCTCCATGATCAGGGCCGCCGGTATGTCCCTTCTGATAAGGCCGGCCCTACGGCCTTCGCCGAGGATCTTGCCGAAATGGCGTTGAATCACGTCCCGGCGCCGATTCTCCACGATCTTGAACAACTCGGGGGACTCCCGCCGCATGTCGCGCATGAACGGCGGCTGAATCTCTTCAGCATGCCGCTGCATGCAGGCGAGGAGCCGGTGCAATGCACTCAACACGTCGGAGGAACAGTCGGATGTGATGCCGTCGAGATCCGCTTCGACGCTCCGGAACTTGTCCAGGAGCACCGCCTCCAGGAGCGCGACTTTGCTTGGAAAACAGGCATAGAGCGTCTTCTTGCTCATGCCGAGCTCAGCCGCCAGCTCATCCATCGTGACGTGGCGAAACCCATGGCGCATGAACTGCTGCCGGGCGGCGGTGACCACGCGTTGGACGACCGACGGACCGGACGGTGCGATGGGGGCTCGGCGTGATCGCATGGTCGATAAGCTGATACTACAGAAACTCTGATCGTATTTCAAGTTTCCTCGTGACGCACAGGACCGTCCGGACCATCGCGCACAGCGCCAAGGCGCCGCCGGATCATGGAGACGCCTTCATGGTTTATTCATCGACTTCTCACGTTCCGACCGTTCATCCGAGCGGCCGAAGCCGGCTTCGGGTCCTATGGTGCCCGGAAGACCGATTTCGTCGCCAGGGCGTCGATCATGGTGTAGGGTGAGCCGTCTGTTGCGTGAAAGCGCGCATGGAACGGGTGCCGAGAAGGACAGGCACGATCTGGTTGTTACTCGCTCCTTCTTGACGCATTAGATTGCCGGGCCCCAAACGGACTCGTCACGACGCTGGAAAAACACTCCGAAGAGTTCAGCGCAATGTTTGTCCGTTCCCCGGATGGGTTCCGGTTCGGTAGGTGTAAAGCTCCAGGTGCGTCATATCTCCAATGGACCCATGTGTCCGTTGCCGGACTGGAGTGTTGTAACCGATTGTCATTGTCAATGGCGAAGAGCCCGTTCTTTACGCTCTTGACCGAGCCGGTGAATCGATTGAAAATAATGTTATGCCGATGTCTTCGGCCGTGCGATTGTGTTGAAACGGCGCGAGACTCAGTATAAGTAGTAATTTGTGGGCTGTTTATGAAGATCGCCGTCATCGGAGCGTCGGCTGGGATAGGGCTTCAGGTTACCAGCCTCGCACTTGAGCGGGGGCACGAGGTGACGACGTTATCGCGTCGGATCGTACCGCTGCCGGACCATCCTCAGCTCAAACGGGTTCAGGGCAATGCCACCGAGGCGGGGCCGGTGGCATCGGCGATCACGGGAGCCGAGGCCGTCCTCGTCACACTGGGCGTCAAAAGTCCCTTGGCCACCAAACTGTTTTCTTCTTCCGCGCGCGTTTTGCTGCAAGTCCTCCGGGAATCGAGTTCGACTCCGACGCTCATCATCCTGACCGGCTTCGGTGCTGGAGACAGTTGGAGCTATAACTCATTGCCCATGCGAATCTTTTTTACTTTGCTGCTCAGGGCGGTCTATGCGGACAAGAGCGAGCAAGAGCGTGTGATAGCCGCCGGCTATTCGCGATGGGAAATGGTCCGTCCCGGTCGGCTGACCAATGGTCCCTTGACGGGCCGGTATCGGGTGTTGACCGAGCTGACAAAGGGAATGCGAGTCGGCTCGATTTCACGCGCCGATGTGGCTCATTTCATGGTGGCTCAGGCGGAACACCCGACGTGCCTTGGCAAGTATCCGGCACTCACCTACTGATACCGATATCGGAGGGTGTCGAATCTCGTCTCGGGACGACCCGTCCTTCCTCCAGGTCTTGGAGATCCGACCAGGCCGTGATGTCGGTGCGTGAAGGGTCGATGGCATCCAGATATTTCTTGAATCGGGCCGCGCTCTCCGGAGAACTGGGCCCTCGTGCCAGCAGCTTCCGATTCCATTCTTCCAATTCGGCGGGTGAGTGCGGTTTGGCAGCCTGCCGGAACCAGTTCTCCACTCCTTCATCGGTCGGGTTGGCCTTCACGGCCGCCGTGAACTGTTCACTGGTGAGGCCGGCAAACTCCAACAGCCGCTCATCCATGGGGCAAGGGTAGATATACTCGCCTTCGGTCCCGGCGAGAACGGCCCGGCATTTGTCGATCATGCGGGCCAGGTGCGCGTGGCCCGCGATCATGACCTTCATGCTTCGGGGAAAGCCCGTTCGCAAGTCCATTGTCAGATGAGCGTATGGTTTTTGAACGTGAGGTTCTTGACGACGACGGTGCCGTTTTCGAACGAGATGATCCGTCTGGTGGCCGGTAGATCGGATGAACCCACACGCACGTGAGTATCGGTGAAGCTCTCGACGTTGTTCAGTTTCCCGTCGGTCGGCGAGTAATAATAGACCGTGTATTTGGTCGTGAGGTTCTTTCCGTCCTGCGTCACGGCGCTGTCCTCGACGTTGATCGTGAAGGCGAACGGGGCCATGCCGGGATGCGCCATGCTGCGGTTGATTTGAGTGATACGATCGTCCTTGATGCGGTAAAACGAATTGGAGCCGTGGATGACGAGCTTGGTCCCCATCGGGTGCCCGTCGTCTTCCATGGTCAACACATACTTGCCGTCGGACTCCTCGAAGCTGCGAGGTCCCCGATGGACGGCGATCATACCGAGTTGTTCTTGCACCCACTTTTGCGTGTCGGCGTCGCCGAGTTGGACGGAGACTTCCCCTGGGCTTTTGACCATGACGGAGCCGCCGATTTCCTTCCCGTTGACGTTTACGGTCAGATCGGCGGTGAAACCGGCGAAGTCTTTGGGCCATCGGGCGGTCGCTTCAAAGGCCTTGCGAAGCAGTTCGCGCGCCTTGGGGTCGTCGGTCACGGTCTGTCGGCTCTGGACGTGTTCGTTCATGATGGGAACGGCCTCCTTTGGAAGAGAGAGAACGAGCACTGGATTATACACACAGCACAAAACATGCTCAATGATGGAGAGGGCTTGGGTGCGCACCAGAATTTGTTTCAGAAGGGTCGCTCGGAAAAGAGCCGATGGTTATTGAGCGATCAATAAATGAGAGGGGGGGTAGAAAGGAAGGTAGAATAGGGTTACTACTCAGAAGTTTTTCATGCGGATTCCCAAATTCACTGCGATTTTGGTATACTCGACCAATTTTTATCGGCAAAGGCCGAGGGGACGTTTTATCCGATTGGGGTTTCCAGAGATGTAGGAAGGATGGAGGATGGAACGGCGCGTCGCTTCTCATACCGAAGAAGAGGAAATGAATCAACGCCGCAAACTGTTGAATGCGGCCAGACGGGGGGATACGAAAGCCATCAGCAAGTTGTTCGAACTCTATCAGGTCCGCATCCTAAGCGGAGAACAGCTTGCGAAAATCAACCGGACCTCGGCCTATACGGCTCCGGTCTCGTCCTCAAAAACCGAGAAAGCCGTGTCGCGTCGGGCGTCTAAAGATGCGAGACCTGAAACAACAGAACCGGTGAAAGCGTCTTCGAAGCAGCGTATGAAACATTCCGTGAAATCGTCGAACGGAAAGCCGGCCAAAACTCACACGGTCAAAAAGCGCAAGGCCAAACGCAAGTAACGAGTCCTCCGCCGCCCGCCAAACGACTACTGAACCACCACCCGCAACCCTCCGCCGGCCAATTTGCCCGCGATATCCTCCGCGTGCTCAAGCGGGCCGCTGTACACGACCGCCTGTCCCTCGTGGTCGATACGATAAGCCAGCTCAAACGCTTTGGGAGGGGTCATCCCCGGAATAAATCGGCAGAACAGATCGATGACCTGCTGGTAGGTGTGGCAATCGCAATTGAAGACGACGACTCGGGATTCAAGACCGCTCCCGCTGCCGGTCCGAACGTCTTCGGTCGTTTCCGGGATGGTTTGAGGTATCGCAGCCATCGCGGCGAAAATTTTAGCAGACTCCGATGGTGAGATCATGCCCGTTTTGCTCGGCCGGGCGCCGTCGCTAGTACAACTGCTCGGCTACCGAGTCCGCGTATCGTCTTCCGAGTCTGGTCAGTCGAACGCGATTCTCTTTCCATTCGATGAATCCCCGGCCGGCCAAAGCGGTGAGCGCCTGATGCTGCGACGTGCCGGGACGGACGATGCGGAGAGGAACTCCCTCGATCAGTCTGAGGCCGAAGACGAGCGCGTCCCGCCGTTGTTCGCCGTCCGTGAGTTCGGCTCGTTCCGCGACGGGGAGGCGACAGGCGGACAAGCAATCCACATAGGCGGTGAGGTCGTCGATATTGCCGAACCGCACGCCGTTGACGTAGGACTGGGCGCTCGGGCCGAGTCCCAGGTAATCCCCGTCGGTCCAATAAAGTTTGTTGTGTCGGCACGCGAAGCCGGGCAAAGCGTAATTGGAGAGCTCGTACCGTTCGAATCCGGCCGCTTGCAGCAACGCTTCCGCGGCCGATTCCATCTCTACTTGAAGCGCTTCGTTCGGCGGGGGGATCAGGTTCTTGGCGATGTCGCGGGCGAGCCTCGTATCTTCTTCGATGGTCAAGGCGTAGCAAGAGACATGAGTCGGCTCGAGAGCAAGTGTCGCTTGCAGGGTTTCAATCCATGATTCCAGCGTCTGTCCCGGCAGTCCGTACATCAGGTCAAGATTGACGTTTCGAAAGCCGGCCGTTCGCGCCGCCTTCACCGCCCGCTTCGCCTCGTTGACCAGCCCGGGACGACCGATCGGAATAAAGTCGCGTTGATCCATGGATTCAACGCCCATGCTCAGGCGATTGAATCCTGCTTCCGCCAACAGGCTCAGATCCTTGGGAGTGACGGTGGAAGGGTGGGCCTCCACCGTAATTTCCGCGGAGTCTTCCCACGACCAAATCGCTTGCGCCCGTTTCAGGAACGCGACCAATTGAGTCGCGGGAAGCGTCGTCGGTGTCCCGCCGCCGATGTAGAGGCTTCGCAGCGGACGTCCGTCCGTCACGTTGCGGCCGCCATAGAAATCGATTTCCCGCGCCAGCGCGGAGCAAAAAGCTTCCATTCGTTCCGGTTTCGCCGCTTCCAGGTAAAACGCGCAGAAGTGGCAGCGTTGTCTGCAAAAAGGGACGTGAATGTAGATGCCGATCGAGCGTCGCGGCCGCATGGTTATGGCAGAAGAGATGGAGAGGTCGAGTAGTCCCGCTCCAGCACGATTTCGATTTCGTCTTCCGGCGATTTGCCGCGATTGCGGGTATGCACGGCCCATCCCCCCGTCCGTCTCAGCGACTCAAAGACGGATTTGATCAACTCCGGTTTGACGCGCGATTCCCAGGCACGCAGCCAGACGTGGTGGTCCTCTTCGCCTTCGTAATCGTCGGGGAACCGGACTTCCAGGCTGAATCTCAGAAGGAACGTCTTTTCTTCATGATACATGGGATCCTCTCGTTGCGATGGCGGTGACACGACTTTATAATGAGATCCGCAAGACGGAGGGTGCACATGCCTATCTTCGAGTATGTCTGTCGGGAATGCAATCATCGATTTGAGTTGTTGGTTCAGGGATCGACACAAGTCGCCTGTCCTCAGTGCAAGACCGCCAAAGTGGAGAAGCAGTTTTCCGCCTTCGGAGTCGGAGCGACATCGAGTTGGGCGTCGCCCGGAGGGCCGGGGGCCTGCGGCACCTGCGGCGATCCACGGGGGCCGGGCGCCTGCTCCATGAACTGAAGAAGATATGGGCAATCCCGGCGAGCAGGTGTTGCAGCGCGCCATCTCGACCGTTGCGCAGGTCGATCCGTTGATCAAGCTGATCCACCAGGTTCGATTGGGTCGTCTGAAACCCACGGACGCGGGTTTGCGGGCCGTGACGGAGTCGTGGATCGAAACGTATGAACGGGTACTCGCCCTGGAAGGGTTGACTCGTTCAGGAGTGCGTCGGCTTGATCCGGCCCCCCGCGTGGCCGTGTTGATCGAGGTCGGTGTGTTGGCTCCCGATCATCAGGCCGTGGAGCGTCTCTCAGCCTCGTTTCACCGAGCCATGGCTGCCTCGCCGGAGTAGCCGGAGCAAGAATTGTCGTTGCACGGCCTGTCTGGATAAGTCAGCTTCGACGTTCCTTCCCGACATGGTCACGGTGGGCGCCTTGAATCACCGGACGCCTTACTGGACGTCCTGGGCGCAGCGGAAGCCGATGCCGGTCGCGCGATCCGTGGGAAAGCCATAGTCGCGATCGGATGTTCGGAGATTTCTTGCCGGTTTGAGCCACGACCCCCCGCGGACGACCTTCAGGAGCCGTCCCTCCGGACCCGGTGGGTCGGAGAGCGGCGCGTGCAGATAGGAATAGGGCTCGTACCAATCCTGCACCCATTCCGACACGTTCCCCGCCATGTCCAAGAGGCCGAATGGACTCGCTCCTTCCGGAAAACTTCCGACCGGCAACGTAAGCACTTCGCCGTTGAGACCGTGCTCACGCGCGATGCGCGCGCCGTCGCCAGTCATCCAAAAGGCTTTCCACTCCTCTCCGTCTTTGAATTCGATCGTGCGATCGGCCCAGTAACTGGCGCTGTTGGCAAGATGCGGGTCCCATTCGTTTCCCCACGGGTAGCGACGCCCGTCCGTTCCGCGCGCGGCCTTTTCCCATTCCGCTTCGGTCGGCAGGCGCATGCCCAGCCATCGGCAGTAGGCAAGCGCATCATCCCAACTGACGTTGACGACCGGATGATGCTCGCTGCCGGGAAACGGCTCGCCGTTGAGCCATAGCGTCAACGCCGGTTTCTCGTGGCTCGGCGTTCGATGCCCGGTCGCATCCGTGAACCGTTTATAGCGGGCATTCGTGACTTCGTGACGATGGATGCGAAAGGAACTGACGAAGACTTTACGTTGCGGTCGTTCGTCGTCGAAGCTCGAACCGTCGTCCGGACTCCCCATGAAAAATTCTCCGGCGGGAATCAAGACCGTTTCGTCGGGGAGCGACAAGGCGAAAACAACCGGCGCATGGCAGAGGACCGGCACGATCAAGGCCGTCGCCAAGAAATCGGTGATGGTGCTCTTTCGGTCCTGCAACCGTGGGCGATACCTGCTTGACGGTCTCACCAGGAGTCCCGCAGTCTTTTTGAGGGCGGTTAAGACGTGGTGCCGCAAGACCGCCTTTGCGGGGTGAGTCCTCGTGCATCTTGCCTTCTTCGTCGGGCTGTCGTTAGAATTCATCACTACTGCCATGAATCCGATCACCGTGCAGAATCCGGACGAGATCTTGAACGTGTTGGCCGACATCTCGCTCCGGGGGAAGGGATTTACGACGGAATCGCTTTTGGACTACGTGCTGGAAGAAGGTTTTACCGAGCCGATTTTCCTCAATGCCAGCGGCGAAGACCCTTCGGCTTTTTATAAAGGCCGGCCCAATGCTTGGGCGATTTACCAGGTGCGCGAGTGGAAGCGCGTGCTCACCATCTCCGGCGGTCCCGATCAAGAACGGCGCGTCCGGATCACCGAAACTCCATGATCGATTCCGAGTGTAACGGGGCGGGGGAGAAACTGCAATTCCTCGGGGATCTCCATTGAACAAGAAAGACAGGGACGGCAACACGCGCGTGAGGATGGTGCACCTCACCAACGCGCAGGATGCGGGAGAATTGGCCATCATTAAGAGTTTGCTGGACGGCAACCGCATTGCGTACGTCATTCATGGCGAACACATGAGCACGCTGTATCCTGGCGTGCCGTCTTTCGTGGGGAGGGTGATGGTCGACGAATTGGATCGGGCTCGCGCGGAGGTGCTCCTCAGCAGGCTCAGACTCTCGATTCGCGAAACGTCGGACTGACGACCGTCCGGCGCTCTACGAACAACCCGGTTGCGCGAGCGAGACAAGGCTCGCCCTCGCGCGCGTCACGTACGATAAAGAGACAAGAGAAGGGACGGCTTTATGACAAGGCGGCGCACCGTCCCAGCGTGCGAACATCACGATCGCTGAGGAGGCTCAGGGCTAAGACTCGGATTTGGGCTTCGGTTTCGAAGACGGAAGATTCCGCGCGTCACGCTCTCTCGACCCCTGGTACCATCCTCCCACGAGAATCCCTTCCTCGAAGTACAGATAACGATGACGGACGGTCGCGGCGTCTTCCCAATCTTCGAAAATCCACTCTTCTTGCCGGATGCCGTCTTTGGTAAAGGTGGTGTGAATCGTTTGGGGGCCGCCCCAGGCTTCCAGCACCTGCTCCTTCGTCATGCCGACCATGACGCGATGTTGTTCGATGTGCCGTTTGAAATCCGGGTCCAGCAGTTGATTGATCAACGGCCAGATCACCATCATCACGGCGAATAATCCGAGTCCCCCATAAATGACGGCCCGCACCTCGGGCCGCCGAATGAAGGAAACGGTCTCGGTCGGTGAGTCAAATTGGGAGGGGGAAGAGGCGCTCATCATGGCAACGTGTGAACTGTTGAGATGCTAACAACGGGGCAATACTGAGTCAAGGCATGTCGAGGGCGGTTTATTCGGCGTATCGGGGGACCGGGACGGGCTTCACCGTTTTGGTTGGCTCCGTTGATTGGCGCAGAAATTCGGCGGAGTAGGGGTTCGGCATCGGCTCGTGAGTATGCTGCTGTCGTTGCCGCACGAGTTGCAGGCTCTGCGCCCCGATTTCCATACGATCGATCGTGGCCTTGGGCGTGAGTCGATCGGGCAAACCCTGCAGGGAGAAAAGCTGAAAGGCCAAGGTCCACTCCAACTGTTCCTTGCCCTTTTCTTTCACGATGAAGCGCGCCGCCGGGGAGGGCGACCCTTTGAACAGCAGAATCCAGATATTCGAACGGAACGCGGGATCGGAAGGATCGGTCGAGGGTCTGAATTCCGGAACCAACGAAGGGACCCTGCCGATCGGGACGGGGGACGAGAATTCGATATCGACCAATCGAACGACCAGCGGCCGGTCCTCGCGCTCGTCGTTGGGGTCCACCGCGTAGCTGAATGAATAGCGCACGTCGATATCGCCCCGCTTGAAGGAGTACACGTCTTCGCCGTTTTCCGGCGACACGAGTTTGCTGAAATACGATTTCCAATCGGTGACGGGGTAATAGGTGAAGACGCGCAGCGCCGATTTCCGGTCGCGGACCGCCTGCGGCATGCCGAGTTTTTCATGCAGTTCTTTTTGCGTCAGCCCAAGGAAGCCGTCTTCGAAATAGGGCTCTGCCGCCGGCGTTCTTGGATTCGCTCCCCACAGAACGAAAGCCAGAGCCACCATGAAGCAGGCACGGCGTGAGAGTGCAAGGCTGAACGACCCGGTCCGCATTGAAATGATCCTATCGGCGAGGAGGAATTCAAGTCAAGGAAGCGGGTCCGGCTTGCCCGGCCCGGGGCCTTCCAGTATGATCGAACAGGTTTTCCGGAATTTTTGTGAGTGATCAAAGAAAGGCCTCACGCCTCACCGAATCATAGCCTCGATGTCTATTGAAAGCTCCCATCCCATAGAGACCTTGCTCAAGCGGCGCATCCTGATCCTGGACGGGGCCATGGGCACCATGATCCAGCAACGACGGTTGGACGAAGCCGCCTTTCGAGGCGAGCGGTTCAAGGATTGGAACAAAGACCTCAAGGGCCACAATGATCTGCTGAATCTCACGCAACCGGCCGTCATCGAAGATATCCATCGCCGGTATTTGGAGGCCGGGGCCGACATCATTGAGACCAACACCTTCAACTCGCAGGCGATCTCCCTGGCGGATTATCAAATGGAGTCGCTGGCCTACGAACTGTCCAAGGCGGGGGCGGAATGCGCCAGGAGGGCCGTGGCGGCCGTGCAAGCCGTTGAGCCCGGTCGGGTGTGTTTCGTGGCCGGGGCGATCGGGCCTACGACCAAAACCTCATCCATCTCCACCGACGTGAACAATCCCGGTGCGCGAGGGACGACGTTCGATGAGCTGGTCCGTGCCTACAGTGAACAGGTGCGCGGTCTGCTCGACGGCGGCGTCGACTTGCTGTTGGTCGAGACGATCTTTGACACACTCAACGCCAAGGCTGCCTTCTTTGCGATTCTTGACGGATTCGACCGGGGCTGGCGACGAGTTCCGATCATGGCGTCGGTCACATTTATTCAGGCCGGGAGCAACCGAGGCGTGACCGGGCAGACGGTGGAGGCCTTCTGGAATTCCATCTCCCACGTGCCGCTGCTCAGTGTGGGGATGAACTGCGCGCTGGGACCCAAGGAGATGAAGCCGCTGATCGAAGAATTGTCCCGCCTCGCGCCGGTGCACGTGAGCGCCCATCCTAACGCGGGGTTGCCCAACCCCCTGCTCCCGACGGGCTTTCCGGAGACACCAGACTCCCTCGCTCCGCAACTGCGCGAATGGGCGAAGGACGGTTGGCTCAACATCGTCGGCGGCTGCTGCGGCACGACGCCCGCCCACATCAAATTGATCGCCGAGGCGGTGCGAGATGTCGCCCCGAGGGCGATCCCGACCGTCGAACCCTACACGAGACTCAGCGGGCTTGAAGCTCTCACGATCCGGCCCGATTCCAATTTTGTGAACATCGGGGAGCGCACCAATGTGACCGGCTCGCCGGCCTTCGCCAAGTTGATTCTGGCCGGCGACTATGAAGCCGCTCTCTCCGTGGCGCGACAACAGGTCGAAGGCGGCGCGCAGGTCATCGACGTCAACATGGACGAGGGCATGTTGGATTCCAAGGCCGCGATGGAGAAGTTCCTGCGCCTCGTCGCCGCCGAGCCGGATATCGCGAAAGTGCCGATCATGGTCGACAGCTCCAAGTGGGAGGTGCTGGAAACCGGCTTAAAGAACATCCAGGGCAAGGCGGTCGTCAACAGCATCAGTCTCAAGGAGGGAGAGGCCAAGTTCATCGAACAGGCCAGGCTGATTCGGCGCTACGGGGCGGCGGTGGTCGTGATGGCGTTCGACGAGCGGGGCCAGGCCGATACGTTCGAGCGCAGGATCGAGGTCTGCGCCAGGTCGTACAAGATTCTGACCGAGATCGTCGGCTTCCCGCCGCAAGACGTCATCTTCGATCCGAACGTGCTCACCGTGGCCACGGGAATCGAGGAACACAACCACTACGCGGTGGATTTCATCGAGGCGACGCGGTGGATCAAGCGGCATCTGCCCGGCGCCAAGGTCAGCGGCGGCATCAGCAACATCTCGTTCTCGTTCCGCGGCAACAACGTAGTGCGCGAGGCGATGCACGCGGCCTTTTTGTACCATGCGATCAAGGCGGGGCTCGACATGGGCATCGTCAACGCCGGCCAGCTCGCCGTCTACGAGGAAATTCCCAAAGATCTGCTCGAACTGGTCGAGGATGTGTTGCTGGATCGGCGGCCGGACGCTACCGAGCGGCTGGTGGCCTTTGCCGAGACGGTCAAGCAAAAGGGGAAAGCTTCCGTCAAGGACGATGAATGGCGCAAGGGCACGGTCGAAGAGCGGCTGACCCATGCCCTGGTGAAGGGGGTGACCGATTACATCGAGCAGGATACGGAAGAGGCGCGTCGGAAGTATCCGACGCCGCTTTCGGTGATCGAGGGGCCGCTCATGGCCGGCATGAACGTCGTGGGGGATCTGTTCGGCTCCGGCAAGATGTTCCTCCCGCAGGTCGTCAAAAGCGCGCGCGTGATGAAGAAAGCGGTGGCCTATCTCATGCCGTTCATGGAGGAAGAAAAGAAACGGCTGGGCAACTTCCGATCGCAAGGCAAGATCGTCTTGGCCACCGTGAAGGGCGACGTCCATGACATCGGCAAGAACATCGTCGGCGTCGTGCTCGGCTGCAACAATTACGAGGTCATCGATCTCGGCGTGATGGTGCCCTGCGAGAAAATTTTGGCCGCCGCGCGCGAGCACAAGGCCGACATCATCGGCTTGAGCGGCCTGATTACGCCGTCGCTCGACGAAATGGTGCACGTGGCCAAGGAAATGACCCGCGAAGGGTTCGAGGTGCCGCTGTTGATCGGCGGCGCCACGACGAGCAAGGCGCACACGGCGGTCAAGATCGCGCCGGCCTACCGGCATGCCACCGTGCACGTGCTCGATGCGTCGCGGGCGGTCGGGGTGGTCGGCAGTCTGGTCAGTCCGACGCACAAGCAAGAGTTCGTAAAACAGATTCAAACGGACTATGAACGGATGCGGCAGGCTCATCAGGACCGGGGAGCCAAGCCGCTGCTTCCAATCGCGCAGGCGCGGGCCAACCGGTTGGCTTCCGATTGGGCCTCCATCGACATCCCGCGGCCGTCGTTCCTGGGCATCCGAGTCATCGAAAACCAGGTGCTGGACGAACTGGTGCCCTATATCGACTGGTCGCCCTTTTTCCATACCTGGGAGCTCAAGGGCCGCTATCCTTCGATCTTCGACGACCGAACGATCGGTAAGAAGGCCAAGGAACTGTACGACGACGCGCAACGGCTGCTGGACGAGATCATCAAAAAGCGACGGCTTACGGCCAAGGGCGTCTACGGCTTCTTTACGGCGGCTTCGGTCGGCGATGACATTGAGCTCTATGCCGACGAGGCCAGAACGACCGTGCTGACGACGATCCACACGCTCCGGCAACAGGGGGAAAAACCGCCAGGGCAACCCAACCTTGCGTTGGCGGATTTCATCGCGCCCAAGGAGTCCGGCAGACAGGATTATCTCGGAGCCTTTGCCGTCACGGCGGGGATCGGGGTCGAGGATCTCTGTCGGCGGTTCGACGAGGACCATGACGATTACAACTCAATCATGGCCAAGGCCCTGGCCGATCGACTCGCGGAAGCCTTCGCGGAATTCCTCCATCAACGAGTGCGCGCCGAGTGGGGATACGGCAAGGACGAACGACTGACGAACGAAGATTTGATCCGCGAGCGGTATCGGGGCATCCGTCCGGCCCCCGGCTACCCGGCCTGTCCGGACCATACGGAAAAACGACTGTTGTTCGACCTGCTCCACGTTGAAAAGCACGCGGACATGACGCTCACCGACAGCTACGCCATGCTGCCCGCCGCCTCCGTGAGCGGATTCTATTTCGCCCATCCGGAAACGCGGTATTTCGCCGTCGGCAAGATCGGCAGGGACCAGGTGGAAGACTACGCCCGCCGCAAAGGCATGCCGGTCTCGGTCATTGAACGGTGGCTTTCGCCGAATCTGAACTACGAGCCGGTGTAACGTTCTTTCCGAAAACACCACTGACGACGAACGGCCGGTTCAGTGGGGTGTCTAGACATTGATAGAATTCGCCGAAATACTTCAAAACGGGCGGGCCAGATGACCTGCTGCCGATGGGGGTCTGTGCGGGGCTACGCTGCGCGGGGCCAAGCCGAAGTGGCATGGTCGGCGAATTGATGGTGAATGCGGCGGAGTTCCTCTTCCTCGGCGAGAAACAGGTCCAGCAGGGTCGGGTCGAAGTGTTTGCCTCGCTCTTTGAGCATCAGCTCCTTGGCATGCTCGAAATCAAAAGCCGGTTTATAGACCCGTTCGGTGGTGAGCGCGTCGAAATTGTCGGCGATGGCGGCGATGCGGCCTTCGAGCGGAATCTCCTCGCCTTTGAGCCGTCGGGGATAACCGGTGCCGTCATACCGTTCGTGATGGGTGTAGGCGATGGTGGCGGCGACCTTGAGCAGTTCCGAGTCCGATCCTGACAGGATCTTGTAGCCGATCTCGGCATGTTGGGCGATGACGTCGAACTCTTCCGGCGTGAAACGGCCCGGTTTTTGAAGCACCTGGTCGGGGGTGCCGATTTTGCCGATGTCGTGCATGGGGCTGGCCGTGCGGATCAGTTCGCACTGTTCGGGCGAGAGGCCGGCCTTGCGCGCGAGCAGTTCGCAGTAGCGGCTCATCCGCTGAATGTGCTGGGCCGTCGAACAGTCGCGAAATTCGGCGGCGATGGCCAACCGTTGAATGGTTTCCTCCCGTGACAGGCGCAACTCTTTTTCGCTGCGCTCCAACCATTCCAGCGCCTGTTGCAAGGCCATCGTGCGGGAAGCCACGATTTCTTCCAAATGTTCGCGATGGAAACGGTTTTCCAGCTCGAGGCGGCGGCGGCGGAGGGCGTTGGCGACGTCGATCAGGACTTCGTTCGAGCCGAACGGTTTCACGATGTAGCCGAACGCGCCGACCTCGATGGCCGCGTTGGCGAGGACGGGGCTGTCGAGTCCCGTCACCATGATCGCGGCGGTTTCGGGATACTCGGCCAGGGTGGAGCGGACCAAGTCCATGCCTGTTTCCCCGGGCATATTCACGTCGCATAACATGAGGGCGATCGGCTGGTCGTTGAGCTGCCGGCGCGCATCACGGGCGTCGGCGGCGAGAAAAACGGAATATCCATGGGTCTGAAGCAGGTAGCCGATCAAGCGGCGGACCGGCTCTTCGTCATCCACCACCAAAATGTTGCGGTTATCAAGCAGGGCTTGTCTGGCGCCGTGGTCCAACAAAGGGTTCATAGTGTTC
>JANDJG010000009.1 GCA_024331085.1 Nitrospira sp. | reverse complement strand
CCTTACGTGCATGGGCGGCGCATGTTACAGACCATCGACGACCTTCCGCAGCCGATCGGAGAATTCAAACCGCTCGATCAATGGCAGGCCCATCTGAACCGGATTTTCTACGGGCTTCGAGGGAACAAGCTGCGGTCGTATTACCAAACGTTCGCTTCCGCCGATTATCGACTCGCCCATGCCTTGGCGGCCGATTATTGCGAGCGTGTCAGGAGGCGTGACCGATCGTCCGATCCGTCACGCTTGACGGTGATGGAGTTGGGGCCCGGCAACGGCAACCTGGCCGCCTGCTTTCTCTGCCATCTCAAAACGGTCGATCAAGATGGCGCGGTCTATCCCCGCGTGCGATACCTGATGGTCGATTGGGACCGATCGGTGTTGGAAGGCGCGATGGCCCATCCGGACTTGGCGGCGCATCGGGATCGCGTGGAGGTTCATTGCGGTTCGATCGAACAGGTGACGGGGGTGGGAGATGGAACGGTCGATCGGATCATCTGCAACGAGTTGTGGAACGATTTGCCGACCAAGCTGATGGCCAAAAACGCGGGGGACCTTGAAGAGGAGTACGTCCGGCCGAACGTGAGCGGAGCGCTGCATGCCGGGATCCACGATTGGTCCGCCTTCCTACGGGCCTTTGACACGAAGGATATCGACCATCTGAAAAGTTGCCCTCCCTTTCTTGATGACTTGGTCTGGGAAAAAGAGCATCGCGCCGTCGAATGGAAGCAGGTTCCCTATCGGAAAACCATCGTAGAGTTCTTCAAAGATATCGATCAACGTGTGTTGGTGCCGGTGAACCTTGGCGCCTTCGCCGTTTTGAAAGAAGCCAAGCGGCTCTTAGCGCCGAATGCCATCGGCTTCAGCGCCTTCGACGCCGGCACGGCGGATCCGAAGGTCTTGAACGATCCGGACAAGCCCTGTTACGGCCAGTTCGGCGGACAATACAGTTTCATGATCAATTTTTCGTTGGTCGAAGCGGTGGCCCGACACCTGGGATTCACGCACGCGGCGCTCGAGCCGCAGCGCGAATTCGTCGGCCGGTCGTTGAACACCAACGTCATCACGCTCATGGACCTGCTGGCCGTGCATCCGTCCGCCGGGCCGAAGCTTCGATCGTGGGAGCAGGATCGGCTCGCGCTGAAGACGATCAAGGCGCTGAACGAGACGTACAAGAGCCCCTACCGTCGGCGGATCGATTTTCCGCTGTCCAAGGACGCCCCGCCGGACGAGCGTGAAACATTGAACGCCCTTCTTCTTTCGTTGAAAGACGACGGAATTCCCGACACCGTCGCCTACGTCACGGAAGAAGAGCTCGCCCGCGCGCAGAAGAATCTGGAGGAGATCGGGTACGACCCGGATGCCATCGACATGGTGTTGCATGCTCCTCCGAGCCCCGTCGAGTATTGCCACTTCACCTGCCGGTGACGTGACCGGCCGCGAACCGAGGTCCATCCTGCGCGTCTTGTCGCCGGTGATGAGCCGGACTCCCCGCGTCGGTTTTACCCGGAGGGGGCAAGGGGAGCGAGCAGGAGAGAACTCAAGGGACTTGCCAACAGAGGAGCCAACATCAGGCCGAATTGAGGAACATGATCGTGCAACGACAGAAACAGACCGTGCTGTTTGAGCCACGCTTCCTGAGCCGAGGGAGACCGGGTGTCGGGGTCGGCTTGTAAGAGGGCTTGTGCTCGTTTCGCCAGGATGAAGGCGGCTGGAAGGTAGGTGGATACCAACATCAAGGTGAAGGTGACGCCCCAAAAAAGCGTGACGGCCATGGCCGCCCCAAGCACCGCTTCGTGCGCGGCCTTGTCGGAGATCAACGCCGCCGGCCATCGAAGCCAGGCCCCCATATGGAGGACTCCCGCCACGAGGACCGCCGAGGACGCGCCCAGGACTTCTTTCAGTCGTTTCATCTGCGTCGCACAAAAATCAGGGTCGGCCTGATCACCCCTGAGCGGAGAAGCGAGCGTGCTGCAAGCGGCCAGGATCGCCACCACCGGCACTACGACGGCCTCCACATTGATGAGGGAAACCACGGTTTTGGCATAGCGTAAGAGTTCCGGACTGATTCGCTCGGGGCCGGCTTGGCGCAGGTTTTCGTAGCTGAAGGCGAACACCGCCCGATAAAGCGTATGGGTTTCATCCAACGCCGAGAGAGAGAAGAGTCCCATTGCGGCGAGGAGGATGCCGACCCCTGCGACTACGGCCATCCGTGGTCGCGGATGCGATTGATACACGATCATCCCGCAGAGAATCGAGGCATAGAGTCCGGCGACCAGCATGATGACAACGGTGGTGAGCCAGAGGTACCGTGATTTGACCTCCACCAGAAAGTGGGCGGGATTGAAAGAATGGGTGGAGCGTTCTGAATCAGGGTGCATCAGCCGGTTCGTCAGATAGTGAAAATTGTCCACCGTGATGTTGGAGCTGAATTCAAACAAACCCATCGCGAGCAATAGGATGAACAGTGACGGGATCATGAGGAACAGAAACCGATAGTCGGAAGCGGAGGCGGAAGAGGGCGAAGTCATGATCGTCGGCCTTGACGCAACGGTCTTCACGCGCGAGACGCGAGAGGGAGGGGCATGCTAGCACAATTGCTCGATGCGGGCGAGTCGGCACGTCGGGGAAAAGTCGTTCTTGCAAATCTCCGGAAACGTCCAAGGAGAGGAGACTTGACTTTGGTTGGGCTTGACTTTGTCGGGACGGACCAATAGGATGCTGTAAAAAATCCAAAAGGAAAACTAGGGTTCCGGCTTTCTCGTAAAAGAAAGTGTCTGGGCCAAGAGTTTTCGGCCTCGCATAACGAGGCTCCACGGAGGGATAAAAACCCGGGAGATCATGTACGGCGGTACATGGCCTTTTGGGAGTGAGTCCTTCGAGCGGGAGGTCCTCGTTATGGAAATCCACCCCACCGATCCTCTTCAGCACAGTCCGTCGTCGATCGAGCCGGAAAAAGCGGCCGTCTTCACCGAAGAAAACGCGGAGTACGTTCGTTCTGCGCACGCGGCGAGTGTCCCTCCGACGCTCCATCGGAGCCTCAGTCTCTGGAACAGCCTGACCATCGGATTTGCAACCGTCTCCCCAGTCGCGGGGCTCTACGCCATTATCGGCGTTCAGACGGTCGTCGCCGGAGGCGGATGGTTTCCCGCCCTGGCCCTGTGTTTGGTGATGCAGTTGCTGGTCGCGACGGTCTATGCGGAACTGTCCTCGCAGATCCCGATCGCGGGGGGCGCGTACAAATGGGCGAGGCAACTCGGCGGCGAAATCACGGGCACGTACGCCGGCGCCATTTACATCAGCTCCACGATCGCGATGTTGACCACCACCGCCTATACCGGCGGCATCTGGCTGGCGATTTTTTTCGGATCCCACAGTGAAACGGGTTTGTACCTGGTCCTCTGGGGAGCGGCGTTCATGCTGGTCTGCACCGTGCTGAACCTCGTCCACGTCTCGGCCTTTAAGCTGCTCATTTCTCTCGGCGTCTACGCGGAAATCGTCGGTTCATTTGGTGTCGCGCTTCTGCTGTTTCTCTTTTTCCGGCAGCATGAATTCTCTGAACTGTTCGCACACCTTGGGACCGGGAGCGCTCCCGGTAAAACCGCCGCGTTTTTGGCGGCGCTCGCGATATCGGGTTGGGCCTTCATCGGCTTCGACGCCTGCTCGACCATCGCCGAAGAAACGCACGACCCCAAACGGATGGTGCCGCGCGCGATCTTTTTCTCGCTCTGCATGGTCGGAAGCGTGGTGCTCTTCAATTCCGCCGCCCTGACCCTGAGTTTTCACCGCGATGCTCTGCAACAGACCAGCGCCGCCTCCGACCCTGTCACGCCCGTGATCGTCGACAATTTCGGAGCCTGGGCGGAAACCCCGTTCCTGGCCATCGTCTTGGTGGCGTTCTTGGCTTGTGGCTCGTCGATGGTCCGGTACACCTCCCGCATCGTGTTTTCCATGGCTCGCGAAGGAAGCCTGCCGGGCGCTCTCAGTCGGGTCACCGCCGCCGGTGCGCCGCGCCGCGCCGTCCTGTTCACGGTCGCCCTGGCCACGCTGGGATTGTTGTTTGGGCTCAATGATGAAGCGGTCGCCACGGTGCTGGCGTTCGGCACGGGCGGGTTGTACGCCATGTTCGCAATGACGACGGGAGTCGGACTCTTCACCCGTCTTACCGGCCGGTGGGATCCTTCGTTGGGTCACCTGAAGTTGGGCTCGTGGGGACTCCCGATCAATACGGTGGCGTTTCTCTGGTCGGTGTTTGAATTCGTCAACATCGCGTGGCCGCGTCCCTACGCCGTCGCTCCCGATGCGCCCTGGTGGCAACTCTGGGCCGTCCCGTTGGTGCTCGGCGGCATTCTCACGTCGACGACGCTGTCCGTCATCGTCGGCAGAAACAGGTCGCCGGTTTACCTGGGAAAAGTCGAATCGGGAAAGGCCGAGCCCGGTCAAGAATGAAGGCCGGTTATTCACCGCGTCTTGCGTCGTCAGAGGGGTCGAACAGGGGAGAGCATCCATTCATCATCTTGTAGAAAGGAGCAATCATGGCGAAAAAGAGAACGTACCAAGGCAAGGTTCCGCTGCATGACAAATACGGGCCGGAAGCGAAGTACGCCGTTGAAGCGGAGGCGCTGCTGCCGACGACGAAATTTGAAGAAGAGATCGCCCGCGGCCTTGAATTGGGCCTGCCCGGGGCCGATTCCATCAAGGATCGCCGGATTCCCACCTTCAGCCGAGGAGAGCTGCCCCATTTCGCCGGCATCAACACGTTTATCAAGGCACCGTATGTGGAAGATGTGCGCAAATGCGGCCAGTACGACGTGGCGATTCTCGGCGCGCCGTTCGACGGCGGGACGACATATCGTGCCGGCACCAGGTTCGGGCCCCAGGGTATTCGCAAAATTTCGGCGTTATACGGGACGTACAGTTTCGAACTCGGCGTGGATCTACGGGAATCCGTCTCGATTTGCGACGTCGGCGACATCTTTACGATTCCCGGCAACATCGAGAAAACCTTCGACCAAGTCAGCAAGGGCGTGGGGCATGTCTTCGCCAGCGGCGCGTTTCCCGTGGTGCTCGGCGGGGACCATTCGCTCGGCTTCGCGACGGTGCGCGGCGTGGCGCAGCACTTAAACGGCAAGAAGCTCGGCATCCTTCACTTCGACAGGCACGTGGACACGCAGGACACCGATCTCGACGAGCGCATGCACACCACGCCGTGGTTTCACGCGACGAACATTCCCAACGTTCCGGCCAAAAATCTGGTGCAGATCGGCATCGGCGGATGGCAAGCGCCCAGGCCCGGCGTGAAAGTTGGGCGGGAGCGCCAAACGACCATCATGACCGTGACCGATTGCGTGGAAATGGGCATTGAAAACGCCGCCAAGCAGGCGCTGGAAGTGGCGTTCGACGGCGTGGACGCCGTGTGGTTGAGCTTCGACGTCGATTGCTTGGACGCCGCGTTCGTGCCGGGCACCGGCTGGCCGGAGCCGGGCGGGTTTCTCCCGCGCGAGGTGCTGAAGTTTCTCCAGATCATCGCCGACACCAAGCCGCTGGCCGGTATGGAAATCGTCGAATGCGCGCCGCCCTACGACGCGGCGGAGATCACCAGCCTCATGGCCACGCGGGTCATCTGCGACGTGCTGGCCTGTCAGGTGCGTTCCGGGCATCTGGGCAATCGAAAGAAACGCTGAGTACGCATCAATCGCCGAACGGCGGCGCAGTGGATCGAGGGGCTTGCCTCCAGGCGGGCCCCTCAACCCCATGAAGCTTTCTCCGACTCTCCGGTTGCGTGATTCATCGGACCCCCGTCTTAGGATAGAGTGATGGATGCCAGGGAGGAGGTGTACGCGATGAAAGTCGCGATAGGCGTGTTGACTCTGGTCGCAGCGGTCGCCGGGCTTGCGTTGGCCTTGCCCTTTCTGATCGACCTCAACAAGTATAAAGACCAATACAAGCCGCTCATCGAAGATGCTCTCAACCGGACGATTGAGATTCAGGACGTCCGACTGACCCTGTGGCCCACCATCGGCGCGCGGGTGACCGGCCTATCCATCCTGGATGATCCGGCGTTCGGCGCGGGGGCCTTCGCCTCGGCGGCTTCGTTGGATGTAGGGGTGAAACTGCTGCCGTTGCTGAGCGGGCGGGTCGAAGTGGAAAATGTCGCGCTGCGCGGGCCCGTCGTCGCGGTCATCAAAAACAAGGCCGGGGTTCTCAACGTCTCGACGCTCGGTCGCAAAGGGGTTCCGATTCCCGACCGTCCGTCGCGCGCGCCGATTCCTTCGATGGAGGGGCTGCTCAAGATCTTAGGCATGTTGGCCGCCGATCGGGTGTCGATCGCGGGAGGTACGCTGACGTTTCGAGATTTCTCGGCAGCGAAGCCAACCGAGTATGTCTTGCAGGATCTCGACTTGTTGCTTCGATCGGTTGGGATCGGCCGAACGCCCAGTCTTCATCTTGACGCCGTGGCCCAGCCCTTCAACCTGCCGTTGAAACTTGACGGGACGTTCGGTCCGCTGAAGGAAACGGCCGGCATCGAGGTGATCAATGTTCGACTGAATCTGGGGAGCACACATTTCACCGTGACGGGGAGCGTCACCGGCCACGAGGGGACCGTTCACGTCAGCGCACCGATGGTCAGAACGACGGATCTGCCCGTGAGCATTCCCGTCAAACAATCGATTGACGCCGCCGACTTCCGTGTCACGGCCGATGTCAAGGGGCAAACCATCGAAATGCGCGATGTGTCCTTTCACTTCTTTGGAGGAAGGGTGCGGGGAGGAGGGAAGCTTGTTGTCGGATCGGAAGATCCTCCGTTCAGCGGACACCTGGCAATAGAAGGGTTCCTCGTCGGTCCGATCTGGCACGCCGTTGTCGATGCTCCGCCGGCGATCAGCGGAACGGCCGACGTCACGCTTGCGCTGAAAGGACGCGGGTTCTCCATGCCGAGCATGACCAAAGATTTGGAAGGGACGGGCCGCCTGGCGATACGCGACGGAACGATCGAGGGTATCAATCTCCTCCGCGAAATGACGACGATCTTCAACGTCGCCGGTGTGGCGCTCGGTGATCCCAAAGCCACGGCGTTTTCGACGATCGAGGCGGACCTTGCCGTGGAGCAAGGCATGATCAGGGTGCAGCGGCTCCTGATGGACGGCCATGATTTTCAGGCGACGGGAAGCGGCACGATCGGGTTCGACCGCCGTCTGAGCCTGGCGGTGACCGTGAGCCTCTCTCGGGACCTCAGCGAAAAAATTGCGGGGGTTTCGCCGGTCGCCCAACTCGCCATGCGAGACGGCAGAATGGTTCTCCCGCTCGTCATCGGCGGCACGGTTCAATCGCCATCCTACAGGCTGGATCTCAAAGGCGTGACGGAGAACCTGCATGAGCAGATTCAACGGAAGGCGGCGCAAGTCGTCGACGGATTGCTCGGCGGCACGGCGCCGGACGTTCTCAAGCGTCGAGGACGGCCGTTGTTGAGCGAGATCCTCGGGAGATCAAAACCGTGAGAGCAAGATGCGATCGATGAGATATACGTACATTTATGTAGCTAGTCAAACTCTTCCAAGTTGGGGTAAGATCGCGTCTCCGAAGAACGTGTCCGGGTATCGCCATCGATCTCATTCTCGGGCTCCATGACCGAACGCATTTCCCCACAGCCCTCCGAAACGGGCAGCCGATTTCCTCGTGTGCCGCCCGCCGACCAACAGATGGAGTTGATGCTGGACATCGATCGGGAGGATTATCGATTCGCGCTCGAGCAGGCCTCCGATATCATTTGCCGCACCAATCTGTCCGGCCGCATCACCTTCGCCAATCCCGCCGTGACCAGAATCCTGGGCTACGCGATGGTGGAAGTGCTCGGCCACCACATCACGGAATTCATTCGCGAGGACTACCGCGCGAAGGTGTGGTGGTTTCACGTGCGGCAGTTCCTACGCGGCCGCCCGTCGAGCTATCTGGAACTTCCTCTGGTCGCCCGAACGGGCAAGGAAATTTGGGTCGGGCAAAACGTGCAACTGCTGCAGCGCGACGAGGAAGTCATCGGCTTTCAAGCCGTGGTCCGCGATATTTCCGTGATCAAGCAAGCCGAGCAGGCGCGTCGCGCCAGCGAAGAGAAGCTTCAAAGTTTTTTTCACGACGCTCCGATCATGTATTTCACCCTGAACAGCGAGGGGACGATTCTGTCCGTGAATCGGTCCGGGGCCGAACAGCTTGGCTATACCATGTCCGAGTTGGTCGGGCGGTCCATCTTGGATATGTTTCTGGTCGAGGATCGGGACAGCGTGAGGAGCCAAATGGAGACGTGTCTGGAGCGTCCCGGCGTCGTGTGCGAGTGGGAGCTGCGGAAAGTTCGGAAAGACGGCGCCACCGTCCAAGTTCATGAGCGCGCGCGCGTCGTCCCCGGCAGCGACGGGCGGCCCGTCGTGCTCGTCGTCTGTCAGGATATTACCGAACGGGTTCGGCATGAGCGGGCGCTCAAGGAGATTTATCAACAGCTTGAACAACGGGTGACGGAACGGACGGGCGAGTTGCTGGCGGCCAACGAGGCGCTTCGCCAGACGACGTCGCAGCTCCAAACTTTGATCGAAGAATCGCCGTTCGCCATCATCGAACTCGACGAAAACGCCAAGGTCGTCAGTTGGAATACCGCCGCCGCGAGCATCTTCGGGTGGACGGAGCAAGAAGTGGTGGGTCGAGAACTGCCGTATGTGCCGTCCAACGAAAAAGAGGAGGAACAATCGCTCCAACTTTGGCAATCGATCATGCAAGGTGTTCCGGTCAGAAACGTCGAGCTGCGTCGGCACCGGAAGGACGGCTCGACGGCCGAGATCAGTTTTTGGGGCGTGGCGCGCCGCAATGCCGAGGGACGGGTGACGGGGGCATTGGCGTTTTGCATCGACATCACCCAACAAAAACGACTGGAGCAACAGTTCCGGCAGGCTCAAAAGATGGAGGCGGTGGGGCGTCTGGGGGGAGGCATCGCGCACGATTTCAACAATCTTCTGACCGTCATCAACGGCTGCAGCGCCTTGTTGCTTGATCGGGTACGGCGTGAGGACCCGATCCATCATCTGCTCGACGAAATATCCAAGGCGGGAGCTCGCGCCGCCGACCTGACGAGACAACTCCTGGCGTTCAGCCGGCAGCAAGTGCTCAAACCGCAGCGCGTCGATCTGAATGAGTCCCTCAAGGGAATCACCTCCATGCTTGAGAGACTGATGGGCGAAGACATCGAAGTGGTGCTGGATCTTGACCCCGGTCTCTGGCCTATCCAGGTGGACAAGGGGCAAATCGACCAAGTGGTGATGAATCTGGCGGTCAACGCGAGAGACGCGATGCCGGACGGCGGCAAGCTGACGCTTTCAACGGCCAATTTTGTCCTGCATCCGTGGACGCCGGTGTCCAATCCGCTGTTCACGCCCGGCGACTACGTGCAGTTGACCGTCCGCGACACCGGTTTGGGCATGGATCAAGACGTGCGCGCGCATCTTTTCGAACCGTTCTTTACGACCAAAGAAGAGGGCAAGGGCACGGGGCTCGGGCTTGCGACGGTGTACGGAATCGTCAAGCAAAGCCGCGGCGTCATCTTCGTCGACAGCGCGCCTGGCGAGGGCACGACGTTTGATCTCTACTTCCCGCGCTTCGTCGAGCGGGACGACGAGGTGGCGATCCCCGAGTCGTCCCGCCCCGCCCGGGGAGGCGAGCGAGTCATGCTCGTCGAAGACCAAGAGTCGGTGCGGGATCTTGTCTGCCTGGCCCTTGAGGAGTACGGCTATCAGGTGTTTAAAGCGGCGAACGGAGACGAGGCGTTCCGCCTGGCAGCCGTGATATCGGAGCCGATCGACGTCCTGGTGACGGACGTGGTAATGCCGCGCTTCACGGGACCGGTGGTCGCGGAGCGGCTCAGGCGGCGGTGGCCGGGCCTCAAGGTGCTCTTCATGTCGGGCTACACGGAACGAGTCAAACCGATGTTTCTCAATTCGCCGGGCACGCTGTTCATCCAAAAACCGTTTTTGCCGACCGAGTTGGCCGCGCAGTTGCGTCGGCTGCTTGACGATACCTTCTGATCGTCAGAGACGCATTTCATCTTTGTTTCTCTGCCAGGTGTCTTCTCCCCTCGAACGGGCCGGGGCCTTCACTCGCGGCGTTAACTGTATTGATCCCACGTGTCGCACTGTTTGATCGCCCAAAATACGGCTTCTTTCAGTTTCTTCAACACGATGTTGTCAGGATCGCGGATGGCTTGGAGTTTTTTGTCAAGATCGTACAACGGTTGGATCGACCGTTTGTCGGGCACTTTTCCCAGGGCCCAAGCGATCTCTGTCAGGACGGTCCAGTCCGTCTCGGGATCTTGAAGTTTGGCCAGCAGCGGAAGAACGACGGAGGCGTCGCCGGCAATGCCTCCGATCTGTCCCAGCCCCTTGGCCGCCGCAGCTTGAATTTCCACCTGGGCGGAAGAGTTCAAGATGTTAATGAGCAACGGGATGCTTTCTCTGCCCAGGTTCCCCATGGCGACGATCGCCTGTGTGGCCAAGTCGCGGTCTTTCAGGATTTCTTTGAGTTTGGGCAAGGCTTCGTCGGCTTGCATTTCTCCCAAGAGAGAGATGATTTGGATTTTCCTGGCTTGACTCGTGTTGGGTGAATCAAGCAGGGCAAGCAGGCGTTCCGGATGCCCCCACTCCGCCGCCAAAAACAGAGGGAACTCATGCCGTTCGAGTTCCTCCGTCAATTTGTCGATCGCGTAGGCGCCGGGATCGGCGGCCTGCGCGGCTTGAGCGGCTGCCGCGGCGTCGTCAAACTCCGTCCGTACTTCCTTTTGCCATTTGATCTTCATGCCGCTCAACAGATAGGTCAATTGACAGGCCGGACCTTTCCACAATCGGGATGGCGCGTCCGGTAGATCGGCATCGCCGCCGGCCGCGGTCGTGCCTTCCCAAGTTTTGCGTTGCTCGCACTTGACGCGAAAGACGACATCATGGGGTTCTTCTCGATTGAAGACGATGGTATACCCGACTTCGCGAAGCCGGCGTGATACGGTTTGTGTAATGGGGCCGGCGTCCACTTCGCCCTTGTCCGTCAGAGCGAGGGCTTCCACCAGGACGACGCGAATCTTTTCCAACTGAGATTTTTGTTCGGGTGTGAAATAATCGCGATAGGCCAGCACGGGATCGGTGATGAGTGCGAGAACCGGCAAGAGCAAAAAAACCTTCGCCGTAGAGGGTGATATCATGCGCATCTGATCCCCCTTTCATCGATGGAGTCGGGGTGGCGGTATCGCATGGCGCAATTTCGAGAATAGCTGGGAATACAGCGACGATAGAGGCAGTTCACATTTTCATTATATACCGGTTGCATTCTTGGTCTCATGGACGTGGCAGAGTGAAAATCGAGCAGTGGTTGGCTTGAGGACGGCCTGCTCGACGCTCGGTCGGCTTGGTCGGATTGACAGCCGACATTCTTCAATGGTAGTGTGCCGGGTCGATTGTCGTGCGTTTCGCGCGAACGATTTTGTTTGTCCCACGATTCGGCAAGTGGATCACCGACAGTGATTAAAACGGTAGTTGCGCGGCGTTACGCACGGGCGCTCTTCGAGCTTCTTGACCCAACCGATATCGAAGCCACTCGAGAGACCCTGAACGGCCTCGGACAGGCTATAAAAGAGTCCGGGGATCTTCGCTACGTTACCGCGTCGCCGGCGTTCAGCGCCGAGGAAAAAATCTCCGTGCTGACGGAATTGAGCGGTCGCTTTCACTGTCCTTCGGAGGGAAAAGCTTTTCTTGGGCAATTGGTCAGGAAAAATCGCATCGGGTTTTTGCCGGAAATTGCCGAGGCGTTCGGGAAGCTGGTCGATCAATCGAAAGGCGTGCAACAAGTCTCGGTAGCGTCGGCTACGGAACTCTCCCAGGCCGAGCGGGATCGGACTCAAGCACGACTGCGCGATGCGCTGAAGCGAGAAGTCGCGGTCACGTTCCATACCGATGCGAACCTCTTGGCCGGAGTCCGGATTCAAGTCGGAAACATGGTGGTCGACGGCACGATCCGGGGCCGCTTAAACGATATCCAGTCATTGCTGACGAGAGAGTAGGTCGGCGGAGGCGGGATGGCCGTCCGGTGTCTCGCCGTCCTGCGGATGAAGGAGTGGTCATGCAGATCAAAGCCGATGAAATCAGCGCGATCATCAAAGAAAAGATTCGGGGATTCGACAAACAAGTCGACGTGAAAGAGACCGGCTCCGTCATCCAGGTCGGAGACGGCATCGCCAAGGTGTACGGGCTCGACGGAGCCATGGCGGGTGAGATGCTCGAGTTTCCCGGCGGGCTCTATGGAATCGCGCTGAATCTTGAAGAGGACAACGTCGGGGCCGTGCTTATGGGCGACGACGTCGGCATCAAGGAAGGCGATCCGGTCAGGCGTACGGGCCGCATCGCGGAGGTTCCCGTGGGCGAGGCATTGATCGGTCGGGTGGTCAACGCGATCGGCCAGCCGATCGACGGAAAAGGGCCGATCAAGTCGCAGCATTTTTCCCGCATCGAGGTGGTGGCTCCGGGCGTGAACACCCGCCAATCGGTGCGTGAGCCGCTACAGACCGGCATCAAGGCCATCGACGCGATGATTCCGATCGGCCGCGGACAGCGCGAGTTGATCATCGGAGATCGGCAGACCGGCAAAACCGCCATTGCCGTCGATACCATCATCAATCAGCGAGGTCTGGGAGTCTTCTGCATTTATGTGGCCATCGGCCAGAAGCGGTCAACCGTGGCGCGGGTCGTTAAAACCCTTGAGGAGCACCACGCGATGGACTACAGCATGGTCGTCTCCGCGACGGCCAGCGAGCCTGCTCCCATGCAGTTTCTGGCGCCGTTTGCCGGGGCGGCCATGGGCGAATACTTCCGCGACAACGCCAAGCACGCCCTGATCGTGTACGATGATTTGTCCAAGCACGCCGTCGCCTATCGACAGTTGTCGCTGTTGCTCCGTCGACCGCCTGGCCGGGAAGCGTATCCGGGCGACGTGTTCTATCTGCATTCCCGCCTTCTCGAGCGGGCGGCGAAGCTGAGTGATGCGCTCGGGGGAGGCAGTTTGACCGCTTTGCCGATCATCGAAACGCAGGCCGGAGACGTGTCGGCATACATTCCGACCAACGTGATTTCAATCACCGACGGGCAGATTTATCTGGGCAGTGATCTGTTTTATTCGGGTATTCGCCCGGCCATCAACGTCGGCCTCTCCGTCTCTCGTGTCGGAGGGGCGGCGCAAATTAAGACCATGAAGCAAGTGGCCGGAACGCTTCGGCTCGACCTGGCTCAATATCGGGAGATGGCCGCCTTTGCGCAATTCGGAAGCGAGCTGGACAAGGCGACCCAGATGCAATTGGCGCGAGGGGTTCGCATGGTCGAGCTGCTCAAGCAGGGCCAGTACAAGCCGATGCCGGTGGCCGATCAGGTGCTCTCCATTTTTGCCGGCGTCAATGGTTTTCTCGACGATGTGGCCGTCGATAAAGTGCAGCAGTTTGAAGCGGATTTGCTGCATTACATTCAGCAGCATCATCCTGAACTGAGGAAGGAAGTGACGTCGATCGGCAAGATCGACGACAAAGTCGGAGGCCGTCTGAGAGAAATAATCACAACCTTTAAGCAGAAGATGGGGTATGGAGCCAAAGCCTGAGTGAAAGGCGCGGGTGAGAGGGCTTCTCCTAAAAGGATCTTTAGCCTCTCGATCGATACTTCGAAATAAGACACCATGCCAAGTCTCCAATCGCTCCGCCGCAAGATCGCGGCGTTCAAGAACACCCAGAAGATCACGAAGGCCATGAAAATGGTGGCCGCCGCGAAGCTGAAACGCTCCCAGGACCGTATCCTGGCGGCCCGTCCCTACGCTCATAAAATGCGAGGTGTCTTGAGTAATTTAAGCCAACGGGTAAATCGCTCCGCCCATCCGCTCCTGCAGAAGCGCGAGGGCAAAAAAGTCGAAGTGCTGGTGGTGACGAGCGACCGCGGTTTGTGCGGAGGCTTCAACGGCAACATCGTGCGGCGGAGTACGGAGTTCGTGAGGCAGTGCGAGGCGAGGGGAGTGGCGGTCCATCTGAGTATCGTCGGGCGAAAGGGGCGGGATTATTTTCGCCGCCGCGCGTGGCCGATTCGCCAAGAATGGACGGGGATTTTCGATAAGTTGAGTTTCGAGCACGCCATCGATATCGGCGGCGATCTCACCGACCAGTTCGTCCAGGGCACGTTCGATGAACTCTACGTCGTGTACAATGAGTTTAAGTCGGCGATCCAGCAGCGTGTGATCGTCGAGAAACTCTTTCCCGTCGATGCGGCTTCCGAGTTCGGTGTGGCGCCGGTCGAAGGCGCGGCGGGAGGCGGCTATCTCTACGAGCCGGGCGAAGCGGAACTGTTGGACGTTCTGGTGCCCAAGCATTTTCAAGTTCAAACCTATAGAATTCTCCTGGAATCAGCCGCCGCCGAGCACGGGGCACGCATGGCCGCCATGGACGGCGCGACGCGCAACGCCGGACAGCTCATCAAAAAAGTCACGCTGTACTACAACAAGACTCGGCAAGCGGCGATCACCAAGGAATTGATGGATATCGTAGGAGGCGCGGAAGCGCTGAAATAGGGACTGTCACGAGCGCGTTTCGCGACACGCGAGCAAGGAGAAGCGGATGAACCCCGGAGGATCGATTCGTCGGTCAAGGGGCGTGGAAACCAGACATCGATTTGGAAAGGTGAAGAATGAGCACAGGTAAGGTTGTCCAAGTCATCGGCCCGGTGGTGGACGTGGAATTTCCTCCGGGGAAATTGCCGAACATTTATAATGCGCTGAAAGTGGAACAGGCGGAGGACAAGGCCGCCGGAAGGCCGGCCATCCGATTGACGCTCGAAGTCGCTCAGCATTTGGGGGAGAATCGTGTGCGAGGGGTGGCCATGTCGTCGACGGACGGCCTGACGCGAGGCATGGAGGTTCACGATACGGGCGCTCCCATCTCCGTTCCGGTCGGGCGTGAAACGCTGGGACGATTGATTAACGTCCTCGGTGAGCCTGTGGACGAGAAGGGGCCGATCAAAGCCAAGAAGACCTACCCGATTCACCGTCCCGCGCCGAAGCTCGAAGATCAAGAAACCAAAACCGAAGTGCTGGAAACCGGCATCAAGGTCGTGGATCTGCTCGAACCCTACAGCAAGGGGGGCAAGGTCGGTCTGTTCGGGGGCGCCGGGGTGGGCAAGACCGTCATCATCATGGAGCTCATCAACAATATCGCCCTCCATCACGGAGGATTTTCGGTGTTTGCCGGCGTGGGAGAGCGGACGCGCGAAGGCAATGACCTCTGGCATGAAATGCAAGAGTCCAAGGTCATCGATCCGGATGATTTTACCAAGTCGAAAGCCGCGCTCGTTTACGGCCAGATGAATGAGCCGCCCGGCGCCCGTCTTCGGGTTGCGTTGACCGGTTTGGCCGTCGCGGAGTTTTTCCGAGACGAGGAAAACCAAGACGTGCTGCTGTTCGTGGACAATATCTTTCGGTTCACGCAGGCCGGTTCCGAGGTGTCGGCGCTGTTGGGCCGCATGCCGTCCGCGGTGGGCTATCAGCCGAATCTCTCGACGGAAATGGGCGCCCTGCAAGAGCGGATTACGTCCACCAAACGCGGATCCATCACCTCGGTCCAGGCCATTTACGTGCCGGCCGACGACTTGACGGATCCGGCTCCCGCGACGGCGTTCGCGCACTTGGACGCGACGACCGTGCTCTCTCGGTCGTTGGCCGAGCTGGGTATTTATCCCGCGGTCGATCCTCTTGACTCGACGTCTCGTATTCTCGACCCCCAAATCATCGGCGAGGAACATTACAAAGTGGCTCGCGGCGTTCAGTCCGTCTTGCAACGCTATAAGGATTTGCAGGACATCATCGCCATTCTGGGCATGGATGAGTTGTCCGAGGACGACAAGATGGTCGTCGCCCGCGCGAGAAAAATTCAGCGGTTTCTCTCGCAGCCGTTCCATGTCGCTGAAGCGTTCACCGGCACGCCGGGCAAGTACGTCAAATTGAAGGATACGGTCCGTAGTTTCAAGGAAATCCTCGAGGGGAAGTACGACCATTTGCCGGAACAGGCCTTCTACATGGTCGGTCCGATCGAGGAGGCGGTCGCCAAGGCGGAAAAAATGGGAGTGAAGGTGTAAGAGTCGAGATACTGCGGGCGCATAGCGAGAGAGAAGACAAAATGGCTGGAAAATTTCTCTTGGAAGTCGTTACGCCGGAAAAACTGTTGCTGAGCCAGCAGGTGGATGAGGTCATCGCGCCGGGTCTGGAAGGTGACTTTGGGGTCCTTCCGGGTCATTGTCATTTCCTCTCGATGTTGCGGATCGGGGAACTGCGGTATCGCATCGGCGATCAAGTCAACCATATGGCCGTGCTTTGGGGGTATGCCGAGGTGACGCCGACCAGGGTGACCGTCATGGCCGAGATCGCCGAGAAGGCCGAAGACATCGACGTGGAGCGCGCCACGGCCAAAGTGGAAGAAGCGGAACGTCGGCTCAAGCAGGGAGGCCTGCCGTCCGACGTCAAGGAAGCTCAAATCAGTCTCGAAAAAGCCCGTCTGCGAAAAAAAATCGCGGAGCGGGCGCGGAAGGTCGCCCACGCCTAACCGCCTCGTATTCAAGCCTTCACCCGCGCGGGTTCGCGCCTCGGTTGTTCAGGCCGTCATCCTCGCCGCCCATTCAATAATCCGGCAAACGTTTCCGGTTTCACGGCGATGCTTTGTGCGACTCAGACCGCCGAGGGAGTGGATCGGATTGGCGACCGGCCGTTCATGACGGGAGGAAGATCTCCGTGATCACGGAGTTTGTTATCACGCCCGGCGAGCAACCCAAACGGCTCGACGTCTTTCTTGTCAACCGGGAGCGAGCCATCTCCAGGTCCGCCTTGCAGCGACTGATCGAACTCGGTCGTATCCGAGTCAACAACGTCGCGGTGAAGCCGAGCCACAAAATCAAACCGGGCGATACCATCACGATGGATATCCCCAAACCGGAACCTCTGGAGCTCAAAGGAGAGGCCATCCCGCTTGAGGTGTTGTATGAAGATGAAGCCGTTCTGGTCCTCAATAAACCCGCTGGGATCGTCGTGCATCCGGCCCCTGGGAACTGGACCGGAACGTTGGTCAACGCACTGCTGCATCATTTCGACGCTTCTGGCGGCACCCTCTCCACCGTTGGGGGGAAAGAACGCCCCGGGCTGGTTCATCGTCTCGACAAGGAAACGTCCGGGATCATGGTCGTCGCGAAAACGGACCATGCGCACCGGCATCTGGCCGCGCAATTTCAGCGTCACACGATCACCCGCGTGTATGAAGCCTTGGTGTGGGGAGTCCCGAAGAAAGCCCGCGGGGTGATTACCCTCGCGATCGGGCGGGACGTCAAAGAGCGGAAAAAAATCTCCTCAAGGACTTCACGGCCCAAGGAATCGATCACGGAGTATCGAGTCGAGCGACGCTTCGGCAACCTGGCGGCCCATCTTCTGCTCTATCCTCGAACGGGCCGAACCCATCAATTGCGGGTTCACCTGCAGTCTCTGGGGCACCCGATTCTGGGCGATCAGACCTATGGCGGCGCCAAAGTCAAAATGATCGGACCGCTCGCCGTTCCGCGCGTCATGCTCCATGCGAGAACCCTTGGATTTCACCATCCCTTGACGGGAGACTTTAGAGAGTTTACTCGCGGATATCCGGCCGACATGGAAGCCATTGCCGAAGGACTGGAGCGACTCGCGCGGGACGGCTAAGAGAGACGGTTCGATCACCATGGAGGACGTTCGTATGCGGATCGGGGACGTACTCGATGCCGTCGGCGGGCTGGTGTCGAGGATCAAAGAGTATGCGGCCAAGCTGCCCGCCGTCGTCAATCTGTCGGTCGCGCCGACGGGGATCAAACCTCCTCCGGACGCCGTCGAAGCGTATGATGACCTGGTGATGCGCCTGCGCACCAGGATCGTCGGCACGCCGTACAAACACCTGAGCACCCCCTTGCTTGAGTCTCTTGAAGCCTTTGAGTCAGGGAGATTGCTGGAAACGGTGCAGCCGCTGCTCTCGCTGCTGGATCAGATCCAGCAGATGATCAAAGATCGAGACATCGAAGCGCAGCCTGCCGACGAGAACCGCGTGGATGAATACCGAAGGTCGCTTCGCAAAGTTCTGCCGGGTAATAGGCCGGAATTGGAAGAAACCGGAGGGATGTGAACCGGCGCCTCGCGCGCAACGCGCGCGAGGCGCCTTGATCAATGGCCCATCTTTGGCCCTGCGGCATTTGCTCCTTGAGAGACGAGAGAAAACCGGACCGTGGATCGGCAATGGGGACATTGGGCGCGGATGGTGGCGTCGTCCAACATCTCATAGTGTTCTGAAGTCAGCCACATCAATCGAAAGCATTTCGGACACGTACGGACTTGCGTTGACATGATGTTCCTCGTACACTCCCTCCTGGCGGCTGTTACGTGCGCGGAGGATAATCTAGTATAAGATGCGAGCGACCCTCAAGCCCGCAATTCTCTATTCGGACGATACCCTGCCCAAGGCGGATCGACTGCTCGGTCTCTTTCATCAGGCTCCCTGGGCCAAGGATCGGACGGCCGAAGAGACGGAGGAGATGCTTCGTCACACCGATCTCGCCGTCTGTGCGTGGGACCGCGAACGTTTGGTCGGATTCGGCCGTGTGTTGACCGATTTTGTTTATCGAGCGACGATCTGGGACGTGATCGTCGATCGGGCTTATCAAAAGCAAGGAATCGGCTCGGAAATCGTTCGACGAATCCTGGATCATCCGCGACTACAGAGAGTCGAACTCTTTTGGCTGTGTACGAGGCGCCCCGGTTTCTATGAAAAGTTGGGTTTCAGCTCAAAAGAACAAACGGGGATGGTCTGGGCCAGAAATACTCAGGCTCGTCGGGAGTGATCAGAAAGGGCATCTCGGTCGTGGTCGTCGGCGCAGGCACCCCCTCCGGCATGAGGGAGCGCCTCTAAAAGAAGGCTTTCAGGCCGAAGAGAAATCCGAAAGACGAGAGGTTCCAATCGTTGATTCGAAACCGGTCATCGACATGTGCGTGACCGTCGTTTCGCTTATAGGCCCACTCGGCGTTGACCGCCAGGTGCCTGTTCACCAGATAGTCCACACCCCATCCCAGCCTCCAGGCGAACGTATTGCTGGGGCTGATCTCGCTGGAAACCGCCTCGCTGAAACTGTTCACGTTCACGCCGAAACTCATGTTGGCATAGGGGACGACCGATCCCAATTTAACGGGACGCAGTTCGATCGTTGGAAGCACCGACACGGTATGTTGACTTCCCACGTCCAAGGATAACCGTCGATCCTCGGCATCAACGCCGTGTCGCTCCCACTCCACCATGAGGCCCACCAAAAACCAACGGTTGAGGCTGTAGAGGGCCTGAACATTGACGAGCGGACCGATCCCGGCGGAACCTCTATCAAAGCCCGCGATGCCGACCACATCGTGCGAAAGGGATTGTGTGGGGACGGCGAATCCGGCTCGAGCTCCCAGGACCCACGTTTTCGGTTGGATTCCCCCAAACGATTGAAGGTCCTCAGCGGCCAGAAGCCGCCCGCTCGGAGCCAGCACGCTCACCATGCTGACGCACAGGAACGTCACAAGCCATGAGGAATGACGTTCGACTCTCATCCGGCGATTCCTCCTTTCCGGCGTGTCCGGCGTGACAGCACGCCGATCGAAACAGCAGGTTCCTTGTCGCATAATTTGCCGGAATGGTCAAATCACAATTCTCCGTTCCATCGACTTGCCGGCCTACCGGCTTGTCGGCTGGGGATTGTCGTTGAGAAGAGAGAATCAGCGGAGACGGCCGGAACTGATTCTCAATCTTTTCGGTGAAATCACGAGCGAGAAAAAAAACACCGCCGTCGCCAGCAGCACGATCGATGGTCCCGATGGAATGTCCCAGACCGTAGAGACCACTACGCCGGTCAAGGCCGTCGCCGTTCCGATGATCACCGAGTACAGGGTCAGGGCCGTCAGACTGTGTGTGAGTTGATAGGCCGTGGAAGCGGGGATGAGGATCATGGCGAACACCAAGATGGCCCCGACGGTTTTCAGCGAGACCACGACGGTGAGCGCCACCAGCGTCAGCAGGAGGAAAAAAATTCGGCGTGCCGGAACGCCCGACGCTTCCGCCATCTCTTGATCGAACGCGATGAAAAGCAATTCTTTCCAGAAGGCGACCAACAGGCCGAGCACCAGCGTGGCCAACCCTCCGATGAGGAACAGTTCTTCGCCGGTCACCGAGAGCACGCTGCCGAACAAATAGCCGTACACTTCGGCGTTGTAAGTTTTCATCAGGCCGATGAACACGATGGCCAGCGCCATGGTGGCCGTGTACAGAATGCCGATGGACACGTCCAGTTTCATTCGGCCCTGTTCCTCGAGCCAGCCCGTGATCCAGACGGTCGCCACGCCGAACGCGACGGCCAACAAGAGGGGAGGCCATCCGATGAGATACCCCAGAGTCACGCCGGCGAACGCCGCGTGCGAGGTTCCCGCTCCCACGAACGCCAGGCCGCGCAGCACGACGAAAACGCCGATCAGTGAGCACAAGCCTCCCACCATCGCTGCGGCCAGAAGGGATCGCTGCATGAAATCGTACGCGAACAGTTCCAACATCAGATCGATCGGTCCATGTCCGTTCAGTGGGAATGATGATAATCCTCGACAATGACCAGGTCCTTGTCGGAAATGACCAGGCCTTTCCCATAGACCTGTTCGAGGATGTTCGGTTTGAGAACATCGGCGGGGGGGCCCGCGGCGTGCAGGCGGGTTTTGAGGAGGACGAGACGGTCCACCCGCGATCGGATCATATTGATATCGTGCGTAATCAGCAGCACCGTCAATCCCAACGTCTCGTGCAGGTGTTGAATCAGCTCGATGACGTTATGCTGCATGGGAAGATCCAGCCCCGTCGTCGGCTCATCCAGCAAGAGGACCTTCGGTTGTTGAGCCAAGGCCCTCGCGATGAACACACGCTGCTGTTGGCCTCCCGATAAATGACCCAACGCGGTGTCCTTATACCGTTCCATGGCGACGAGAGCCAGTGACTCCAAGGCGATCCGGCGGTCCTCTGGGCCGGGCCGGTGAAACAAACCCAACGCGCCGTATCGACCCATCATCACCGTCTCGAAGACGGTGACCGGAAAGTCGCGATCCACGACGCCTTTCTGGGGAAGATAGCCGATCTTCGCTCGGTGGTGGCATCGGAGCTCTTGGCAGGCGCAATCGAAGATATGGAGCTGTCCTTTGATCGGCGCAAGAAGTCCGAGCACCGCCCGGCACAGGGTGGTCTTGCCGGAGCCGTTCGGGCCGATGACGCCGACGAACTCACCGGCTTCGATGGAAAGGGTGATGTCTTCCAGCGCCGTCACGCCGGGGAATCCGAACGAGGCGTGGTCAAATCGGATAATCGGCGGACGAGGCCCTCTCGGTATGGAATGCTGCTCTTTTTCATGTTGAGAGAAGGGCATCGCCAGAAGAGAACTAACGCTCCAGGGCGTCGGCCAATTTCAGCACATTGTAGCGGAGCATGTCGAGGTACGACTCGGTACCCGGCAAGCCTCCTGGCAGGGTGGTCAAGACGACGACGCTCGCTCCCGTTTCCTTTGAGAGGAGGTTGGGAATCCGTTGACTCAACTGAATTTCGGAAGCAATGACTCTCAGCCGATCTTTTCTCATCTTGCCGATCAGATTCTGTAGGTGAAGGGCGGACGGTTCCGTTCCCGAGTGAATTTGGATCGTCGCCGCGATCTCGAACCCGAACCGTTTGGCCAGATACGGCCATGCGGGATGGTGCGCGACAATGCGCCGGTCCGTCAGTCGGCCGACGCGATCCAAGAGGTCACCTCGAAGCCGGTCCACCTGTTCGCGATAGGCGGCAAGATTTCGCCGGTACTCGCCCGCGTGGGGGGGATCGACCTCGATCAAAGCGTCGGTGATGTGACGCAGCATGATTCCGACGTTGTCAGGATCCATCCAGATATGGGGATTCCCTTGCGACGAAAGGGGCTCGCCGTTTTCGTGCCGCGCATCGTGTCGATCATCCGAATCATCATGGATCAAGGGGACTCCCTGGGAAGTGGTGACGACCCGCAGCGACGGGCTCCCCGCATTTTTCACCAGCGAGGCGACCCACACTTCGAGCCCGAGGCCGATTTCGAACAACAGCCGCGCTTTGCGCACCGCAACCAAGTCCGTGGGCTTGGGCGAGTACGTGTGTTCGTTTTCCAACCCGGTGAGCAGCGATTTCACGTGAACGCGGGAGCGTCCGACTTGCTCGGTCAGATCTTTCAGGACAGGAATGGTCACCACGACCTCGATGGGGTCCTGAGCTCTCGCGACCGAAGTTCCGCCCGCCAATCCGGCCAGAAAAAATACAAGGAGAAAAGAAACCGGTGACCGCTGATGTCGAACCCGCGACATGGGGGAGGACGGTAACATCCGACTTGGAGGATGTCAACGTAAGTGGGCCCGAATCGGTTACATGATCGCGATTGCACCGGTGTGACCGTACAAAGGATCGCTTGACCATCCGGCGGAGTTCCATTAGCGTAGCCGCGTGGACGTAACGACCGGGAGATCCCTCGAAGAAAGGGTGGCGTCATCGTGAACGTTGTCGGGCTGATGTCGGGAACCTCCGGTGACGGAGTCGATGCGGCGTTGGTGGAAATCCGGAGAGAGAAATCCGCGCTTCGCGTCAAAATGATCGCGTTTCACCCGCTTTCGTATCCGAGGTCGCTCCAGCAGAGGATTTTGGCGACCTCTGTCTCGGGGACCGTGGCGGAGGTGTGCCATCTCAACGTGCTGTTGGGAGAATGGTTCGCCAATGCGGCGTTGGGAGTGATCCGCGCCGCGTCGTTGCAGCCGAAAGACGTCGACCTGATCGGATCGCACGGCCAAACCGTGCATCACCTTCCGTACGGGATCAAGGACGCCGGGGTCGGAGCCGTGCGCTCGACCCTTCAAATCGCGGAGCCCGCCGTCATCGCGGAACGGACCGGTATCACCACCATCGCCGATTTTCGCCCCCGTGACATGGCCGCCGGCGGGCAGGGGGCGCCGCTGACGCCGGCGGTCCATGCGCTGCTGTTCCGGCATGCCCGTCGGGCCAGGCTGATCGTCAACTTGGGGGGTATCAGCAACGTCACGTATTTGCCGCGCGGATCGGGATATGACGGAATCGTCGCGTTCGATACTGGTCCGGCCAACATGGTGCTGGACGGGCTCATGGCGTGGAGCACCAACGGACGGATGGCGATGGACCGCGAGGGACGATCGGCTTTCCGGGGGCGGGTCGACGGCAGATTGTTAGCCAAGCTGCTGGCTCATCCCTATCTGTCCCAGCCTCCTCCCAAATCCACCGGACGAGAGGTGTTCGGAGCCAAGATGATCGACGAATTGACGACGATGCCGCAGGCGCAGCAGTTGACGATCGAGGATCTGCTGGCGACGTGCAGCCGCTGGACCGCGGAAGCGGTCGGAACGGTTCGGCGGTGGATTACGGGGGGAATCGACGAAGTCATCGTCGGCGGGGGAGGCGTGCGCAATCGAGCCATCATGCATCATCTCGCCGACGTGTTCGCGCCGACGCCGGTGGCGCCGTTCGAATCGTATGGATGGGACAGCAAGGCCTTCGAGGCGGTGGCCTTTGCCGTCTTGGGCTATCAAACGGCGACGGACCAATGCGGGAATGTGCCGTCGGTGACCGGCGCGGCGCATCCTCGTTTGTTGGGCTGTATCGTCCCCAACGGACCGGGATGGATGGAACGTCTGCGGTCCCGAGCCGCAAAGAAGTGACCGGCGATGAAGGATCTCGTCATAGGGGGAGCGGCGGCGGCCGTCGCCATTCTGTGGTGGCTCGTCGTCCGATCGAAGACGTCGGAGGGCTCGGCGGCCGATTTTACGTTGCCGGCCCAGGCGGTCGTCACCGCACAGCCCTTGCTGACGGAGGAGGAGAGTGCGTTCTATAACCGATTACAGATTGCGACTCGAGACCGCTACCTTATTTTGGCCCATGTTCCTCTCTGGTCGTTTGTATCCGTCGATGTGTCGGGGAAACATCGATTCCGGATTCTCAAGCGGCTCGTGTTGACGCGAGTCGATTTTGTGCTGGTGCATCCGGGATCGCGGCATGTGGAACAAGTCGTGCTGCTCCAAGGGGAGCCTTCCGATACGACTCAGAACGATCGCCACCGGGTCGTGGAGTCGGTCATGGCCGCCGCGGGCATCAGAGTGGCCAAGGCCCGATCGACTCGCTCGTACACCATCCCCGAACTGATCGATCTCCTGGGACTGTCCGAGGAGGAGCCCGCGTCGTGAGAAACGGGGCCCCTCACGATCCCAGGCCCGCCTAATCGGACTCTTGGGATCCTTGCTCGGACTTGATGGTCGTCTCAACGGCCTTCTGTGCCAACTCCGCTTCCGAACTGCCGGGATATTGATCGATGACCCGATCAAACATCATGCGAGCCTTTTCATGATCGCCCAATTTTGCATAGATTTGCCCGAGCTTGAGCGTCGAAGCGGGCAGTTTCTGGCTGAGGGGGTAGTACATGAGGACGTTGTAGAATGAATCCAGCGCGTCTTTGTATCGACGCATTCGAAACTGGCATTCACCGATCCAGTATTGAGCATTGGCGGCCAGCGAGGATTGGCCGTGCAGCTCGATGAAGAGCCGAAACCCCGCCAGCGCCGCTTCATAATCCCGCTGTTTGAATTCCTCCATGACGCGATCGTACAGACGTCGAGACGTGTCGCGCATTTGGCCGGAAGCTCCAAGGGACTCGTCGGCCGTTGACAGGATGATAGAGAACAACAAGAAAATTGCGATCATCGTCTGTGCCATAGGTGTGCCTCCATACCGGCTTGGCCACGGTCTCAGCAGGAAGACATTCTCGCAATCACCATGCCATGCCTGGTGCGCGGAGGACGGAGAAATTCCATGAAAACAACTTGTTCGAGAGTCGGGTTCGGTGTGAACCGGAGGATGTTCTATGTCGATGCCATGGAAGAGACAGAATTGTACGGGCCCTGTCTCTTTTTCGACCGGGAGCGTCTCGGACGGTGATTTTAGCGGCGTGATCGGGAGAGACGCTCGAAGGTCCGTTCTCTGTGGCGATAGCGTAGAGAGGCTTAGACCGGCTTGACGCGAAGGGCGGATGAAAAAGAGCAGGCGGTCACGTGAAACTGAAAAGCGTTTCCTCCCAGTTGTTTGGCGCGGTACATCGCGGCGTCCGCGTGTCGTAGGAGATCGTCGATGTCATGATCGTCCAGCGGATAGACGGTAATGCCGATGCTGACGCCGATGGAGGCCCGCCCCGATTCGAGAAAAAACGGCTGGGCCATTGACTTGGTGATTCGCTCGGCGACGTGGATGATATCGTCTTCATGAGAAAGGCCTTCCAGGATGATCGTGAATTCGTCGCCGCCCATGCGCGCGACCGTGTCCGCTTCGCGCACGCACGTTTTGATCCGATCGGCGGCGGTTTTCAACACGCGATCGCCCGCCTCGTGCCCCAACGTATCGTTGACGATCTTGAATCGATCGAGATCGAGCAGCATGAGCCCCAGCGGTTGCCCAAGCCGTTTGCTTCGCGCCATCGCGTGAAGCAACCGGTCACGGAACAGCGTGCGATTGACGAGACCGGTCAACTGGTCGTACTGAGCCAAGTAGGTCAGCCGTTCTTCGGCCCGCTTCCGCTCGATGGAGTAGCGGATCGAGCGCGCCAGCAATTCGCCTTGGTTCCGTCCTTTGACGAGATAGTCTTGCGCGCCGGATTGAACGGCTTGAAGAGCCAAGACTTGATCGCTCAGCCCGCTGAGGACGATGATCGGAATTCTGGGGTTTGCCGCTTGGATCTGGCCGAGAGAGGCGAGCCCGTATCCATCCGGAAGAGAAAGGTCCAACAGAACGGCATCGAAGCGATCGCGGGCGAGTCGGTCGACGGCTTCGTCCAGACGCACGACGTGCGTGACTTCAAATGACCCGACGCTCCATTCGGCCAGGATGTCTTGGGTCAACAGGGCGTCCGTTTCGTTGTCCTCGATCAGTAAAATCTTAAGCATCGACGCGCCGCGAATTCATCTGGGTGAAGATCCGGCCGCCCCCTTCGGGCGGCGTCCGCCGTCCCTTCTACAAGTATAGCCGATGGAGCCGGATCAACAAGAATCTCGCTTCGTTTCGGCAACGGGGGGTGAAAAGCCGGAGGATAAGAAGGAGCGCACCGGATCAAATCAGCGGCGCCCGCGTCTTTCTTCCGACGTCAGGAGCCCTTCATCAGGAGGCTCGCGCCGTTCGGATAGGCGCCGATCGGAGGTTGTTCTGGGCCGATGGCGGCTTCGCAGGCATAGCCCGGTTCCAACGGCCAGAGCAATGAGCGCCCGGCAAGATTCCCCCGCATGTGGATATAGCGGAATGTGACGCCCAAACGGGCAGCGTCCTCCTTGACCTTTTGGACGCAGGCGTCGACCGAGTAGGCGCGGCGGGCGATCAAAATGGGGGATCCCGACTCACTGTGAAACATCACGAACTCACCGGCGCAGCCCGGGAGAAGTACCACCGCGAGCAACAACCAAACCAGTGATCGGCCTTTTGTCCCCATGAGATCCCTTTCGATCGTCGTGACACCGAGCTGCCTCAGCGCACGGCCTTCAAAGTATAGCATTCCAACGGTCCGCGGCTCTATGGAGTAGGGAGCAAACGGGTCAATTCGATGAACTGCTCGACAGAGAGGGTTTCGGCTCGGATTTCCAAGGGAAGGGCCAAAGCCCGAAGAGCCGTCAGGACTGCCTCCTGGGGATACCCTTGGTTTTTGAGGGAATTGACGAGGGTTTTTCGCCGATGGGCAAAGGAGGCTTTGACCAAGGAGGCAAACCGGAGCTCCTCTTCAGACGAAAGGGCCTGCGTCTCTCTGGTTTGCAGGATGACGACGGCCGATTCCACTTCCGGCCGGGGCCGAAAGCATCGAGGCGACACCTTGAGCGGTTTCTCAATGGTCGCCGCATATTGAGCCATGACCGACAAGACGCCATAGTCGGACGTTCCGGGTTTCGCAACCAAACGGTCCGCCACTTCGTTCTGCAACATGAGCACCAGCCGGGGGAACCGCCGCCGGTGCTCCAGCAATCTGAACAAGAGCGGCGTCGAAATGTAGTAGGGCAGATTCGCCACCACGACCGTGCCGATCGGAAGTTCCTGAAACGGATAGACCATCGCATCCGCCGGCACAAGGTGGAGATTGGAATGACCAAGATCCCGCTCGATCAGATAATCATAGAGGCGACGGTCGATCTCAATCGCCGTCACGCGATTCGCGACGCGGCACAGTTCGACGGTGAGAATTCCTCGGCCCGGTCCGATCTCCAGCACCGAATCCTTGGAAGTGAGGGCCGCCAGCGAGACGATTTTTCGGGCGATGTTGGGATCGATCAGAAAATGCTGGCCCAGGTGCTTGATGGGGACGGGCGGTGCGCTCCTCTCCACCCGTCAGCCTCCGGGGTGAGAGGCCTCGGCCAGGCGTTTGGCCAAGGCCGTAAGGGGAGCACGGTAACAGTCCACCAGATCGGTGAATTCCTCAACCAAGTCGTTGGTGAAGGAGGGCCCGGGCCGGATCGCGGCGAACGCTAGTCCTTCTTGCCGCCCCACGGTTTCGGTCAACAGGGCGGCGGTCTTGCTCTTCCATTGCGCGATTCGTTCCGTTCCGGCGACCGTGTTGAGGTCGAGCAGCGTCCGTCGCTCCAGGACGTCCAGTTCCTCGAGTTGTCGCCGAACGACGGCGAGGGATCGGGAACGATCGTCCGTCATGAGGAAGGAACCTCCCTCCACTCGCGCGAGCGGCATGCGCGGGTTGCGGCGATTGTCGCGGCCAGTTTGATCGCTTCAAGTAGACTGCCGGGATCGGCGATGCCTTTCCCCACGATATCGAACGCAGTCCCGTGATCGACCGACGTGCGGATGATCGGCAAGCCGACCGTCAGGTTCACGCATTTGCCGAAGGCCACCAATTTCAGCGGAATCAATCCTTGATCGTGGTACAGAGCGACGACGGCGTCGTATCGGCCGTTCGCCGCCTTCCCGAACAGGGTATCGGCGGGCAAGGGGTCGCTGGCGTCGATGCCTTGCGCTTGCGCCGCTCTCGAGGCCGGAAGGATCACGCGAGTCTCTTCGTCTCCGAAGAGACCATGCTCGCCCGCGTGGGGATTGAGCGCCGCGACACCGATCCGAGGGTGTTTAATCCCGAACAGACCCGTGAGCGCCATGTGGGCCAGCCGGATGGCCTTTTCAATTTTGGCTTGGGTCAGCGAGGCCGGGAGATCCTTGATGGCGAGATGAGTCGTGGTGAACATGACGCGCAACGGTCCGCCGACGATCATCATGCCGGATTCCTCGGTGTGAGTCAGGTCGGCCAGCAGCTCCGTGTGGCCCGGGTAGCGGCAGCCGGCCAAGTTGATCGCTTCTTTGTTGATCGGCGCGGTGACGATGCCGTCAAGAGAGCCGGCAAGGGCCAACTCGACGGCTTTTTTGATAAAAGAGACCGAGGCTCCGCCGGTGGAGGCCGCCGCGACGCCTGGTGTAAACGGCCCTAATGAACCGTCGAGGGGATCAAGCACCGCAAGGGTCCCCTCAAGCGGTTGGAGTAAGTCGGGACTCTGGATCTGGTGAACGGTCAAGGGCAGTTTCAGGCCGTCAATCGTACGCTCCATCACGGCGGCCGATCCGATCACCACAGGCCGGCACAAAGAATGGAGGCTCCGGTCGGCGGCGGCTTTGGCGATCACTTCGGGTCCGATTCCCGCCGGATCTCCCATTGTGATGCCGAGCAGGGGCGGTTGAGAGGATGGCATTTTGATCGGTCCGGCTGTCATGGTCGGCGTTGATGAATCAGGGGCGAAGAGCAAGGTACACCGTGTACCCGATGTAGAGCAAGGCGCCGCTTCCGAGGAGCCAGGCGCGCCAATAGCCGCCGATGAACAACTGGAGCAGGTAAAAACTCGCCGCCTGTAGGGCCAGCACCATCGTCGAACTGGCCGAGGCCGTAATCACCCAATCGGTCCCGATCAAGCCGACGGAAACCGGGATGGTGCCTTGAAAGACCATCGCGCCCGTGACGTTGGCGACCGCCAGACGGTCTTTCTTCCGGTAGAGCCAGAGGAAACTGTTCGACATCTCAGGGAGCTCGGTCGCGAGCGGGGCGATCAAAAGCGCCAGCAACAGCGGAGAAATCGCAAAGGCGCCGGCCATCGATTCCGTCGCCGTCACAAAGAGGTGCGCCCCCAAAATCAATCCGGCCAGGCCGATCAACGTTTGCAGCCCGATCATCAGGCGGGGAGGCGTGGCCTTTGATTTTGCGAAAATGAGCGGCTCCGGCTGGCTGCCGTCCCCATCTTCCTGCGGGGCGCTCAGCTTGAGCCTCATGTAATAGATGTAGAGACACACCAGAACCACGGCCGCGATCAGATGCACGAGTCGATAGGGACTGTAAATACAGCCCAAGGCGATGATGTAGCCGACCAGAAAAAAACCCAGATCGGTCACCACTTCGCTGTAGTTGAGATGGAATCGCGCCGTTCGCTTCCCGGCCCAGGCATAGAGCAGCAGGAGGAGGGCGAGAAGGGGGAGGACCAGCGTGCTGAGCATGAATGGCGCTCCCAGAATCGCTCCCAGTCCGACGTCCACCTCATCCTGGCTTTCTCCAAAAAAGATCGCGATGATCGGGATGGACGTTTCGGGCAAGGTGGTGCCGATGGCCGCGAGAATGCTGCCCACGGCGCCTTCCGAAATGCCCAATCGTTTGCCGAGCCATTCGATGCCGTTGGTAAACAACGTGCAGGCGCCCAACGTCACGGCGATGGAGATGAGAAACAGCAGCGCATAAAACAAAGCATTCATAGGTATGAACCGTGGAGCGGGTCGTTTCTTTCCTCGAGATCAGCTCTTCGGCTTGATCTCCGTTGTCGTGTTTCGTTCCGTCCTCCGATCGGCGTGATAGATGCGGCAGGCCTCCTCCATCACGCTTCTGAGAGGCAGTCCGGTGCGGTCGGCGACGGCCTTACAGTCGCGATACTCGGGAGCCGCCTTCTCCGTCCCATCGGCCATCGTGGCGACCTTCATGCGGACCGTGCCTCCGGCGACCTTCATCGACACGAGACGCCGGGGGAGCACCCGCCTGGATAGTTCTTGCAGGCGCACGCCGAGCGTGGGCGTTTCCTTGAACAACACATCGAGGATCGCCTCGCTCCGCTCCGGCGCGGCCAGGCAAGTGAGAATCACGCCGGGCCTGCTTTGTTTCATGATGGCCGGAATCAGCGCGACATCCAAAGCGCCGGCTTGAAACAGGCGGTCCATGACGTGTTCGTAGGTCTGCGGGGCCAGGTCGTCGAGGTTCGTCTCAAGCTGGATCACACGGTCGATCGCCAGGCCTCCGCCGGCTGTCGGCTCGGAAAGGAACACGCGCAAGACGTTCGGCCAATTCTCCGGATCGTGATCGCCGGCGCCGTGCCCGACCGCCGCGATTTTCATCGTCGGAGTCGAACCGAAATCCGATACGAGAGTTCGCAACAGCGCCATGCCGGTGGGGGTGGCGAGTTCGCAACGCGGCCCCTCGGCATAGACGGGAATCCCTTTCGCCAGAACCGCCACGGTCGGCCCAGGCACCGGCAACGGGCCGTGGGACGTCGGCACCGTTCCGCTCCCCACGTTGACGGCGGAGGCCGTGGCGTCGGTAATGCCCAGGAGATGGCAACCCAGCACGCTGCCCACCACGTCGATCAACGAATCGATGACGCCCACTTCATGAAACCGAACCTTGCGGCCGGCCGTGCGATGGGCCGTTCCCTCCGCTTCGGCCAATCGATCGAACACATCAAGGCTCCGTTGTTTGACGACGGGCGGCAGGACGCCGGCGGCCACGATCCGGCGGATGCGAGGAAGCGAAAGGGGCCGCTCGAACCCCTGTCGGACGATGACGTCGACCTTCGTGGCATCCAACGATCCCCGACGCACGGTTCGCTTGCGCAGCCGGTATCCGTTCAACTTCAAGCCTTTGAGTCCGTTCACCAATGTGGTCCAAGGCAGTCCGGCGTCGACCAGCGCGCCCAGCATCATGTCGCCGCTGACGCCGGAAAAACAATCGAAATGCAGACGGCGCCCCACCGGTCTCCTCTTCGCGAAATGGCCGATCATCTTACCCAAGGGAACGGCGCGCGGCAATTCGTTTCCGTCCTCTCGTTGACAGCCTCCCGGCGCTGTGTTATCCGAAACGACACGATCGCGCGACGTCATCGGAGATCTTGCTCGCCTCATGAAGACCGAAAACGCACGACCGTTCACCACGCGCATCAGACGGTTCACGTCCCCGCGCCGCAAGGGTCCGGAATTCCATGCGTCTCCGCCGCGGGCGGTGTTGTCATGGACGGCGGCGCTGTGTCTCTGTCTCGCCGTCTTCGTGTCGATCGACGGCGAGGCTCGAACCAAGCCCGATCGCGTTCCGCGCCCGGAACCGGAGCTCAAGATCGTCGATCTGAAAATGGACCCCCTTCCGTTTGAACCGGGGAACGGGCCCTTGCAAATCATGGTGACCGTGCAGCTCCCCAAGGAGTTGGACGAGGCGCTTATTCTGGAAGTGACGTCATTGATCAGTTCGCCGTCCAAAACGTCGCTTCGCTTTCTGACCCACCGACAGCCGGTTGAGCTTCCACAGGGAGAAGAAAGCCAAGCGGAGCGGCCGAGACTGTCCGTCGAACTCGTCTGGGACGGGCAGGACCACCGGAAACAACAAGCCGCGGCGGGCATCTACTCTTACGAAGTCCGGACAAAGTTGCTTGCCGACGGTGAAAAAGGCCCGCGCACCGTCATGGTGGCATGGCCCAAGCGGGGCACGTTGGAAGTCAAATAACGGACGGTTGGGGGAGAGAGCCGGATACGTCGGCAAGAGCAGCTACGCGCCTGCTTCTTCCCTATCTTTCAGTCCCAGCGTATTAATCCGGTGGGCCAGGCAGCCCGCCCCAAAGCCGTTGTCGATGTTCATGACCCCGACGCCGGCCGCGCAGGAGTTGAGCATCGTGAGCAACGCCGACAGCCCGCCGAAACTCGCCCCATAGCCGCGACTGGTGGGGACCGCGATCACCGGACAACTCACCAAGCCGCCCACGACGCTCGGCAAGACTCCGTCCATACCCGCCACGACGACGATCACCCTGGCGTCAAAGAGCCGTTCTTTTCTGTCCAGCAGCCGGTGAAGACCGGCGACTCCCACGTCGTATAGTCGGTCCACTCGGCTTCCCATGACTTCCGCCGTGACTCGGGCTTCCTCCGCCACCGGGATATCGGCGGTGCCGGCGGTAATCACAAGGACATGGCCGCGTTTTGTCCAGGGGCGTGGCGGGACGGCGACGACGCGGGCATCGGGGGCATATCGAGCCCGAGGGATGAGCCGCCGAATGGCGCGGGCCACCGACGGTTCAGCCCGTGTGGCAAGGAAAGGGCCGCCGTGTTTCACGAGCGATCGTGTAAGGGCAAGAATCTGGGCGAGCGTCTTGCCTTCGCACAGCACCACCTCGGGGAACCCCTGGCGCAACGAACGGTGATGGTCGGGAGAGGCGAAGCCCAGGTTCTCAAACGGCAGGGATCGCAGCCGTTGAAGCGCCTGCTCGATCGTCACCCGCCCGTGACGAACCTGCCGGAGGAGTCGCTCAAGTTGTTCCGGACTCATGCGGAGGATTTTTCCATTTTGGCGTCGCGTTCCATCAGGTCGCTCACGGCCTTTCGACAGGACTTGCCTTCGAACAGCACGGCGTTGATCTCTTGCGTAATGGGCATCTCCACGCCGTGTCGCCGAGCCAGTTGCAGCGCCGCGCGGGCGGTCCGGACCCCTTCGGCGACGGCGTGCATGGTGCCCAGAACCGTTTCGAGCGGTTCGCCTTTCCCGATGCGCATGCCGACCGTATGGTTTCGGCTCAGCGTGCCGGTGCAGGTCAGCACGAGGTCTCCCACGCCGGACAGGCCGTAGAAAGTGCGGGGATCGGCTCCCATGGCCGCGCCCAATCGAACGATCTCCGCCAGTCCCCTCGTGATGAGCGCCGCGCGCGCGTTGAGCCCCAGATCCAGGCCGTCCACGATGCCGGCCGCCAGAGCGATGACGTTTTTCAACGCCCCGCCCAACTGGACGCCGATCACGTCGAGATCGGCATAGACGCGAAAGACCGGCGTCATCAAGGTCTGTTGGAACCGCCGGGCAAGCCGGTCGTCCGAACCGGCAAGACAAACCGCGGTAGGGCGTCCGGCACTCAACTCGCCGGCAAAACTGGGTCCGGAAAGGACCATCAGGGATTGATGCATGGATGGAGGCAAGATCTCTTCCATCACCTGGGTCATAAGCTTCCCGGTGTCCTCCTCAAGACCCTTGGTGGCGCTGATCAAAGGAATCGGACGGCTCAGACAGGGAGCCAACCGGTTCAGAACCGCCCGCGCCACGTGAGAAGGCGTGACGAAGAGCAGGGCTTCACAGCCTTCCACGGCATCCGGGAGAGATGAGGTGGCGGTGAGGGCGGAGGGAAGCGGAACGCCTTTCAGAAAAACCGGATTCTCGTGAAACGAGTTGATCGACCGAGCCACCTCTTGCTCATAGGCCCAGAGGCGAACGGTCAACCCCTTCTCGGCCAGCAATTTGGCAAGAGCCGTTCCCCATGCTCCCGCTCCGATGACGGCTATGCTGGTGCTCGGTTGCATGGCATTTGTACGTCGCCCGCCGGCATGGCGTTGAACGTCGGGAGATCGTCACGGCGAGAGGAAGCCATTTCTTGAAGCCGACGGATTATAGAAAGCCCCTCTTCCCCCTGTCAATGAAACGGGCGGCCGCCTCTCGCAAATCGAACCCGATGCGTGTAGCCTACTCGTCGGTCATCAAACGGATGGCGGAGCAACGCCATTGACATTGAGAGGATTGGGCCATGCAAACGTGCCCGGCGTGTCACCGCTCCCAGCCTGAAATCCATCGCTTCTGCGTCGCCTGCGGGAGTCGGCTTGGAGGAGACGCTCGTCCCGGACCCGCCTCGCGTTCAGACGGCCGTGAGCCGGGACAGTTGAACATCCGCGTGCTCTATGGAATGGTCGCGGCGCTGGTGCTTGCGTTGCTGTTCCCTCCCTGGGAGACGCCGCCCGATCAGCCGCCGGAGTTCCTGGGCATGCACTTTCTTCTCTCTCCTCCGACGCCGGAAGCCGTGGTGAGTCGCATGTTGCTCACGATCGAGCTGGTCACCATTGCGATCGCCGGTCTCTATGGGGCGTTCCTGTTTCGAACAAAGTAGTGCGACGACGCGCGGGCTTTGAGGGCGCGGCGTCGAGAGCCGGTTTCTTCGAGAAACCGGGTCGTTGGCGAGGCTTTTCTCACTCGTCCAGCTTTAACGTGAGACACTTGGCTGATCCCCCTGATTTCATGAACTCATCGAGCGGCACGGCGTGAACCTGATAGCCCCGCTCATGGAGCATCCGTTCGGTCGTGGGGCAGCCGGCGGGCAGAGCCACGTGGCTGTCGATACAGACGGCGTTGCAGGCGAATCGCAGCGCATCCTGCTCGGGGACTACGAGTCGCTTGGTCGGTGGGATTCGCTCGGCAATGGCGGTTTGGCCATAGCGATCGAAGGCGGCCGGAAAATACAACAACTCGCCTCCGCTCAAGGGGCAGAAGCAGGTATCCAGATGATAGAAGCGGCCGTCCACCAGTTCGAGCGGGATGATTTCCCGATGAAACCATTCGCTCAGGATCGGGAATACGCGGATATCCGATCGTTGTCGATAGCCGCCGAACCAATAGTCCGGGAAACCCAGGAGGTCTCCCGCTCCTTCGAAGAACAGGCCAGGCTCCAACGCCAGAACCTTGTAGCCGTGGTCGCGAAACCACTGTTCGAAGCAGGCTTCCTCACGCCGTCGCTCCGGATGCCGAAACCGGCTGACCACCGCCGTCTTGCCGACCACGACGCCGGCGTTGGCCGTGAAGACCAAATCGGGGAGGCCGGGCACGGGCGCCAGCCGTTCGAGCGTCACACCGATGTCCCGTTCGAATACCGCCATCAAGCTGTTCCATTGGAGGATCGCCCGTTCATGGTCCACCTGATTGTTGAGTCGCATCCAGGGATTGATTTCATATTCGATTCCAAAAAAGTCCGGCGGGCAGACAAGGAGGCGGGTCATGCCGGCCTTCCCAGCAATCTGGCCAACTCAGAGAGAAACGACGCCGCGTCCATCACCAGACCGACGGCCTGAAAACTCCCGCGGTCCGCGAGCTTGGTCGGCACGGAGGGATTGATGTCCGCGCAGACGGTCGGGACCGTCGCCGGCAGCAGGTTGCCCGTGGCAACGGCGTGCAGCGTGGAGGCCACCAGGAGCGCGAGCTTCACACCGCCGATCGCGGCGCGCATGGCCTGTTGGGCCTGTATTGAGTCGGTGATGACGCCCGGCAGGGGGCCGTCGTCGCGGATGGTGCCGGCCATGATGACTGGGACGTTCTTCCGGACACAGGCGGCCATGATACCGTTTTTCACGACGCCGGAGGCCACGGCCCGCTCGATGCTGCCGATCGCGCGAATCCGATTGATCGTTCGCAAGTGATGTTCATGGCCGTGAGGAACCGTGCGGCCGGCCGTGAGTCCGTAGCCTAAGGAGGTGCCGTAGAGGTCCGCTTCCATGTCGTGGGCCGCCAGGGCGTTGCCGCAAAACAAGACGTGGATGAATTCTTCCTCGATCAGCCAGGTCAGGGCGTCCCGCCCTCCGGCGTGAATGATGGCCGGCCCTCCCGCCAGCAGAACCCGGCAGGCGGCGCCCTCCCGCCTGTGTTGCTCCCGAAGCCGACTCATTCGGGAGGCGACGTCGGCGATGACGTGGCCATGCGGCCGCTCCGCCGACACGTGGGATTCCATGAAGCCGAAGACGTCCCGCTCGCGCGGCCGCGCCAGGGGAATCACGCGCACGCCCTCGCGGCCGGTGACGATCAGCTCTCCCCGCCGAACCTCGCCCATCGGAACGGCTCGCGCGGTCGCCCGTTCTTGATCCACCACGATTCCGACGTCCATCTCGATGTGTTCGACGTCGATCCATCGGCCGTTGAGCCTGATTTGGGTCGGCAGATGGGTCGTGGCGTAGAAATCCTCCGGGAAAATCCCGTCCGCCGGCGCCGCTTCGAACCGGCAGTCCGCTTCGCGCTCGACGGAGGCGCCGTGCGGCTGGATCGATTTAAGGATGTCGTTCAGGAGCGTATGGGAGGAAGCCTGAACGGTGATGCGGGCGCAAGAGGGGTCCTCCCTGGTTTTACCGATCCGAACGTCCTCGATATCGAACGTGCCGCCCATCATCAGGATGATGTCCAGCACCTTGGCGAGCAAGAGCGAGTCGATGATGTGTCCGCTCAAGACGACGGTTTCTTGATGAATGTTCATCGGCTCTCCCATGAGAAGATTGATTTTTTGATTCTATCACTTCTCCGCTCGGTGGAGAGCATCGTTGGAAGAGCCGAGTTCCTCGGTTTTCATCAGTTCTCTCAGCACGTTGGTGGCGTACGCGCCGGGAGGGAGGAGAAAGGTCAGGGTCAGGGTTGATCCGTCGAGCGACCACTCAAGATCCGTGAGCGGGACCCGCAAGGCCCGGCGCTCGCCACGGAAGCCGCACGCCTTGGCCGCGTGAATCAGCAGGTCTTTTGTCGTGCCCAGTTCCGCGGCGGCGGCTTCCTCGATCCGTCCCGGCTCGCCGCCGGCCCATGAGGCGCGCGAACCGAACAGGATCCCCGTCGGGCTGATCTCGAAGCGGTCGGCTCGGGGCTGTTCCGCGCTCTCGTCTTCGACTTGAAAACAGGCGCCCGTCGAGGTCTTGATCGCCCAGTCTCCGGCAAAGACACGATCGAGCGAGTCGATCCGTTTGGCGAGAATGCGGTTAAACAGATGGGACTGAAAGGCGTTGAGGTACCACATGCGCTTGGCGCGACTCATCGAGGTCCGTTCGGCTGGATCGGTCAGCAACGTCGCGCCGATCCGATAATTGCTTCCGTCCCGTCCCTGCCGTTGCGGACCGAAATAGTTGGGGACCCCTCGTCGTCGGAGCATCTCAAGAACGGCCGGGACCGTGTCCTTGGCATGGGGCGCGACATGGCGAATCGTCAGGTGAAACCGATTGCCCGCATGATGGCCGGGACGCAGCCGATTCCGATGGCGTCCAAGGATCTCGATTGAAAGAATCCGCTCGTTGGGCTTGAGGCGGGCCACCTGTTCGGGCGTGGCGAGCTGCAAAGACAGCATCTGGGTCGTGACGGCCCGCGCGTCCTTGAGGCCTGCCGTTCCGATGGCTTTGGCTTTCAGGCCCGTCGTGCTCGAAATCAGTTTGATGAGATCAGGGGTGGACAGGAGCTGCTTGGTGACCTTGATATAGAGGTGCTCGCCGGTGCCGCAGGGGAGGTACAGCGGCAATTCTTCCACGCGAAAATCCTCCGGCTCGACGCGGATTCGCCCGCCGATGCCGGGAATCTCGCTCGTCAAGTAGGGACCGATCGCGTGGCTCATCATTTGGTGTCGTGACAAGGTGTTCTCTTGGTTGTCAGAAGAGAATGCCGTTCAGCCATCATGAGGTCCATCAACCGAGAACTGACAACTGAGAACTGGCAACCGACAACTGGCAACTAAGACTTCTCCGGGCTCACGTATCTCAGTTGGTCCAGCGCCTCCCGGCATCGACTGCGAACGGTTTGATCCCAATCCTCTTTGGCAAGATATTCCAGCTTCGGCTTTGCTTCCAAGGCCCGCAACCGCCCCAGGCCCAGGGCCGCGCACGCGCGCACGTAGGCGTGATCGTCCTCCAATGCTCGAAGAAGCAGGGGCAGAACGGAGTTGTCCCGTAACAGACCCAAGTGGCTCGCCGCCATCCCCCGCACTCGATGGCGCTCGTCGCCCGGCGAGTGCAGAAGGGTGTGGTCCCACAGGGTTCGGAGGGCCGGAGAAACCGATTCAAGGCCGTCGATTCGATAGCCGTTGCATTCGATCAGCTCGAAAGACAGAGCCAGTTTTCTGTCCGGATCGGCTTCTTGCCGGAACGATGCGAGCAAACGGTCCCGCTTGCGTCGACGCGCGATCCGCCGGCGGATGTTCCGGATCGCGAGCAGGACGACCGCTCCGACGGTCGCCGCTCCCGCCGCGATCGGAACGGCGTGGTCGATGAGAAAGATCTGGGTCTCGGTCGGCAGCCGTTTCCATACCCAGACGCCGGCCACGATCATTCCCACCAGGACAAGGATCGCAGTTAATTGAATAGGACTCCGCTCGTTTGTTTGTTGTTGCTGCTGCATGGCAGGATCTTACGGATAGACCGGACAGCCGGTCAACGAGTCTGCTTGCCTCGGAGACGCGGCACGCGACGTCGAGCAGCCGGAATGGCGGTCTCCATCTTGACGGTGTGGAGTCTTCCCACTATGCTCCGGTCGTGACATTGCCAAATCCACAAGATGATCCCTATTTAAAACTGGTTCGGCCGCTGGTGGAGGCCTATTTGGCGTTCTGGCGGACCGGCAGTCGCCATATTAAGAAATCCCTGAGGCTCACACCTTCGCAGTTCGACGTGATCGCCACCTTAGGCGATACGGACGGGATGACCTGTTCGGAACTGTCTCACCAGACGCTGGTGACCAAAGGCACCTTGACCGGCGTGTTGGATCGTTTGGCCGCGAAAGGGTTGATCAAGCGCGAGGCGATGCACGGGGACCGGCGGTACACGAAAATTTCACTGACGGCCAAGGGCGACGCCCTGTTTCGCAAAACGTTCAGTGCCCACACCGCGTTCATCCGTCCGTTTTTCGAGCGGGCCTTGACCCCGCAGGAAGTGGAGCAGGCACGCGCATTCCTGTTGCGAATCAGGGACAGTTTTGATCAAGACCGGTGAGGTTGCGGCCGGGACTCACCATAGATCACAATGACGGTCGTAATGGCATGATGCCGGCTGTTGCCGTGTCGGCTCTTCCGACCCCATGCGGCGGATCGACAGTCCGATCAACAGTCTTTGGAGCCCCGCGATAGGCGATGACCCCTCCTTCACCCGTACCCACCACCGGCATACGACGTGTGATGGTAGGGACCGACCGTTCCAAAACGGCGGACCATGCCGTCCAGTGGGCCGCTGAGTTTGCAAATCGTTACGGAGCCGAGCTGTTTGTGGTGCAGGTCATCGTGCCGCAACAGCCGACCGCCACGGAATTCGGCGCCGCCGAACAGACCCGGGCCGAAGCCGCCGGCGATGAACTCACCCGGATCGTGACGCAACTGGCCGGAGAACGGGGACACGCCCTTGTCGCCGTCGATTCCGATCCGGCGTTGACCATCGTCCGTGCCGCCGAGCGCGAAGCGATCGACGTGCTGGTGGTCGGGAATTCGGGTATGGCGGGACGAAAGGAGTTCTTGCTGGGGAACGTCCCGAACCGCATCAGTCACAATGCCCGTTGTACCGTCATCATTGTGAACACCCTTCAGGCTGTGGGCGAGCCAGGTCCCGAAGCCGCGCCGATTTTTCAACGCTCCACCGAGGACTCCTCTCCTGAACCCAGGCTGGGAGGACGGGCCGTGCGCATCGCCACGGTGATGGCGAAGCACGGCGTCAAGGAACTCTTCAGCCGGCCTGATCAAGCGGACGTGTCCACTCGTCGCCAACAGGCCAAGCGCCTCCGCTCGGCGTTGGAGGAATTGGGTCCGACCTTCTCGAAGCTCGGACAGATCTTGTCGACTCGTCCGGATCTTCTGCCGGCCGAGTACATCGAAGAACTGGCCCTGTTGCAGAGCCGCGTGCCTCCCATGCCGGAAAGCGAGGTCGTTCGGGTGGCGGAGCAGGAGCTGGGGGTGCCGTGGGAAGACGTGTTCGAGTCGATCGATCCCAGACCGCTCGCCGCCGGGACCATCGCGCAAGTCCATCGGGCGACTCTCGAAAACGGAGACCGAGTTGTCGTCAAGGTTCAACGACCGACCGCTCGGGCCGACATCGAGCAGGATCTGGCTCTCTTCGAGATCTTTGCCCGCCAAGTCGGGCGACGCCCCGCTCTGCAGCAGGTCGTGGATATCGAGGCGGTGTTCAAGCACCTCTCGACGTCGCTTCAGCGCGAGCTCGACTTTCGCCAGGAGATCGAGAATATCCAACGGATGCGGACGGTGCTGGCGGACTATGACCGATTGGCGGTCCCCGCCGTCCATCAGGAGTTGTCCACCGCCCGTTTGTTGGTAATGGAGGAGATTCAAGGAATCCCGATCGCGCAGGCGCCGGAAGGCCGGGAACGGATCGAGGCGGCGCGCCAATTGTTGGAGGGTTTCTACAAGCAGATCATCGTCGAGGGCTTCTTTCATGCCGATCCGCACCCGGGCAACCTCATGTGGTGGAAGGACCGCGTGTACTTGCTCGACTTCGGAATGGTCGGGGCCATCGACGCCGGGTTGCGCGAGCATCTTTTGTTGATGCTCATGGCTCTATGGAAAGAGGACGCGGCGTTTCTGACCGACGTCACGCTGATGATGACGAGTTCGATCGACCGGAGCGATCTGGACGTTCCGCGGTTGCAGAGCGAGATCGGCGACGTGATGGCCAAGTACCGCAAGGCGGCGCTCGCCGAGATGCAGATCGGACCGCTGTTGCAGGAAATGAGCGCCATTGCGTTTCGACATGGAGTGCCGCTGCCGGCTTCGCTGACGCTCGCCGCCAAGGCGCTGGCGCAAGTTCAGCTGGCGACGGCTCATCTTGATCCGAAACTCGATCCGTACGACGTTGCGGGCAAGTTTTTGATGCGCGTCATGATCACGCGCGCGGGGGCCGCGCTCGATCCCAAATCGCTGGCGTATCAGTTGCAAAAGTTCAAAGTGCGGGCGGAGCGAGTGGCCGAAGCCGTCGAACACCTGATCGGGGCCAGACCCGGACAGAAGCTGGTCGTGAATTTTCAGGCCAATACACTCGAACGGACGGTTCGCCGGACGGGACGGCGCCTGGCGCTGAGCTCGGCCGCCGCGGCGAGCCTGCTGTCCAGCGGGCTTACCGCCATGTCGGCGACCGTCGCCGACTGGGTGCCCGTCACGTTCGGGATCGTGGCCGGACTGTTGACGCTCGGACTGATCGTCGATCTCCTGCGGGAACGGTAACGGCGGGGCCTTCTCCCGGCGGCGTGCTCTGATTCCTCTGCTGTTACAGCTCGGTCTTACTGCGCGTGATGGAGCGAAGCACGGCCCGTTCGAGCAAAAAGGCGACGGCCGCCATGACGAGGGAGATGAGCCGGTATTCGATGCGTCGAATCAAGGATCGGGGAGCCGGCTTCATGGCGGAAACATCGTGGGGCATGCGCCCATTATCAACGAGCCTATCGCCCGCTGCAAGAAGCCCGTGGTTCGCGCGATGATGCACTGATCCGAGTCCAAGCCGAACGCTTGGGCGGGCGCTTGATCGTCACTCCGGCCTCTTTATGGATGATCGTGTCTCGACATGGTTGAAAGATCTCGGCCTTGATCAATACCGAGAGGCGTTTCAGCAGCAGGCCGTTACGTGGGACGTGCTGCCGGAGCTGAACGATCAAGACTTGATTGCCTTGGGCGTGTTGTTGGGACATCGAAAAAAACTGTTGCGTGCTATCGCCCAATTGTCGCCACGGCCGGCGAGCATCGGCGAGGCGCCCGGGTCCATCGCCGGGAACGAAGAACCCGTGTCGGTCCTCTCCGGCCAAGACCAAGGAGAGCGCCGCCAATTGACGGTCATGTTTTGCGACCTTGCGGGGTCGACGGCGTTGGCCTGCCGACTGGACCCCGAAGATCTTCAAGCCGCAATCCGGGGATTCCTGGACGCGTGCAGCCAAGCGATCGGCCGGTTCAACGGCTACATCGCGAAATACATGGGAGACGGGCTGTTGGCCTATTTCGGCTATCCCCAGGCTTATGAACATGACGCCGAGCGGGCCGTCCACGCGGGGTTGGCCGTCTTGGAGCTGGTCAAGGTGCTGCCCCGCGACCATCCGTTTCCCGAAGGGTTTGACCCGGCGGTGAGAATCGGGATTGCGACCGGACCCGTCATGGTCGGAGAGCTGATCGGCACGGCGACCGCCAAGGAACGGTCGGTGTTCGGCGAGACCCCGAATCTGGCGGCTCGACTCCAGGCACTGGCCGCGCCGAATCAATTGATCGTGGATTCGGCGACGAAGCGTCTGGTCGGCGGGGAGTTCGAGTTCGCCGATCACGGGACGTTCGCGCTCAAGGGCTTCTCAACGCCAGTCCAGGCATGGCGGGCGCTGCGGAGCAAGCCGTCGGCCAGCCGGTTCGAGTCGCGTCGAGCCGGCCGAATGGGCGGCTTCGTCGGCAGGGAGCATGAGACCGCGCTGTTGATGGGCCGCTGGCGGGAAGCCGCCGACGGTGAAGGCCAGGTCGTGCTGCTCAGCGGCGAAGCCGGCATCGGCAAATCGAGATTGGTCCGCTATGTGAGCGATCGGCTTGCCGGTTCCGCTCATGCCCTGGTCCAATTTCAATGCTCGCCGCACCATACCGACACCGTGCTCTATCCGGCGATCACCGCTCTGCGGCAGATGGCGGGAATGACGGGAGAGGACGGCGCCGAGACACAACGACAAAAGCTCCATGATCTGATGGCTGCTATCGGGCTTGCCGACCCGATCACGGTCGCTTTGATCGCCGAATTGATGGGGATATCGGCGGACGATTCAGATCGGCTGCCGGCTCTGTCGCCGGAGCGGCGCAAAGACCTGACGCTGGAGGCGCTCGTGCAGTCCGTTCACAGACTGGCCGATCGATCTCCCGTGTTGTTCGTGGTGGAGGACGCCCATTGGCTTGATCCGACCACGTTGGATTTTTTGACGAGGATGATCGATCGCATTCAGCAGATGCACGTGCTGTTGGTCGTCACCTTTCGCCCTGATTTCAAGCCGATGTGGGCCGACTCCAGCCACGTCACCTGTCTTTCCTTGAACCGACTTCCGCGCCGGCAGAGCGCCGAGCTGATTGCGGAGATGACCAGGGGCAAGGCGCTGCCGCCCGAGGTGCAGCAGGCGGTCCTGGTGAAAACGGACGGGATTCCTCTCTATATCGAAGAGTTGACGGAAAATCTGCTCGCGTCCGGCGTGCTGACCGAAGGGACCGACTCGTTCAGCTTGAACACGCGATTGACGGATTTGGCCATTCCCGACAGTTTGCAGGCTCTGCTCATGGAGCGGATCGACCGATTGGGTTCGGCCAAGGACATCGTGCAGATCGGAGCGGCGATCGGGCGGGAATTCGATTATGAACTGTTGCGGGAAGCGGTCGATCTGGAGGAGAGCCAGTTGGAGCAGGCGCTCCGCCGTCTGGTGATGTCGGGGCTCATTTTCCAGGAAGGCGACATCCCGAACGCCAAGTTTCAGTTCAAACATGCGTTGTTGCAGGACGCCGCCTATCACACGTTGCCCAGAAAATCCCGCCGAAGCCTGCATGCCCGTCTTGCAAGCGCGCTGGAGGGCAAGTTCACCGAGCGTGTCAAGGCGGAGCCGGAACTCTTGGCCTATCACTATGAGCAGGCCGGATTGATAGGAGCCGCCGTCCACTACCGCCGCCTCGCGGCTCGCAGGGATGCCGAGCGGTCGGCTGACATTGAAGCCCTCAATCATTTCAACAAAGCGTTGGCCTTGTTGAAGGAGTTACCCGCAGGGCCAGATCGCGACGCCTTGGAATTGGATCTCCTCATCGCGCGTGGAGCTCCCATGGTGACCCTCAAGGGGTATGCGTCCGACGACATCGAGCGGAACTATCGCCGAGCCAGGGAGCTCTCGAACGAAGACAGTCTGTCGGACCAGCATTTCCTTGCTGTCTGGGGACTCTGGGTGTTCCATCTGGTGCGGGGGCCCCTGGAGCGGGCTTCGGATCTGGCCGAAGATCTTCTGTCGTTGGCCCGCCGCCGGCAGGTTCCCGAGCTCTTAGTTCGTGCCCATGAGAGTGTAGGGTCCACCAGCTCCTTCATCGGTCGGTTCGAGGAGGCCAAGAGCCATCTCGAAGCTGCCACGGCCGATCCGCGTCCATGCCGCTCCCACGCCTTGCCGTACACGCAGGACCCCGGCATCACGGCGAGCATCATGCTGGCCCGGACGTTATGGATCGTGGGCGAAGTGGACCGGGTCGATCCGCTGGTGTCGGAGGCCATCGGCAAAGCGAGGGACTTGGCGCATCCGTTCACCTTGGCCTTTACCCTGGCGACGACGGCATGGATATCGTCCATGCTGCGCGACGCGAATCGCACGTTGGAGTTGACCGAGGAAGCGATCGCGATCTCAACGAAGTATTCGTTTGAAGTGGCGCGAGCCTGGGCCGTCTCCTCGCAGGGCTGGGCGTTGGCCCAAAACGGTGATGAGAGGGGGCTTGCCCGGTTGAGAGAGGGGCTCGCCGCGACCCAAGCGACGGGGGCTGCGCTCAATAACACCTACACGTTGGCCTTGCTCGCGGAGAGTGATCTGCATTATGGACGAATCGATGAAGGGGTGGACGCCATCGCAGAGGCGCAGCGGCTCGCTACGACACAGGGCGAGCGGTTTTGGATGGCTGAACTGAGCAGGCTTAAGGGCGAATTGTTGCTCGGGCGGGCCGATCCGCCGATCGAGGATGTGAAACAGTGTTTTCAAGAGGCGCTGACGATCGCGCGGAGCCAACATGCCTTCATGTTGGAGCTTCGGGCGGCGACGAGTCTGGCGAGGCTGTTGAAGACGTTGAACAGGCCGGAAGATGCCCGGTGTCTCCTAGAAACTGTTTATTCCCGATTCAATCAACGAGCAAATTGTAATTGTATAGACCTGCAAGACGCGCAAACCGTTATGGATCAACTTCGGACGTGAGGGGGGGCTTGCTGATGGACGGTACACCGCCATCTCTCTCCTGTGAACGATGCATCTGACGATTCTCGGCTCAGGGACTAACGTTCATCCCACCAGAGCCGCCGCTGGCTATCTGGTGCAGACGGACCAGACCATCCTGCTGGACTTTGGCCCGCGTACACTGATGAATTTGATCAAGACCGGTGTGGATCGCCATCGGGTCACCCATGTGCTCGTTTCTCATTTGCACGCGGATCACTTCTCGGACTTCATCACGTTTTTCTTCGACGCGTTGATCTACACCAAACATGAAGGAGGCCGTCGTCCGGATCTGACCTTGATCGGTCCCAGGGGGACGAAGCGGCTGATCCAAGGCATCATGACCACCTTCCCTGGTTTCTCGAATTCGCCGTTCGGAGTCCGCGTCAGAGAGGTGGAAGGACGATCCTTCCGGATCGGCGACACGGTTGTGATTCCCAAGCCCGTCGTCCATGTGCCGGATTTGAATTGTGTAGGGTATCGGTTGGAATACCGGAACAAGACGCTCGTCTATTCGGGCGATGCCCAGTACTGCGACAGTCTCGTTCGCCTGTGTCGCGAGGCCGATCTCGCCGTGTTGGATTGCTCGTTCCCGGCCAATCGTCCCGGCCCCGTGCACATGCACGCGGGCGAATGCGGTCGGGTCGCTCGGGAGGCCGGGGTGGACCGCCTCGTGCTGTCGCACTTCTATCCGGTGGCGGATCGCGAGGACGTCACCGGTCAAGCGGCGGAAGAGTACGGGGGACGAATCCGGAAGGGAAAGGACTTGCTGACCATTCGGATCTAACGCAGATCTGACGCGCAAATCTCACGCAGGTCCGAGCGTCAAAGCC
>JANDJG010000198.1 GCA_024331085.1 Nitrospira sp. | reverse complement strand
CCGCAAACAACAGAAACGGCGAGGTCATCCGGAGCAGACTGACGCCGCAGCTCCGGAGCGCGGTGATTTCATTGCTGCGCGAGAGCAGTCCGATCGTCAGAAGCGTGGCGACCAAGACGGCGAAGGGCGCCACTTGGAACGAGACGGCCGGGATTTTGAGAGCGAAATAGACGAGCAACGGCGCGACGCCCGAATCGTAGCGGAGAAACCGGCGGACTTTTTCAAAAAAGTCGATCACCATGTAGATGGTCAGCAGTCCCGAAAAACACATCAAAAAAATTTTGACGTGTTCCCGCAAGACGTAGCGAAAGAGGATCGTCATCAGCGGCCTGTCCGAATGAAGAGAAAAATCGTCGCCAGCGCAAAAACGAGGGTGGGCGCCCAGGCGCCGGCGAACGGCCCGATCATCATGGTCGTCACCAGAAAGTCGAACGCGATGTTCAACAGGTAGAAGACGACGATCACCACGACGCCGACCGCAAAACCGCCGATGCGCCCCGAGCGTTTGGACACGATGCCCAGCGGCACTCCCAGAAGGCAGAACACCAACGAGGCGGCCGGGAACGCCAGATCTTTGTAGTATTCCATCAAACGCCGAAGTCCGGTGGAATCCTTGGTGCCGCCCTCGCGGATCATGGTCATGATTTGTTCATAGGTCGGCCGCTCTTCGGCCGTGGAATAGGCGCTATGGGCCAGGCTCAGTTTGATGTCGTAATGGGTGAAGGAGACCAGGCGATATTGATCCATTCGATCCGGCCGACTGTGAATGACGCCGTTGACCAAGCGAAGAGCCACTTGGCTGCTTTCTTGATCCATGAACACATGGTATTCCTCCGCCACGATGATACGAGGATCCTGGGGGGACCGGGCGTCCGATACGAAAATCCCGCTCCGAGATCCACCGTCGGCGGAGTCCGGCACATAGATGACCATGCGCGGAATCGGTTCATTGAAGGTGCCCCGTTCCAAGGCCAGGACGAGCTGGTCTTTGAGGAGATTTAGAGCGACTTTTTTAAGATTCAGCGAGCTCCAAGGCTGTCCCCATTGAGAGAGAAAGAGCGTCAGGCCGAAAACGGCCACGGCGAAGAGGGCCACCGGTTGTGATAGGCGAAAAAGACTGAGTCCCGCGGCCCGCATCGCAACGAGTTCTTTGTCGTACGATAATCGGCCGAAGGCGGTAATCGACGCGATCAAGCCCGCGATCGGAAGCGTCAAGACCAAGCCTGACGGCAGGAGCACGGCGATGACTTTCAGGACCGCCCAAATCCCCACTCCTTTCGAGACCAGCAGCTCGACCAACCGCAACAGTTCGCGGGTCAACATGACGAAACAGAGCGCCCCCAGACTCAGACCGAACGGAGTGAGCAGTTCGGTGAAAATATAACGATCAAGCAGAGTTCGTAGGATCACGGGATTATCGGCATGGGCGATCGATTAGGATGCTTAGGAGCTTGGGATTGAGGTGCGACGAACCCCGAACACTATAAAGTGATGTCCGCCTCCTTGTAAATATCGTGGAAATATCCGATCGGCCCAAGAATCGCTTGACAGAAATAATCCTCTATGTTACACCGCACCGCGACTTCTATCCCAAGATGGGGCTTCGTGACAGATACAACGCGCGTGAAGGTGCCCGTCGGTTTTTCCAGCCAGGTCCGGTCTCTCGTCCACGTCATGTCCAACCCCCGAAGGGTTTCGCGGTCAGCAGGTCCGCTCGCGTGCGGGCGTTAAGGAAAGGAGGCGGTTCGTGAAGACGAAAGGAACGGTCAAGTGGTTCAACGATCGCAAAGGGTTCGGGTTCATCCGTCTTGAGAGCGGAGAAGACGTGTTTGTCCACTATTCGGCGTTGCAGGGAGAAGGGTTCAAAACCTTGAAAGAAGGTGAAAACGTCGAATTTGATATCGTCCAAGGCGCAAAGGGACCGCAAGCCGCCAATGTATTAAGGTCGGCCGTCGCCTCTTCCTGATAGTCGTTCTTTCTGCTTGCCACGGCGGGTTCGCTTCCGTTGCCGGGAGAAGGGCCCGTCGTGCCCTACAATCGTCCGATCCGGTTTTCAGCCATTTTCTAGACAAAATTCCTTAGCACTGTTAGCGTGTTCGTATTCTCGACGGGGAGGTGCGTCTTGCCATTGGATCGCGGCAGAGTGCTTCAGCAAGCCCAACTGCTCGCGTCGCGTGGGCAGTATGAGCATGCGGTGGGCGAGTGGAAAAAACTGGCCGCCGAAGCGCCGCACGACGGGAGCATTCACAATTCCATCGGAGATTTGCACCTCAAGCGCAATGCCATGACCGAAGCGGTCGCGTCC
>JANDJG010000197.1 GCA_024331085.1 Nitrospira sp. | reverse complement strand
AGGGGGCGTCGTTCACGTGGGATCTGCTGAACCCCGCGAGCGGGGTCAACACCATCATTATTCTGATCGGGGTCACTTCCGTCCTGTTTTACTTCTTTTTCTCCGTCGAACACACGGGGCCGGGCAAGGCGGTGGCTCGAACCGGGATTTTTTTCCTCATGATCGCCTTCGGCGCCGCGTTCGGCTACACGGTGATGGCCCGTATGTCCCTCTTGATCGGCCGCCTGACCGATCTGATCGGTTATGCCGACGGGTCGTATGGACGGCCGACCCTGTGGCTGCTGCTGCTCACGGTGGGCGCGCTCGTGTTGCTGAGCCGCCGTGTCAAGTCGGAACCTCCCCCCGAGGGGTAACCCGAAGAATTGAAACCGGCGTGTCTCTTGCCGTCGTCCGGTTCGACCATAAGCCGAAGGAGCGACGCTCTCATTGCAGCTTTCTCCTTGCATCTTCTACAATGTCGCCGCCATGTCCACCGAAACCGTGAGAGATCCCAAACAATATCCGGTGCTCAGAAATCTACAGTACTCTCCCATCAAGCAGGGGGAAGATTCGTTCATCGTGTTGTGGGATCCGACGGGGTTGAGCCAAGACAAGCTGGTGCTGCCGCTGAATTATTTTTTCGTCATCCAACATTTCGACGGCCGTCATTCTCTGACGGACATTCTTTCGCTGTATCTCAAACGGTTCGGCGAGTTTCTTCTGCCCGACAAGATCGAACGGTTGGTGAACGAGCTGGACGAGAAACTGTTCCTTGAAGGGGCTCGCACCGAGGCGGCGTTGGCACGGGCCACGGATGCCTACCGGCAAGCCCCCTGTCGGAAGCCCGCGTTTGCGGGGCGAGCTTATGAAGCCGACGGTCTGAAACTGAGAAAGCAGGTCGAGGGATTCTTTTCATCGCGGGAAGGGCCGGGGGTCGAGCCGTCCGTTCATGCGGGCAAGCCGATCAAGGGGCTGGTGACGCCGACCTATGATCTGAAGCAAGCCGGACCGGTCTATGCTTGGGCGTACAAAGAGTTGCGGGAGGCGGTGCAGCCCGATCTCTATATCGTCATGGGGACCGCTTCAGCGGGGCTGACACGTCCGTTTACCGCGACGGACAAGGATTTTGAAACACCCCTTGGCCTGGCCCGCGCGGATCAGGCGATCCTGTCTCGGCTGCGCGATCGCCTGCCCGATTCATTTCACGAAGATCTGTGTCACCAAGCCGAGTCCTCGATCGAGTTTCAGTTGCCGTTTTTGCAGGAGGTCGTGGGTCGTGAAAAGGCCTATACCATCGTGCCGATTCTCTGTTCTTTTTCGGCGCTTGAGATGGCTGATCACGAGTTGAAACAGGGAGTGAAGGCGTTCCTCGACGGACTGCGGGAGATCCTCTGTGAGGACGGCCGACCCTATTGCGTGATCGCCGCGGGGGAGCTGGCGCATCTTGGCTTGCGCTATGGCGACAAAGAGCCGCCGACGGATTTTTCGTTCCACCGGTCCATGCAGCGGGACCTAGAAATGCTCAAGTTGGTCGAAGAGCTCAAGGCCGACGAGTTTGCCGACTTTCTCCTCAAGGAAGAGGATCGGCGCCGCATCTCCGGTTTCGCGCCGATCTATTCGCTCTTGCGGCTGATTCAGGCTGAAAAGGGCGAAGTGCTTCGTTACGACCGCGGCATCACCGATCAGTTCAATTCCACCGTCACCTACGCCAGCATGGCGTTCTTCTGACCGGTCGAGGAACGGCCGGCCGTGTTTCGTGCATTGTGAGCGTTCCCCGCCGGGGAAAAACGACGTTCTCCCGGGTCGGGAGATGTCTTTCCGAATTGGAAAGGAAAATCGGTAGGGCGCGGCTGAAGGGCGTTTGCCGCTGATTACTCCTTTATCTTGACCGTGATCCTGATCGGCTCCAGCGGATTGTCCCGTTCGTCGCGCGGGACGGCGGCGATTTTATCGATGACGTCGAGGCCGCGGAAGACTTCCCCAAAGACGGTATAGCACCGATCAAGGCCGTTATTGTCATCCAGGCAGATAAAGAATTGCGAGCCGTTGTCGTTGAAGTCTCGGGTGCTGTTGCTCTCGCGGGGCATTTTGGCCATGGAGACGGCGCCGCGCTTGTGGGGGCGGTCGTTGGGTTCAGGCGGAAGAAAATAGCCAGGCCCGCCGGTGCCGTGGAGGGATCGATCCGGCTGTTTGCTGAGCGGATCGCCTCCCTGGAGCAAAAAGCCCGGGACGACGCGATGGAACGTGGTGCCGTCGAAGAAGCCCAGCCGGGCGAGATTGAGAAAGTTTTCGACGTGACGCGGGGCGTCGTCGGGATACAAGCGAACG
>JANDJG010000196.1 GCA_024331085.1 Nitrospira sp. | reverse complement strand
GCTTCTACCGGACCGACAATGCCAGAACCCACACCAAGAAAGGGACGGGCTTGGGACTGGCCATCTGCGCCTGGATCGCTGAATCGCACAAGGGGCGGATCGACGTGCAGAGCCACGTGGGGCGAGGCTCCATCTTCACGGTCACGCTCCCGCTGGCGCAATAAACGGTTGTCGGCTGAGAACACGGGCCGTCCCCCTCACAGGCCCCGTTACATGTCGAGAATCCTGTACCGGCCGAGGCCGAAACTCGTGCCTTTGCCGGCATGGACCACCTCGCCCAGCCGGAGCAGCGGCAGAAACCGAGCCACCGGTCCCTCGAAGACGATAGTGCCGGTCACGCCTCCCAATTCCATTTCCGTCCGTTGACGGGAAGAATACCGGGTCCAATCCGACCAGGTCAGCGATGATGACACGGTCCGCACCCTCTCCGCCAAGGCGATCCATTCGCGGAACGAGACGATCGACGGATCGCCGTCACAATGAAAATACGAGAGGTGCGCGAGACGCCGGAGGAGCGACCGGATGAACACGTGAAAGTCCAGTCTAGCGGCGAGGTGCTCCCGGTACCGGATGCGCAGAGGAGAAAGCATTTCGATTGCGATCCGTTGCGAGAGAGCCGGCTCACCGGCTTCCGGAGGAATGCGCGGCAGGGTCCTTCGCTCGGTGAAGGCCTCGACGCCCCGCAACGTTCGCTCATCGGCGGCATACACGGTGTGCCGATGACCGTCCAGCCGGCCGTCCACCCCCACGAGCGACGCCGTTGTCCGCCGATTTCCCAGTCCGGCGCGTCCCATCCGTTCCAACGCAAAGATGAAGTGGGGGAGCCATGCCACCGTCCTCCCGAACAGGATCAGTCCCAGATCCAGCGTCTGCCCTGCCTCGAGAGTGCGTCCGCCTTGGGGAGGGATCAAGACAAACGGATGGGGTGCCGTCTGGTATTTCCGCAAGATCATCGTTCTAGCAGGAGGGGGCGTTTCGAAGACCCACGGGTAGATGCAACGATCCCGCAACAAGCAGGGTGGACAGTCGTGGGAACGGGTGACGCAGACAGATCGCATGAGCGCCCAGCCGAAGGAGCCGCGGAACAGGGAGCCGGCATAGGGAGGGAGCATGAGCGAGCCGTCGAGTCGAAAGGTCGCGATGAAACGGCCGAACGAAAGGGGTAAGCCCGTCGCATGACCGTGGTCACGGGGAGAGGAATCGATCATGGCAGCATCACCATGGCGCCCTCCGGCGTCCGGTCGCCTGATCCGATCGAGGCGATCGAGTGGCCTGACGGGAGCGGGTACAGTCTCACATCGTCGGCTTGGGGATCGATCAGTTCTACCAGGTGCGAGAGAGCCTCCTGATATTGCGACCAGGTCCATGAACAGAGAAAAACGGAATACTGCATCGGCACGCCCACTCCCTTGAGGTAGCGGTGCACGCGGGCTAGGCGGCCCTCGTCGGCGATGTCATAGCAAACCAGATAGTGCGTCTGCATCAGAGAATCCTTATGGCTCCCGCAATAGCTCCCCGTACTGATCAAGCAGTCGGCTGAGCAGGCGCACGAGACGGGATCGGTGCCGCTCGAAACTTTCCGCCACGTCGAGAGGCAATGCAACGCCAGTCCGATCGGCAAGGCGCCCCTGCTCGAGCCAGAGCCGGTCGCCGTCCGCGCGGATCGCCATCGCGCAATCCTTGACGAACCCCAACGACTCTCCGCGATGGATGACGCCGATGTGCGGATCCCAGCCCGTTTCGGCGATCCGATCCAGGATCAAGGTGCCGACGGCCGCGTGGAAGAGGCGTCGTTGACGAAGAGCGGCGCCACGTAGACGACCGAGACGCTGGACCCATTGTTCATACTCCAGGGTCCGCACGCCGTGTCGTCTCCAGCGAGCGGCAGTCACGGAATCCAGATCGGTTGCCAACGCCAGCCGTCGCCCTCGTTCCCAGGCCCGCAGCCAGCTTGCAATCCGTTCTTGCACGGAGGGGTTCTCGATCATCCCGAGCTGAAGCCCTCGGCGGGTGAAAAGGCCGGAGGCGCAACTCACCACCATTGCCATTGGTTGCCCGTTTCGACCGACCAACGTGACCGGCACTCCCCGCTCGGCAAAAACCGTCAGGCTCTCGGTGTCGAGTGCGACATTACCGGCGATAAGGACACGCCGAATCAATCGAACCGGCACCCGGCGACCGGCCGAGCCAGGCTGTTCGATCCAGAGTGATGGTCCGTCACGGCGGACGGACAGTCCGGGCCGTTCATTAAGAAAGAGGGTCCGATCCATCGTTCATCACCCGTCTGGCCAAGGCCTCGACTGTCTCCCGCAAGCGAGGTCGGTGCTGCGTCATCCATTGCTCATACGCCTGGTAGTA
>JANDJG010000195.1 GCA_024331085.1 Nitrospira sp. | reverse complement strand
CCCTTGCCTGTGAAGCCGTGGCATTGGGCGCAATATTCCTTGTACAGCGCCTTGCCTCGATCGGCATTCGCGTTGGCAAACTCGGGGCTTGTCCAGGGCTCGTAGTATGGGACGTCGTTGACGCCTTGCACGGCGAGAAAGCCGATCAGCGACCGCAATTGTGCGTCGGTCGCATCGGCCAAAAATTCTCCCGAATGAACGACGAAGTCTTGCGGATTTTGGCCGAACCGATACAGCCAGTCCATGTTGTAGCGCCGCCCGGCATACTGCAGGGCAGTGCTCTGCGATCCTCCGATCAGCTTTCCGTTCTCCTCGATCGTGTGACAGCCGATGCAGGCATGTTCCTTATAGATTTTCGCGCCGACCGTCACGTCGAACTTCGTCACCTTCGTGACATCAAAGGCGCCGACCGTCACGCGCGGATCTTTGTTGTGTTCCGCAAAATAGTCTGCGAGGGCGTTCGCGTCGGATTCCGTCACCACCGGATGCTTCGACGGAACATTCGTGATGTCCCACAGATACCCCTTGGCGTAGAGCGGCGGCTCCTTTCCGGTCAACCAGCGGATGAGCCACGGTCGCTGATACTTGCTGCCGGCCCAGATCAAATCAGGCGCATGGAGTTTGAACCGCGATTCAGCGTTTCCTTTGAGCCTATGACATTGCACGCAGATCTGTTGAATGAGATCTTTGGCACGGGCCTGAGACTCCTCACCGCCGTAAGCAAGCCCCTGCTCCCATCCCAGCCCGACACAGAGCGCCGTGACGGCCACCGCCACCTGCCCCGCGTTTTTCAGATTCATGCTTGCTTGCCTCTTTTCGTTGAAACCGCTGCGGAGCCCCCCCGGAATCTCCTTGCGGCAAGACTCACGACTCCATCAGCTTCCGGCCTCGTCGTTTCTGGTTTCACCGCAAACCGGCTCTAGTCCGGCACATCGGCCGGTTTCCCACCCTGAGGCCAATCATGAACCTTCTTGGAAAAATCCGGGCGCGGCCGGCTGTTGATGTAGGCCGCCACGTCAAAGGCCTCCTCGTCCGTGATCGACCATCCTCGTCCGCGCGGCATATTGGCCTTGATGAACGAGGCCGCCACACTGACCCTCGCCATATCCGATCCGATCGTGTAAGAACGATCCCCCCACAGCGGAGGCGCCGCCATGGCCCCCTGTCCATCGGCACCATGGCAAAAGGCGCACTTCTTCTCATAGACGGTTTTGCCCTTCTCGGCATCCGGCGCCCTCGTTGGCGTGAGCGCAGGTAAGCCACGCCACGGCACGGCGCTGCCCCGCGGCACGTTTTTGGACAGCCACTCAATGTAGGCGACGATCGCCGACAGTCTGGTGCTGTCCGGCGGAAGCGCCGTCCCGTTCATGTTGCGCTCGAAGCAGTCATTGATTTGGTCCATAAGGCTCATTCGCCGTCCCGCCCGTTCTCGGTATTCCGGATAGAGGACACTGATACCGACAAATGAAAGAGCGTTGGGATGAAGACCGGCGTCGAGGTGGCAATGGGTGCAATTCAGCGCATTGCCCACATAGCGCTTGCCATACTGCTGGGTCTCCACCACCATCAGATAGCCCATCCGAATGTCCTCCCCCCGCAAATCGCCGGGAATCGTGTCCGGCGAGGGAGGCAGAAATAAGGGATGAATGTCCGTCCCTGGCGATTCCCTTTGTCCTCCGACCTGGGTCGACGGGATACACCCACCCACCAGCAGAATCAGCCCAAGAACCGCGACGCCGACGCCTCTCTCTTTGCTCACCATCACGACATCACTTCTTGGCATCCGCCGATGGTCGGCACGTATTGATGCCCAACAACGCCGTGAGCGGGCAATATTGAACCGCTCCCGTCACGAGCAACACGACTCCCACGGTTAACGCGATACCCATGCCGACGGGGGGCAATTCCGCGAGCGCCCCCACTCCGATCAGCAACAACCCTCCGACAATGCGAATAGGCCGTTCGACCCCTCCAACGTTGCAGGTCATGACATTCCTCCTTGGCAAAAGAGTATTAGGGGGGAACCATCCCCCTTTTTCTTCTTGGTCCATGAGAGACACCATCCGACGAATGGATTCATCTTCACGGTCGCGCGTCGGATTCGGCGTCGAGCGTTCGCACATAGGCCACGACGTCCCAAATTTCTTCGTCGGACAGCGCATGGTGCCACGCTCCCATGGCCGTGTTGGGCTTGCCCTCATGGATGCTTCTGAACAGGGCTCCATCAAGACGCCTCTGAACGGCCGCGGAGGTCAAGTCGGCCGGCGGCGGCACAAGACGCACATCGGTCTTTCCCTTCCCGTCGATGCCATGACAACGCGCGCACGTATTGACGTAAATTTCCCGCCCGCTGACCGGATC
>JANDJG010000008.1 GCA_024331085.1 Nitrospira sp. | reverse complement strand
ACCCCGTGCCGACGGCGGTCCCTCCGAGAGCAACCTCGGCCAGCGCCGCTTGCGCCCGCTTCACCCGCTCGATCCCCAGCTCGATTTGGCGGGCATAGCCGCCGAATTCCTGTCCCAACCGCACCGGGGTGGCGTCCTGAAGATGCGTGCGGCCGATCTTGACGATCCCGTCGAACTCCTGGGCCTTGCCATCGAGCGCCTTGTGCAGGCGACTCAACGCCGGCAAGAGGTGTCGGTGAATCGTCTCCGACGCGGCAATGTGGATGGCGGTGGGAATCACGTCGTTGCTCGACTGGCCGAGATTCACATGGTCGTTGGGGTGCACCAGTTTGCTGCCGCGAGCGCCGCCCAGCAACTCGGTGGCCCGGTTGGAAATCACTTCGTTTGTGTTCATGTTGGTGGAAGTGCCGGAGCCGGTCTGAAAAATATCCACGGGAAACTCGCCGTCCAGTTTGCCCTCCACCACTTCACCGGCCGCTTGATGAATGGCGTCCGCGATCGTTTTGTCGAGGAGCCCCAGCGAATGGTTCACCGTCGCCGCCGCCCGTTTGATCAACCCCATCGCCCGAATCATCGAGCGGGGCATCCGTAGAGAGCTGATGGGAAAGTTCTCGATCGCGCGCGCCGTCTGCACACCGTAGTAGGCGTCGGCCGGCACGGCCAATTCGCCCATCGTATCCCGCTCGATCCTTACGGCACCCGTTCGCTCGGCAGATTCCCTGTTCTTCATGCTTGACGCTCCTTCATCACGATCCTTATCTCAATGCCTTATCTCAATGTTCTCACCCGCCGCGGGCGCCATCATAAACTTGGACTTCGCCCGCGCACAAGAGCGAAGCCATGCACGATCAACTGATGCTGCACTAAAAGACCTGTGCGATGAAACACTTGAGATACCGTGTCTCCGGCATACCAGCGAGGACCGGATGATCAGACCCCTGCCCGCGGCTTTCGAGAAGTCGTATCTGCCGCCCGACGTCTCTCGCCGCCGATCGAACCGCCCCCCAGAGCGCTTCCTCCGAGATCGGTTGCGAGCAGGAGCTGGTGATCAAGAATCCTTCCGGCTTGAGCAGTTTGATTCCTAAAAGATTGACGTCCTTGTATCCGGCCAGCGCGCGGGAAATCGCTTCTTTGCTCCGGGCGAAGGCCGGAGGATCGAGCATCACCAGATCGTAACGACGGTCGGCCTTGACGAGGTTGCGCATTTCCTCGAAGGCGTCCACCTTTCGATAGAGACATCGTGACTCCATCTGATTCATGACCGCATGTCGGCGTGCCGAGGCCAGCGCCTCCTCGCCGACGTCGAGTCCTTCCACCGAGCGCGCTCCGGCCAACGCCGCATGGATGCCGAACGCGCCGGTATGGCAAAACACGTCCAACACCTCTCCGCCCTCGGCCAGCTTCGCCGCCGCCAGCCGATTCTCGCGCTGATCGCAAAACCATCCGGTCTTCTGCCCCCGCTCGATATCGACGAAAAACCGCGCCCGCCCTTCTTTGATTTCGACTTCCGTCGGCCCTCCGCCGCGCAAGAATCTCCGTTCGAGAGGCAATCCCTCCAGCCTCCGGCTTTTCGCGTCGTTCCTGAGATAGACGGCCGACACACCCGTCTCCCGCATGAGGATGTCCGCCAGCATGTCTTTACGAAGGTCCATCCCATAGGACAACGTTTGCATCACCAGAACGTGATCGTAGCGATCCACGATCAAGCCCGGCAGTCGGTCCCCTTCCCCGTAAATCAGCCGATAGGCGTTCGTTCCGTTGACGACCCGTTGCCGCAGGCGAATCGCCTGGTCGATCCTGTTTCTCCAGAAGGCCTCGTCGATATGCTCATCCTCGAACGTCAACAGACGGACCATGATCTTCGAGGCGGGATTGAAAAAGCCGATTCCGTGTCGACGACCGTCCGGCCGGAGGACTTCGACCAGATCGCCGGGCGCCGCTTGTCCCTTGACATCACCGACATGGCCCGCATAGACCCAGAGATGGCCGGGCTCGTGCCTAGCCCATTGCCGATTGAGCGTCATCCGAGCCGTCACGGTATCTGAGCCGATGGTCATGGGTCACTTATCCTTGTCCGGGCGAAAAAGATCAAGAGGCTTTGCGCTTTCATAAAATACGGGCATGGATACGGGCATGGCTTGACGGACAACCGAGGGTATGGTTTTCTGAGACCGATCGGAGAACAAGGAGCACACCAGATGAACAACAAGGCGACGATCGGTTCCGCGGTGTTGGATCGGCTGCATCGGCTCGGCGTCCGCCATATTTTCGGCATCCCCGGGGACTACGTCCTCTCGCTGTTTCAGCTCATCGAAGCGTCCCCCATCAAACACGTCGCCACGACCCGAGAGGACTGCGCCGGTTTTGCGGCAGACGCCTACGCCCGCATCAACGGCATCGGCGCCGTCTGCGTCACCTATTGCGTCGGGGGACTCAACACCGTCAACGCCATCGCCTGCGCCTACGCCGAACGGTCGCCGGTGGTGTTGTTAACCGGCTCGCCGGGCCTCTCGGAGCGGACGCGCACTCCCTATCTCCACCATATGGTCCGTGATTTTTCCACGCAGCGCGAAGTGTTCGAACGGATGACGGTGGCCGCCGTGACGCTCGATGATCCACTCACCGCGGAACGGGAGATGGACCGAGCCTTCGCCGCGCTCCTCCGCTATCGCCGCCCCATCTATCTGGAGATTCCCCGCGATATGGTCCACACCCCCTTGCCCGATACGATGAAACCGATCTGCATCGAGGATGAGCCCAGCGATCCGGCCGCTTTGGAAGAAGCCGTCGCGGAAGTGCGGTCCATGTTGGCCCTGTCCAAAAAACCGGCCATGTTGGTGGGGGCGGAGGTCGGTCGATTCGGTTTACAAGACGATCTTGCCAAGCTGGTCGAGCGGATGAACGTTCCGATCGCGTCAACCCTCTTGGGGAAATCCATCATTCGGGAAGACCATCCCCTCTACGTCGGCGTCTATGGAGGGCTCATCGGACGGGAGGAAGTCCAGCAATTCATCAACGAGTCCGACTGCCTTCTGATTCTCGGTTCGATTCTTTCCGACGTCGAAGACCTCGACGCACGCTCGCCGCTGCTTTCGGAAGGGCGGACCATCCACGCCACAGCCGACCGGGTCGCCATCAAACATCACCGGTTCGACTCCATCAAGTTCCAGGATTTCGTGCGGGCCCTCGTGCAGGCTCCTCTTCCGGTCTTCCCCCTTCGGAAACCGCCGTCCCACGTCATCACCCCGCAGTCTCCCCCCTCTCCCGATTCGCCGATCACCTTGAACGGCCTGTTCCGACACCTTGATACCGTCTTGACGGACAAGATCGTCGTCATCGCCGACGTGGGGGAATCGCTGTTCGCCGCGGCGGATCTGCACGTGCGTCATCGTTTCGAATTTCTCTCTCCCGCCTATTACACCTCGATGGGATTCGCCGTGCCGGCGGCCCTCGGCGCCTCGTTCGCCGATCCCGCGCTCCGTCCCCTTGTGCTGGTGGGAGACGGAGCGTTTCAAATGACCGGAACGGAGCTGGCCAGTTGCGTCCGATACGGGTTGGCCCCCATCGTCGTCGTCCTGAACAACCGCGGCTATTCGACGGAGCGGGAAATTCTGGAAGGGCCGTTCAACGATTTGCATGAATGGCGCTACGACAAGATCTTCGAACTGGTGGGAGGCGGCGTGGGATCCCGCGTCGAAACACAACGAGAGTTCGAAGAACGTCTGGCTTCGGCCTTTGCGGACCGGAGCCGCCCGCACCTGCTGAACGTGCTGCTCAGCCCGGATGACCGCTCACCCGGCATGGTGCGGCTCGCCCGCCGTCTCGGCAAAAAACTTTCGACGGACAAACCCTGATTGTCATGACTCTCGGACGGCCGCCGTCAATCTTCTTCCGGATTGATGATGTGCAGCCCCGCCGTCTTTGAGGCGGCCAGCAACTGGGCATCGGCGCTCACCACGGTCAATCGGAGCGGCTTGAGTTCCAACGCCAGCGCCAGATGCATCACCTGCTGAGACCGTAGAAACGGATATTCCAGGGCCAATTCCTTGGTCGAGAGATACGTCGTGACGGTCGGGACGATGAAATGAAACAACCCCTGTTTCGACTCGATCTCAAACTTGTAGAGCACCGAGTAGCAGTCGTCTCTGGTGATTTTTCCTTCCTGAGCGCGCGTGGTCATGGCGGTGTAGAAATCCGTCACGGACCAAGGCGGAAGAACGGCGACCTTTCCCCGCTTGACCAGCAGTTTATTGACGATCCTGGTCCCCCGTTCCATGCTGTATCGTTTCACAAGCGCTGTCGAGTCGAAGTAATAGTACGGCATCCGCTTACACCCTCCCCTTTAGGATGATTTCCGCCAACGGCCCCGGGAGTTTGGAGAGACGGTCTTGCAACTCGTCCAGCGGCAACTCCTCGTAACCTTCCTTCCGCAAAGTCACGGCAAGATTGCCCTGATTGAACGACTCGGTGTCTTTTTTCAACCGCTCGTTCAACCGTTGTTTAGCCAAACGGCTTGAAATTTTCGGACCCGTTTTGGTCAACCCTCTGCCACGACTCCGCGGAGCCTTGCTTACCGGCGTTTTTCCGATCGTGCTCACCGTGTCACACCTCCTCATCATGATCGATGAATCGTTACGGTTTCATCTCGTTGGACCGCTCATCTCTCGGACAACCGGCCGACCTTTTCTCCGGCATCGGCAATTCGGCTTCTCCGAAAATATGCGCCGCGATCAGGACCGCCACTTCCGACGATAGGCGTTGCTGCATGTCCCGCAAAGCCCTGGTCGTCGCCTCCCGCTCCGTGAGATGTCCTTCTTTTCCACCTCGTGAAACAACACCCAGAACGCGGCCGCTCGCCGTGTCCGTCACCTCAACATCACCGCACCAGCGAACGTACTTGAAATAGGGGTCATGGACCTCAACGGGCAAGAGCCGGGTGACGCCTCGCACCGTCAATGCCACGTCCATGCCTTCACCGCTCTCCGCCGTCACGGTGATCCCCTCGCGGATCAATCCTTCCATCAGGGCTTGTTGCGCGACTTCGGCATGGTCGCCGGCCATACGCACCGCCACCACCAAGTTGGTGGAAAGAAATCGCGCCAGCTCCTTGGATATGTCGTTCACATCATATGGAGAGGCTTCGCCTCGCCCGCTCGGACGAACGACGCGCAGGTCGGCATTATACACCTCCCGTAACACCAAATTTCCGACGGCCTTCCGCAAGTTGCGAACCGTGATCAACTTGTCCGACGCGCGCCGCGATTCCGCGATGTCCGACTCAATCGCCCTGTCCAGCGCCGACAACCGATCCAACAAGGAAGCCTCCGCTTGGGCGCGGTTCAGCACGGCCAACGCATAGTACAATCCCTTGGTTCTATCGTGCCAGGTTTCCAGCACCCTGACGTTCTCCAGCACTTTGTCGGTCGAGACTTTCGTGACGGTCTCCAGCGTCAACCTCCGCTCCACGTTCGTCGAGCCCCGCCGTTCGATCACAAAATAGGACTCCCAATCTTTCGCGCGGGCGTCCACCTCCGCCTTGAAAATCCGCGCCACGGCCGCGTACGCCTGATCGACCGCGCCTTGCCGATTGTCGGCCTGCCCTATACCGGTCAGATACTCGGCCGGAGGATACTTTCGATTGGCGTCGTTGATCCAGGCCGGCTCGGCCCGTCCACCGATCCATGCGCAACCGAACCAGGACGGCCCGATCAGCCCGATGCAAGTTACCGTGAGGACAGAGCGCAGAGCGGATCGACGCAGCCTGATTCGGCAGGCGAGCATCATTGCACCACGCGCCGAATGAGAAACATCGTTTGACCTGGGGCAAGATTAAAAACTGATTCCTCTGCCCCGGCCGCCCAAACGGCTACGCCCCCGCCTGAAGGATGAACGGTGGCTCGATACCGACCCGAAGGCACCCACACCCGCGCCACGTGGATTTCATCCGGCAGGGTCCGCCAACTCCGTTTGTCGGCTTCTTCCGAAGCCACGGCCAGCCCCTTGGCCAACAGGCTCACCAACAACCCCACCCACGGCGCGGCATCCCTCCCCACGGCCTGTTGAGAGCCGATGACCGCCCCTTCCGCCATGGAAAATTTCGCGGCGGCCCGGGCCACGGCCTTCACAGCCATGGCGGGCAGACGCTCCGTGAGACTTTTCTCCGCCAATGCCGTCAGATCTTGGACTCGTTCCGACCGGGCGGCGTAGGAGGCGCCTTGCTCGTCGGTCAACGTCATGGTCTCGACCGGAATTTTCGTCTTTTGTTGAACCAAGCGGGGAAGCGCGACTCTCACCACCCGCCCGCTGAGCCCGTAGAGAACACTGTCCATCACCCGATCCCGGCTTCCGAACGAAGGGGAGAATCCGCGATTCAACAACACCAACTGCAAGGCGTCCAGACTGATCGGGAGATCAAGATAGAAATCCTCTTTTCGAGGGGCGCGCCCATTATAGCTGATCATGACGACTTGGGCGAGCCGTTGACGGGCCGAAGCGGACAACCATTCGACGTCGGGATATGTGCTCCGATACCGATTCACCTCGTCCGCAAGTCCGAGAGCTTCGGCGGACGACAACAAATCGGCGCGCAACGATGGAGGACAGGCCGTCTGGGACCAGCCGCGCATCGCCTCATAGGCCTCGCAGGCGTTGCGATAGGCAATGAACGCGTTGTTCAAATCTCCAGCCGCTTCGTACAATATGCCGCTCAAGTAGCGGGCGAAGCCGTCGTTTCCGTAGCCGTTCTTTCCCTTGCCCTTGCCTTTGACCCTGTCGCTCAGCACATTGAGGCGATGATCGATGCGCCTGGCTTCCACCAACGCTCCCGCGACGTCGTTCTGCGCCGCATAGTTGAGGGCCTTCACGACGTTGATCATGACGTGCTCGTAGGGATCTCCCTCGTACGGCAGGGCATTGTCGTTCGTCAGAAACGCCAGCGTTTCGGATCGAACGGTCCTGGTGTAGAGCCGCTCCACGATCTCTTCGGCCTGCTCAAGCGCTTCGTTGCTTTGCGTGTAGTCTCCCGCCAAATGCAGGGCCATTCCCCGATCCATCAAGTACAACAGACGGCTCTTTGATCCGTACTCCGATTCAGCCTGTTCGACGATTGAAGCGGCCCGTGCCGGGTCGCCCGCGAGCAGACTTTGCTCGATGAGGACGTAGCGGTTGGTGGACGTACAGCCGGCGAGAAGGCCTATGACGGCTATGACAAGGGGAAGGGAACCGTTTGCGATGGGACCGCTTGATCGTCGCGTGGAACTACGGCGGCTGAAGCGCAGGAGGAGGGATTTCAACTCTCGGACCCGTTAAAACACCGTCCGTTTCCTTTCGACCACTTTCTTGATTTTCTTTTGTCCATACCAGACCTTCGCGTTGCTTTCCAAATCGATCATCTGAAGGTCCACCTGATAGAACACCGCCTTGGTGCCGTCGGCCTCGTCCACGATCGTGGCGATGGTTCCCTTCAGCATGAAGTCGGCTCCGCTCTCTTTTCCCGGAGCTTTTTGGGTGTCTTCACGGGCATAGACCGCCTGTTCTTTCCGCTCGGCCCGGACTTCCTCCCGTTCTTGCTTGCCCGCTACGAACGTGACTTTTTGAGAGTTGGTGAGCTCCCGCTCCAGGTCCGTGATGAAGGTCTGAACGTTGATGTGCTCATGACTGTTGTTGACCACCGTGCCGACCACCACGACCGGCTGACGCTGTTTCGCCTTCGAGAAGTTCCCGAGCCACGGATACTCCAAGGCCTCTTTCACCATGGCTTCGGCCACCATTCGCGAATCCGTGTCGTTCCATCGGCCGCTGAGATCGGTCACGACGCCAGCGTCCACGCGCGTCACCTTGACCTCGTGCCCGCAGCCTCCCACCGCGAGAAGCGCGCATGCGAACAACGGAACGGGGCGGAACGCAGTTCGGATCACGTCGGTAACTCCCTTAACCATCGCGCCTTACAAGGGCCGGGGGTGTAGACCCTACCGGATTCCCCGTTTCTCTTCCTCTTTTTCGAGACGGTCGAATAAGCGATCCGCGTTTTTGCGGACAAAGTCGCGAACCTCCGCGTTCAGCTCCTTGGCCCGTTCGAGATTGTTCTTCATGTCTTCCAAACTGAGTTTGGCGAGCACATAGTAGGTGTTGGTTTTTTCATCTTTGTAGCGATCGACGGGGCGGACGCCGCTCAACGTCACCGTGGTGACCGTTTTGATGGCCCGTTCGACGTTTTGTTCTTCGGTGTTCCGCGTGAAATCTCCCGCCGTCGTCGAGGCGGCATAGTCTCTCATCAGATAGCCCGTGTAGGTTTCAAACGTCTTGGCGATTTCCGCGCGCGCTCGATTTTCAGCGGTATCCCAGGCAAGGGGTTCGTTCTTCATCCCCACCACCGACCCCACCCCGTAAAACGCTTTTCGGTCTTTTTCGTTGAATGCCCCGGACCCTCTTTCCACCCACTTGGGAGGACCGCCACAAGCCGTGAGCCCCACCAGCAGAAGGGCTACAAGACCCGTGTTGACCAGCCTCGTCTGCCGCCGCATCATAAGAATCCTCCTTCCGACTCACAGGACGGTCCCCCTGAGAGCCACCGTCCAGCCCCGTCCATCCGCACGAGAAAAAAGCGATTTCATGCTAACATGCCCCCCTGGTTCCGTCAACGAAACAGCCTTTCAATCGGTACGGAAATGTCCTCGCTCTTTCTTTTCACCGCGGATCGGAAAGCCGATCGACCAACCACGTGACAGGGAGAAATCGTTTATGGCGGAGATTCACATCGACAACGGCATCATCACCATCGTGAATTTGGACGTGCAGGACACAAAGGCCGCGGCCGTCTTGGCCGCCTATCCGATAGAGCGTCGGGCGGAAATCACCCGCCGCGCCATCAAGATCGGATTAGGTTATCTGAAGGGCGGAGAACAGGAGTAGGAAGTCGCTCGCGCTTGGCTTGGATTGAATCAATCCGTTGACGTCGAATCCATGCGGATCTTCTCCCTTGAAAACTCTGAATGCTCGGAGAGACAGTTCTAAGGAGATGTCGCCCCTCCATCCGACAGGGGCGCCGACGGAGGTGAAATCGAAGCCCCTTCGATCAACACGGTATCACCGTCGCCGTCGATTCTGAGACTGATGGGATGCTGGGCACCGTCGGACGCACGTTCAACCCGTTCAACAAGGTAGGCGCCCAATTCAGAAGCCATCAGCCGGCCGTTTCCGTCCAAGTCCGCTTCACCGGAGAGACCGGCCAACAACAGTCGCACAAAGAGACTCTTACCGTCGGGACGTAACGATATCTCTCCTTTGCCCGCCGCGCTGACCACCTGGACGGCCCGTCGCTCCCGCTCATCCTCCGGCGCCGCCCGACCCTCCAGCGACAACCGCGGAGGCGCCGTCACTTCCCATCCGAAGACCGGCGCGTCGAACAAGAGTACTGTATGTTTCGACGCAGTGCGCCGCGTAAATTCTTTGAGCTGCTCGACCGTTATGGACTTACCGATGTGCGCGATCTGCGCATCCAGAGGGACGAGGTAGCTCCGTTCCTCTCCCTCCGCATCCCGCGCGGCGCCGGCGTGACCGATGTAGAAGATGACCAGCCTGTCCATCCGACCGACTTTTCTCGGAAGAATATCGTTGAAAACCTGTTGCAACCGGCGAGAGGTGGCGTCCTTTTCGTAAATCTCCACGACCTCGTCAAATCCCAACCGACGAAACGCCTGCGCGACTCGTTTCGCGTCATCGATCGCGCCGAGAAGGGGTTGAGCCACCTGGTAATTTTCAATGCCGATGATGACGGCCCAGGACTTGTAGTAGAGCCCTTCGGGCTTCCCCGCCTGGGCATACGCATTCAAAGGCACGGCGCACCACCAGGCCCCGACCGCCTGACCCAACAGCGCACCGATTATTCCCAGTCCACACAGAAACCGTTTCATCATGATCGGCTTATCGACATAGGTTTAGATGATCAGAACTCGCTCGCGGGCCAGACTACCGTTGAGCTCCGACACTGTCAAGAATCCCCGAAGAGCGGACTTGATGCAATCCCACCGACCGCCCCAGATCCTGTCTCCACTTTCGTTCAGGTTGCAGGCAAATCGTGTTTTCTCCATAATGCGCGCAGACGCCATCGATCGACACAAAAGGAGGTCGTGACTCATGACGGAAGAGATTGAAACCCTCTTAAAAGAAAGCCGACTGCACCGTCCCTCCGCCCAGACCGTCGCTAACGCCTACGTCAAGGACTATGACACCGAGTACAAAAAATCCATCGCCGATCCGCAAGAGTTTTGGAGCAACGCGGCACGAGAATTAGAATGGTTTTCTCCCTGGCACACCGTCCTGGAATGGAACTACCCCTGGGCCAAATGGTTCGTCGGCGCCACCTGCAACATCGCCTACAATTGTCTCGATCGCCACGTCAAAACCTGGCGCAAAAACAAAGTGGCGCTGATCTGGGTGGGAGAACACGATCAAGAACGCATTTTCACTTACGCGGAGCTGTATCGCCAAGTCAATCGCTGCGCCAACGCTCTCAAGAAACTCGGCATCGCGAAGGGTGATCGAGTGACCATTTATCTTCCCAAAATTCCCGAACAGATGATCGCCATGCTGGCCTGCGCCAGAATCGGAGCGATTCACAGCGTGGTCTATTCCGGCTTCAGCGCCCCGGCCCTCGCCAGTCGCATCCATGACGCCGAGTCCAAGGCGGTCATCACCGCCGACGTGGGATTCGACAGAGGCAAGACCATTCCGTTGAAATCAGTGGTGGATGAAGCCCTGAAAGCCTGTCCGACGGTGAACCACGTCGTCGTGGTGCGCCGCCAACCGTCCGAACATCCGCTTTCGACACCCAAGGAACTCGACTGGCACGAATGGCTGCGGAACGAATCGGCAACCTGTCAAGCGGAACCCCTCGATGCCGAAGCTCCTCTGTACATCCTGTACACGTCGGGCACGACCGGCAAACCCAAGGGTGTGGTCCACGTCCACGGGGGCTACATGGTGGGCACGTACATTACGACCAAGTACGTCTTCGATCTCAAAGACGACGACGTGTACTTCTGTGTGGCCGATCCAGGCTGGGTCACGGGACACAGTTACATCGTCTACGGCCCCCTGCTCAACGGCGCCACGATCCTGACCGCCGAAGGCAAACCCGACTATCCGAATCCCGGCCGCTGGTGGGACCTGATCGAGCGATACGGAGTCTCCATTTTTTACACCACCCCGACCGCGATTCGCCTGTTGATGCGCTACGGCGAGGAGTGGCCGGCAAAATATGACTTGTCGTCGCTCCGCATCCTCGGCAGCGTCGGCGAACCGATCAACCCGGAAGCCTGGGAGTGGTTCCACCGAGTCACCGGAGGAGAGAAACCCATCATGGACACCTGGTGGCAGACGGAAACCGGCGCCATCCTCGTCACACCGCTCCCCTCCATGCCGCTCAAACCGGGCTCCGCGGCCAAACCGTTCTTGGGCGTGGAGGCGGATGTGGTCGATCGCGACGGCAACAGCCTGCCTCCCAACGCCGGCGGTTTGGCCGTCATCAAGAAACCTTGGCCCTCGATGATGCGCACCATCTACAAAGATCCCGAACGGTATCAGACCTATTGGAATACAATCCCCAACTGCTACACCGCCGGGGACATCTGCCATAAGGACGAAGACGGCTACTTTTGGTTTATGGGCAGGGCGGACGACGTCATCAAGGTGGCGGGCAACCGATTGGGGACGGCGGAAGTGGAGAGCGCCTTGGTCAGCCACCCCGCCATCGCGGAAGCGGCGGTGATCGGCAAGCCGCACAAAACGGTGGGCGAATCCATCAAGGCCTTCATCATTCTCAAACAAGGCGAGCAGGAAAGTCCGGCGCTGATCAAATCGATCAAAGATCACGTCCTCAAGGAGCTGGGCAAGATCGCCGTTCCATCGGAAATCGACATCGTCTCCTCACTGCCCAAAACCAGGTCCGGGAAAATCATGCGGCGGGTCCTGAAGGCCAAGGAACTGGGTCAGGACCCCGGCGATCTTTCAACGATCGAGGAGTAACGGTCGTGGGAAGGGGCGGGAGAAGGCCGGGTGAGCCGATCTATCAGCGGCGGCACATGATCGCGCTTGTCGGCGCGGTGGCGCTCCCGGTCGTCGTCGTGCAGGGGTACAAGGTCTTCGTCGGCCCGCTTAGTTTCGACATGCAACTGTTGGTGGTCATCGTCGTCTCCGTCTTCTCCGGAATCGGTCTGTACTTCTTCTATCGCTCGTCGGCGCGGAATGAGCCGTGAGCTTGGCCGGCTTCCGGCCCATCTCAAGAATCCGTCAGATCAAGCCCCGCTTCTGAAGATAGTCCGTATCGATGACCGGAGGGGCTTTGGTTTTGGGAAGCTGACTCCGCTCCTGAAGCAACCGCTCCACGTACTTGCCGATCAAGTCAGACTCAAGATTGAGGGGCTCATTCACCTGCTTCAGCCCCAAGGTCGTCACCTTCGCCGTATGGGGAATGATGGCAATGCTGAAGGCACGATCGGTGACTTCATTGATCGTCAGGCTGACGCCATCCACCGCGATCGAGCCCTTGGCCACGCAGTACCGCAAGATCGACGCCGGCGCCTCGATGGTCATCACGATGGACTCGCCTTCCTGCCGCCGACTCTTGACGACGCCGACCCCGTCCACGTGACCGGCCACCAGATGCCCGCCGATGCGTTCGTTGAAACGCATCGCCCGCTCCAAATTGACCGGAGCGCCGACGGCGACTCCGCCCAACGTGGTCACGGCAAGCGTCTCCGGCGACACGTCCACGGAAAAGTCGTTCTTGCCGATCGAGACCACCGTCAAACACACGCCGTTGACGCTCACACTGTCTCCGATCTTGAGATCGCCCATCACAATCGAGGCCAAAATGGTCAGCCTGGCCCCCTTCAACGTCTTCTCCACGGACACCACCGCGCCCATTTCCTCGACGATGCCTGTGAACATGCTTCAGCGCTCCATCACATATCTACGCACATAATACGCATCATGCGCGTGCGACGGCCACAATCATTTTCCTGTTCGCCTCGCGGCCATTATAAAATCGCCGGCGATCCCAGCCGGCACCCTATCGGCGTCTCATCGCCGTCCAGAACAGACCTCCGGCTGCGAGTTGAATGGCCGCGATGACGGCGAAGGCCTCTTCGTAGCTCAGACGTGCGATCAACAGCCCAGCCAACAACGGCCCGCTCGCGTGGCCGATGTCCATGATCGTTCCCTGCATCCCCATGCCTGCGCCCAGTCGCTTGAACTCGGAGCTGTCCGCCACCAGAGCCGACGAGGAGGAAGACACGACGGCTTCGCCGAAGCCGAACCCCGCCGAGAGCGCAAGCAGAACGGGAAACCACGATACCCGTGGAATACAGACGAACGTCGCCGCGCATATGAGAAGCCCGAACAGAATCAGAGGCCGGCGCCCGATCCGATCGGACACCCGCCCCATAATCGGTTTGGAAAAAAATGAGGTGAAGGCTTGCACACTGAATAGGAGCCCCACCTCGCCGGGGTTCAACCCGGCCTTGACTCCGTACAACGGCAAAAAGGCCATCAAGGCGCCGTTGGCGATCATCTTCGCCGCGTCGGTCACGCTGGTGACCAACACCTTTGTATTCTTCGCGACTGCGGCAAATCCTTTCCACATCTCGGACCATACCGCCGCCAATCTGTTGTCTTGGACCGACGGAGCCGCGACGTTCAACGGCAGACTGTAAAACAACGCCATGCCGACGCAGCCGAAGAGGCCGGCCGTCACGAACGTCGTGGAGAAGCCCGCGTTGTGAACCAGGACCCCTCCGAGAAACGGCCCCAGCAAGGCTCCCGATTGCGTACAGGCCGTATAGGTGCCTAACGCCGCGCCGCGCTTCTCGCGATACAGCTCGGCGACCGTCGCCAGCGCGCTGGGAGCGAAAACGGCCGTGGCGAGTCCATGAACAAACCGTAACAGGGTCAGGGCGTCGACGTCGCTCACGAAGGGGTAAAGGAACGGCGGCAGTCCGAACGCGACGACACCAACCCGTAACAGCATGCGCCTGCCGTACAGATCGGACAGGGCTCCGGCCGGCAGCTTCAACAAAACACCGGTCAGAGTTGAAACGGAAACGACCAAGCCGATCCGTTCCGGACTCGCGCCGAGCGATTCGGCGAACAGCGACAGGGCCGGCATCCGCACCATGTTGTAACTGATGAAACAAAAGACGCCGACCGTGCAGATCAACGCGAAACTGCGGGAAGTCGTCATGGCCGCAACGCTCTGGCGCGACCGGAAGGTTGAATCTTCGACACCTCTCTGTGAACCGGGGCCTTCTCGGCAAAAACAGGCCAAGCGAGACGGCCATTCAATCCCCTCGAAGCCTTCGCGCTGCGACACCGCCCTCCGCCGCTCACGGCTGATCCTCAACCGCGATCGTCAAGTGAACGGGAAAGAGTTCATCGGCCGTTTGTCGGAGCCTCGCTTGCTGAAGCAAGGTTTTGAGCGACGGTGTGACCGTCCCCTCGAACGAGACGCGTCCGTCGGTAACCACGGTGACCGGTTTGGACAGGTCGAGCAGGCGATCATTCAAAAACAGGCTGTACCGCCGAACCCGCTCCGTCTTCACTTCGATGCGATTCGCCTCCACGATGGAGGCGTCGAGCCTGGCGTATTCCCGCCGCCTGATCCGTTCATCCGTCCTGTCGACCAAGTCGTCGGAAAAAGCCGCGATCCGATCGGTCGCGTCCACGCGCACCCACCCGAACGGTTGAAGGTGGCTCGCGTCCCGCACGACCGTGAGCCGAGACGGCAGCGGGTCGCGACGGCGACCGCCGAGCCACGAGACGAGATCCGGCAGCTCCTCCCTTGGGAAATAGTGGCCTCCCGCCACGGGATGTTCCCGTTGATGCTCGCGATAGACATAGCGATAGCCGAGCGTCTCCAGCTCTCGCACGATGGATCGACTCAGTTCCACCGGCATGACCTCATCTTTCGCTCCATGAATGATGTAGACCGGCGTATTGCGGAGGTTCTCCAGAAACGGCATCAGCACCCGGTCCAACCCGCCGGCCATCGGCGCGATGCCCGCGAACATCGGGGCATGGTGCGTGCCGATCAGCAGCGTTCCGATGCCGCCGTTCGACATGCCGGTCAAAAAAATCCGGTTCGGATCAATGTGGTACCTCCTCCGAAGGTCGTGAATGGTCGCCAACACCAACTCCTCGGCCCGTCGCGTAAACCATGCCCCTGACGGATAGGTCGGACAGGCCAGGATGTACGCATCGCCCAATCGCTCCCGCCACCGTTCTAAATAGGCCTCGCCGTCAAAGCCGGCCCCGTGCAAACAAACGACCAAGCCTATGCTGCTCGACGGGTGATACGACGCGGGAACGGCGATGGATACGGAATAGCGCTTCCCCCGAACGGACACGTGCACATCAGGAACGGTGCCGGTCGGCTGTTCACCGTAGGATCGTCCCGTTCTGATGATTTCGTCCACTCGTTCAATGGACGATTCCGGATGGGTCAGGATCTCTTGCAACAAACGATCGGCATCCTCGGTCGTTCCGGCATCCAGATACCGGAACACCTTGGCCGCCAGGTCGCCCGATGGTTCATTTCCGCTCTCGGCGCGACCGTCAACCGGCTGCCAACCAATCCACACAAGAAGGACTGCACCAAGGATCGAGCCGATCATACATCACCTTCAACGACCAGATCGCCGCCGACCATGCGGGTCGTCAGATGACGCAGTCTCATCGCTGAAGCCAGGCGAGCCGGGCCTCTTCCAGCGATGACGCTTTTCGCGTCATCGCCGCCGAGCAACAACGGCGCGACATAGAGACGAACGTGCTGGACGAGTCGCGCCTTCAGCATGGCGGCATTCAGCTTGCCACCGCCTTCCAACAAGACCGAGGTGATTCCCCTCTTGCCGAGATCACTCATCAATGCGGCCAGCGAGACGCTCCCTCCCACGACAGGAAGCGTGAGGACTTCGATTCCTTGTTCGAGCAGCGCCTGCTTCTTGGGCGGATCGGCCAACACGGTCGTGGCCACCACCGTCTTTGCGGCTTCCTGTTGCGCCAAGACCTTGGCCTTCAGCGGAATACGCAATCTGCTGTCCACGACGACGCGGAGCGGCTGTCTTTCGGCCAACCGGGCGAGCCGCAAGCCGGTCCGTGCGGTCAACGATGGATCATCCCGCATCACCGTCCCCGCACCGACCAGGACGGCGTCCGCTTCCCGGCGGAGCCGATGAGCTTCTCGACGCGACTGTTGCCCGGTGATCCACTTCGATTCCCCGGTCGCGGTGGCGATTTTTCCGTCCAGCGTCATGCCGGCTTTCAAGGTGACATAGGGACGTTTCGTCTTCATCCAATGGGAGTAGGCCTTGTTTAATTCCTCGGCCTCCCGTCGGGCGACGCCGACCGTCACCGCAAGTCCCGCCCGGCGGAGCGCGGCCACGCCCCTTCCCCTGACCGACGGATTGGGATCGGTCATGGCGACGACCACGCGACGGATACCGGAAGCGATCACGGCCGGAACGCAGGGAGGCGTTCGTTTTTTCCGGTGGCAACAGGGCTCGAGCGTGACGTAGAGCGTCGCGCCCGCAGCAAGATCTCCCGCTTGACGGAGGGCCAAGATTTCGGCATGAGGAAGGCCGGGGCGGAGATGAAACCCTCGTCCGACGATTCGCCCCTCTCTGACGACGACGGCGCCGACCATCGGGTTGGGGCTGGCCGTTCCCCGACCTTTCTCGGCGAGACGGAGAGCAAGGGCCATGAAATCGAGGTCGCGCGTCACCGTTTCTTGCGGGAGGGCGCTTTCGCCTTCACCACGGTCTTCGACGGTTTTCCACCGGACGGTTTCTCGCCCGCCTCGGCCAAGGCGGCGTGGGCGGCGGCCAGCCTGGCGATCGCCACACGATAGGGCGAGCAACTGACGTAATCCAATCCGAGTTGGTGACAAAACTCGACCGAACTCGGATCGCCGCCGTGCTCCCCGCAAATACCGAGTTTAATGCCCGGCCTCGTCTTGCGCCCGCCGCTGATGGCCCGCTGCATCAAGGCGCCGACCCCCTCTCGATCCAGGACGGCGAAGGGGTCGGAGTCCATGATGTTGACAGTCCGGTAATAATCGATGAACTTGGCCGCGTCGTCGCGTGAGAATCCGAACGTGGTTTGGGTCAAATCATTGGTCCCGAAAGAGAAGAACTCGGCTTCTTCGGCGATCCGCTCCGCCGTCATCGCCGCCCGCGGCAGCTCGATCATCGTTCCGACCAGGTAGGACAGTTTGACGTTGTACCGTTTCATCGTCTCCTGGGCGACCTCGCGGACCAAATCTTTCTGCGATTTCATCTCCGAAGCCATGCCGACCAGGGGAATCATGATTTCCGGCACGATTTTTTTGCCTTCCTTCGCCAGTTCGCAGGCGGCCTCCACGATGGCCCGTGCCTGCATCCTGGTGATCTCGGGCATCGTGATGCCCAATCGGCAACCGCGCAGTCCGAGCATCGGATTGAACTCGTGCAACTCCTCGACGCGCGCCAGCAGCCGCCGTTTTTCCTCGAGCGCGGCCCCGTCTTTTCCCGTCAATTCGAGTTGCGCGATCTCGACCATCAGGTCTTCCCGTTTGGGGAGAAACTCGTGCAGCGGAGGATCGAGCAGGCGGATCGTGACCGGATACCCCTGCATCTCACGATACAACCCGATGAAATCCTGCCGTTGAAGAGGCAACAACTGATCCAGGTACTTTTCCCGCTCTTCTTTGGTGCGGGCCAAAATCATCTTCTGCATGATCGGAATGCGGTCTTCGGCGAAAAACATGTGCTCCGTCCGGCAAAGCCCGATCCCCTCCGCGCCGAAGCCACGAGCGATCCGTGCCTGCTCCGGAATATCGGCGTTGGCCCGCACTCGAAGGCGGCGGTACTTGTCGGCCCAGGACAAAATCGTCGCGAACCGCTGGTACTTCTCCGATTTCGTCGGGTCCAACGTCCCTTGAATGACTTGGATCACCTCCGATTCGACCACGGGAATATCGCCTTCGTACACGTTGCCCGTGGACCCGTTGATCGAAATATAGTCCCCTTCGCGGAAGACCTTTCCTCCGATCTTCACGCTCTGTCCGTCGACCTCAACGGCTTCGCAGCCCGCCACACAGACCCTGCCCATTTGCCTGGCGACGACGGCCGCATGGGACGTCATACCTCCGCGGGCCGTCAGAAATCCGGCCGCCGCGTTCATCCCGTGAATATCGTCGGGACTGGTCTCCTGTCGGACCAACACCACGCGGTCGCCCGCCGCCTTCATCTCCACGGCTCGATCCGGAGTCAGCGCGATTCTACCCGCCGCCGCTCCCGGCCCGGCCGGCAACCCTTTTCCCAAGGGATTGGCCTTGGCCTCCTCCTTTGAGTCGAAAATGGGATAGAGATACTGCGCCAGTTGATCCGGTCCGATTCGCTGCACCGCCTCCTGCTTGGAGATCAGTCCTTCTTTGACCATGTCCACGGCGATCTTGACGGCGGCGATGCCGGTCCGTTTGCCGACCCTGGTTTGCAACATGTAGAGCTTGCCCTCCTGAATCGTAAACTCCAGGTCGAGCATGTCGCGGTAGTGTTTTTCGAGCTTCTTATAGGTCTGTTCAAGTTCCTTATAGGCCTCCGGCACCTTCTTGGCGAGCTCGGCGACCGGCAGGGGAGTTCTGATACCGGCCACCACGTCCTCTCCCTGCGCGTTCATCAGACATTCGCCGAAAAAGACGCGATCGCCGGTGACCGGGCTGCGCGTGAACGCCACTCCCGTTCCGCTCGTCTCTCCCATGTTGCCGAACACCATGGCCACCACGTTGACCGCCGTGCCCCAGGAATCCGGAATTCCGTATAAGCGGCGATAGGTAATCGCCCTGGCTCCGAACCAGGATGAAAACACCGCGTTGATCGCCATGCGCAACTGATCCAGCGGATCGTCGGGAAAGTCTTTCTTCGTCTCTTCCTTGACCAGCGCCTTGAAGCTCACCACCAGGTCCCGAAGATGTCTGGCGTCCAGATGCGTTTCGTGTTCGACCCCCACCTCTTCCTTCTTGTGCTTCAAGATGGCTTCAAAATGTTCGCGGGGCACGCCCATCACGATGCTGCCGAACATCGACACGAAGCGCCGGTAACTGTCCTGGGCGAATCGGTCGTTGCGGGTTCTGGCCGCCAATCCTTCGACCGTTTTGGTCGTCAACCCGACGTTCAACACGGTGTCCATCATGCCCGGCATGGAGGCGCGCGCGCCGGATCGCACCGAGACGAGCAGCGGCCGCGCGGGATCGCCGAATCTCAATCCCATCGACCGTTCCACGCGCTTGAGGGCCTGCAACGTGGCGTCCCACATGCCCGGCGGATATTTTTTGCCGAGCTTGTAGTATTCAACGCAGGCCTCGGTCGAAATCGTAAATCCCGGCGGCACCGAGATGCCCAAATTGGTCATCTCCGCCAGGCCCGCGCCCTTGCCACCCAGCAACTCCTTCATGTTCGAAGTGCCCTCTGCTTTCCCATCGCCAAAATAGTAGACGTATTTCTTTGCCACGTGCGTCTCTCCTTTAGACGTTCATCCAAAGCCTGAACGATGCGGTCCGCAATTCCTGATCGCAACGAGGCCACCCGGTCGTCTCAAACGGCACCGGTGTCTCCGTCCCCGATCTAGCCCCCTTGCACCACGATCTGCGAAAAATCGGCGAACGATGCGAACAACTCATCAACGTCCTGCAGCAATGACAGCCGATTCCGACGAACCGCCTGGTCCTCGGCGTTGACCATAACGGCTGAAAAAAACCCGTCGATGGAGGGTTTAAGATCAACGAGCGCTTCCAACGTCCGATCATAGCGGCCGGCGGCGATCGACTCCTCGATGAGCGTTCGCGCTTCCCTCACCGCCCGGTGAAGATCGGATTCGGCTGCATGCTGAAACAGGGCCGGATCCACCGCTTCTCTGGTCCATTCTTCTTTTTCGACGAGCCGATGCGCCCGCTTGAATCCGATCAGCAGCGCGTCGAATTCCGGCTTCCTGGTCACCGCTTCCAACGCCTTCATCTTGCGGACGAGATCGACAAGATCCAGCGGCCGATCACCAAGGGATTTCAACACCGCCTCGATGACGTCGTCCCTCAACAGATGCACGACCCGGCAATAATGTCGCACGCGCTCCAGGATGAACTCGACGATTCGGCCCATCCCCTGAGATGCTGAATCCGGCAGCCCCTTGAAGCCGTCATCGGAAACGAGCTGCCGTGCCTTCTCGACGAATGTCCTCAAATCCGCCCGGAGATCGGCTTCAAGCATGATCCGAACCACCGCCGTGGCCTGTCGCCGAAGCGCAAAGGGATCTTCCGATCCCGTCGGCGCGAGACCGACGTGGAAAAACGCGGCGATGGAATCCAGGCGATCGGCCAGCGAAAGGACCCGCCCGGCGAGCGTGCGCGGCGCCTCCCCCTCGATTCCTTTGGGCAGGTACTGTTCACGAACGGCCGTCGCCACCTCGGCCGGCTCCCCATCGTGAAGCGCGTACACGCCCCCCATGATGCCTTGCAGTTCCGGGAACTCGCCGACGATGCCGGTCACCAAGTCGGCCTTGGCCAGAGCCGCCGCCCGCTCGCAGATCGACGGCAGATCGCCCCGGCCGGAAGACAGATGCGCGGCGATGAAGCCGGCCAGGTGTTTCACCCGCTCTTGCTTCTGCGCCATCGTGCCGAGTTTTTGATGAAATATGACGCCGGACAGTTTCGGGACCCGTTCCCTCAGGCGCGTCTTCCGATCCTCGTCGAAAAAGAACTTGGCGTCGGCCAATCGCGCTTCCAAGACCCGCTCATTGCCCGTTCGAATCAGCGACATGTCCGCCAGGCGGGTGTTCGCCACGGCGATAAAATGGGCCGCCAGTTTCCCGGTTTCCTTGTGCCGCAAGGAAAAGAACCCCTGGTGCTCCTTCATGGAGGTCATCAGGATTTCTTCCGGCATATCCAGATAGGTCTCTTTGAACGATCCGATCAGCGCGGTCGGCAACTCCGTCGAATACACCGCCTGATCGAGCAAGGCCTCGTCTTCGTGCAACTGCAATCCGGTCTTGTGACAGATATCGGCAATTTGTTCTTCGATCAATTTTCGCCGCCGTTGCGGATCGACGATGACGCCCTGACGTTCCAGCAGAGCCGAGTAGGAGCCGGCGTCCTTGACGCGAATCCACTTTCCTCCGCCCACCACCCGATGCCCCGCGGTCTGATTCGACGCCGTCACGCCCGCCACGTCGAAGGGAAGCACAGCCCCTCCGTAGATCGCCAGCACCCAGCGGATCGGACGGGCAAAGCGCACGCCGGTCTCGTTCCATTTCATCGCTTTGGGAAACGCGAGCCCCGCCACCAGATTGGGAAGGACCTCCATCAACACCGATGAAGCGGGCCGTCCCTCTTCATGTTTCACGGCAAACAGATACTCGCCCTTTGGTATCCGCCGCACCTCAAGATTCTGAACCGGCACTCCATGCGTCGAGGCAAATCCGATCGCCGCCTTGGTCGGCCGGCCGGCTTGGTCGAACGCCGCGGCCTTGGGAGGCCCCATCGTCTCCTTCATCACCGCCGCCTGCTGCGCGGCGAGTCCCTCTACCACCATCGTCAGCCGCCGCGGCGTCCCCATCATTCGAACAGCTCGAAAGGCCAGACGCTGATCTTTCAACACCCGCTCCGACGATTCCTTCATCGTTGTCAGGGCCGACGCAATGAACTGATAGGGCAGCTCTTCCACACCGATCTCCAGCAGCAACTCGGCTACAGAAGATGCGGGAGTTCCTGTGCCTTTCTTCGGTGCGGCAGACCGACGTCCTGACTTCTTTTGAGTTGCCATATCCTTAGTGTGTTCGGATCGTCCCGGCCTTTGAGCGAGACCTGCCTGGCTTCACCACGGCATTGGCGCGATTCAACAGCGGATGCCCCATGGCCGCCCGCTCTTCGATATAGCGTTCGGCGCACTGTTTGGCCAGCGCCCGCACACGGGCGATGTAGCCGGTTCGTTCGGCGACGCTGATGGCGCCGCGCGCATCCAACAGATTGAACACGTGCGATGATTTGATGCAGTAGTCGTATGCCGGCAGCGTCAACCGTTTGTCGGTCTTGGCCAGCAGCCGCTTGCACTCGGCTTCATACGAGTGAAACAAGTGCGTCAGCATCGACACGTCGCCTTCTTCGAAATTGTAGCGAGACCCCTGCACTTCGGTTTCATGGTGGAGGTCGCGATACGTGACCGAGTCCGTCCATGCGAGATCGAAGACGTTGTCGATCTGCTGCAGATACATCGCGATACGCTCGGTCCCATAGGTAATTTCTCCGGTAACGGGGCCGAGTTCGATACCGCCGATTTCCTGGAAGTAGGTAAACTGTGTAATTTCCATTCCGTCCAGGCGCACTTCCCATCCCAATCCCCAGGCGCCCAAGGTCGGCGACTCCCAATCGTCCTGCATGAAGCGGATGTCGTGTCGCTTGGGATCGATCCCCAATCGAGCCAGGCTTTCCAGATACAGATCTTGAATGTTATCCGGCGCAGGCTTCAACACGACTTGATATTGATAGTAGTGCTGCAAGCGGTTGGGATTGTCGCCGTACCGCCCATCCGTGGGGCGGCGACAGGGTTGGACGTAGGCGGATCGCCACGGCTCGGGCCCCAACGCCCGGAGAAACGTCGCGGGATGAAAGGTGCCGGCTCCCATCTCCATGTCATATGGCTGATGAATCACGCAACCTTGATCGGCCCAAAATTCATGCAAGACAAGGATCAAATCTTGAAAATTCACGGCAGGCTCGACATAGAGGGGATGTTCGATTCGAGTTTTTCAGACGCTAAAAACAACGGCGCAAGCTAGCAAGAATGTCGTGCACTGTCAAGCAACATTCCCTCTACGATCAACGGCTTGCGGATATTGCCCTGGGTGAGCCTGACAGCAATCATCTGAAGAACAATCCATCCTCCCAGGGCCTCTCAATAAATAATCGCTCTGATGATGAGAACGACCTTGACGCAGAGTGGTTTCATAGCCTAATGTGATATTTGTTGATAAACTCACTCAATTTTTATTTCGCATGAAACTTTCCAAGAAAAGTGAATACGGCCTTCGTGCCCTGCTCGAACTCACCCTCGCCTACGAAGCGTCCTCGTTTGTCCAACGCCACGACATTGCCGCTCGTCAACACATTCCAATCGAGTTTCTGGAACAGATCCTCTTGGCGCTGAAGAGGGCCGGCCTTCTTTCCAGTCGGAGGGGGATGAATGGAGGCTACCGCCTCATTAAACAGCCGAATACCATCTCTCTCGGGCAGGTCATCCGTATTCTGGACGGTCCGTTGGCCCCGATCGGCTGTGTCAGCAAAACGGCGTATCAGAAATGCGACGATTGCCCTTACGCCGGGCGCCCTTCCTGTCCCGTCCAACAGGCGATGGGCGCGGTGCGCGACGCCATCGTGGGAATTTTGGATAACTATTCTCTCGCCGACTTCGCCACCGGCGCCCGAAAGCCCTGATCATGGACCATCTTGTCCTGGCAGCGATCACCCTCATCGCGGCGACCGTCAACGGCGCCATCGGCTACGGGTTTTCTTCCATTACCGTCCCGGTCGCCCTCCTGTATTACTCCAACCGCGTCTTGAATCCCGCTCTCGTCGTGATCGAACTGGTGATCAACGGATACGTCTTGTTCATCAATCGTTCCAGTGTTCCGCACGTCTGGAAACGGGTGGCCCCGATCCTCATCGGACTGGCAATCGGCGTCTCAATCGGCAGCTATCTTCTGTCGCTCGTTCATCCGGCATGGGTCAAGTTCGTCACTTATTTCTTTCTCTTGCCATTGATTCTTCTCCAGGCCGCTGGCATTCGAAAACCCATCAAGGCGGAACGTGCCATCGCCGTTCCTTTCGGCACGGGCATCGGTCTGTTGTATTCGGTCACGACGATTTCAGGACCGCCGTTGGCGCTCTTGTTCAATAATCAAGGCTACGCGAAACAGGACTTCCGAGCGGCGCTCGGGGTGATTCGCACCGCCGAGTCTTCTCTCACCGCCGTTGCCTACAGCGTGATCGGCTTCTACAGCACGGACAGTTTGGAGCTGTTTCCTTACATCATCCCCGGCGTGCTTGTCGGCATTCCTTTGGGCACCTATCTCATTCGATGGATGGACCCTGAAACGTTCCGTCGAATCTCCATGGCGTTTGACGCGTTGGTGGTGGGATTCGGTCTCACACGAGTGTTGGGAGAACTCCATCTTGCCTCTCCCCTGACGACCTACAGCATCCTCGGCATTGTCATTTCCTTAAATGGTTACTTGCTCTTTCGATACTTTGCTCAAAGGGAACACCGCCCCCCCTGACCGTATCCAGCCCTCACATTCCTGCATGTTCCACTCTGAACACCAGGCAGAGCACCAACCACTCCCATTGCGAAGCCACAGAATCCAATCGAAACCAATTGATCTCTCCGATTTCGGCAGAGAGCCGCTTAGTCAATGCTGAAGGCTGCTGCCTTCACGCTCTCTCTTTATAAAAATCAAAAATGTACATATTTTTCAATGTTTTACACATCGCTCTTGCGGCACCTCGATTGCACTTTCCCGCTCAGACCAGGTGCTGCCTCTAGCAACGCATCCCAGATTTCGCAGCCCCGGTCTAGTGTGTAGAGCACTTCGCTACACAATTTTGTGAAGGAGGAATGCACCATGGCCAGCAAGAGATCCGTGAGCAGTAACGGGATAGGAGAGAAGTTAATGAAACCATTTCGCTCGACGGTCATAGGAGTTGTGGGAATGGTCGGTCTTTTCTTTGCAGGCTGTGGAACAGGTAATGAGCAAGGGCTCATGACCTCCACTATTTCTTCCGCAACGGGGGCGACGGTCACATTGGCCTGGGATCCGGTGGCTGATCCAACCGTTGTCGGTTATTACATTCACTATGGGAGACAATCTCCAAACCAAATGGGTTCCTGTGCATATGAAGAATCTCTCTTTGTTTCCTCCCCTCAAGGAACCGTGACCGATCTGGATTCCAATTCGACGTATTATTTCGCCGTCAGCGCCTATAACGGCCTTCAAAGCGCCTGTTCAAACGAAGTGCAGACCACTACATAAACATATAAACTGAACGGCTCATAACGAGCACGCCCGGAATTTATGACTCTGTGTAGTTAACCATGGGCCGCAATGAGTTTTTGAAGAAGAACGTGATCGCTTGGCCGCTCGAGGCTCGTGATGTTCTTCGTCAATAATTGACTCATCTCCCATGATTTGCTAGCCTCAACGCCATCGTGCTGCTGCCGACGCGTCACACTGACGGGTTGGAGCAGCACAGCGCGTCTTTCCTCGTTTCGACTTGTTCTGAAAGGAGCTCCCATGGCAGGATCAGCCGTATCGCCGCATCTGCTTACTTTTCTCCAGAACAAAGCGACTCAGCTCCGCATTGACAGTGTGCGCGCGACCAGCGAGGCCGGGAGCGGCCACCCATCGAGCTGCTGTTCCGCGGCCGACATCGTCGCCGTTTTGTTCTTTTCCGTGATGCGGTACGATCCCCACAATCCCAAGGCCCCCAACAGCGATCGCTTCGTTCTATCCAAAGGCCATGCGGCGCCGCTCCTCTATGCCGCTTGGGCGGAGGCAGGGCTGTTTCCGGCCGACGATCTTTTGAAATTGCGAACCTTGACCTCGGACCTCGAAGGCCATCCGACCCCTCGTTTGCCGTTCGTCGATATGGCGACCGGCTCCCTGGGTCAGGGACTGGCCGTCGGCGTGGGGCTGGCATTGAACGCCAAACGACTCGAGAAAAACGGCGCTCGGACGTACGTCTTGATGGGAGATGGAGAATCCGTCGAGGGTTCCGTCTGGGAATCCGTCGAGCTGGCGCGACACTTCAAGCTTGATAATCTCTGCGCCATCGTGGATGTCAATCGCTTGGGACAAAGCGATCCCACGATGTTGCAACACGACATGCAGGCGTATAAAGCCCGCTGGCGCGGATTTGGATGGAACGCGCTGGTCGTGGATGGCCACAACTATAAAGCATTGCTGGCGGCATTCGCCGAAGCGACGAAAGCCAAAGGCAAGCCTACCGTCTTGCTGGCCAAAACGCTCAAAGGCAAAGGCATCTCCTTTATGGAGAATCACCCGAGTTGGCACGGGAAACCGATTCCCAAGGGAGCCGAATCTCAAAAGGCCATTGACGAATTGACGAGGCTCATCAAGCCGACCAAAGCCGCTCCGAAAATCAAACCGCTTCCCCCGCCGACCCACCGTCCAAAACCGACAAAGTCCATGACACCCCCCTCGTATAAACCGGGCGATCTCGTTGCAACACGTGAAGCTTTCGGGACAGCCCTTGCCGCGCTCGGCGAAGCCGATCCTTTCGTCGTCGCCCTTGACGCCGACGTCAAGAACTCCACTTATACGGACAAATTCGCCAAACAGTTTCCCGACCGCTTTTTTGAAAATTTTATCGCCGAGCAGAACATGGTAGGCGCGGCCGCGGGCCTTGCCGCCTGCGGGAAGGTTCCCTTCGTCGCCACCTTTGCCGCGTTCTTCACACGCGCCTATGACTTCATCCGCATGGCTGCCATCAGCGAATCAAACATCAAACTGGTCGGCACTCACGTCGGCGTCAGCATCGGTGAAGACGGCCCGTCGCAAATGGGACTCGAAGACATCGCCATGATGGCCGCGCAACCGGGAGTGACGGTCCTCTACCCCTCGGATGCTACGGCAACCCATCGGCTTGTCGAAGCGGCTGCCAGACACAAGGGAATGACGTACATTCGCACCGGCAGACCGAAAACACCCGTCCTGTATGGACCGGAGGAATCGTTTCACATCGGAGGCAGTAAAGTTCTGCGGCAAAGCTCCGCCGATTCTCTCACCATCGTGGCAGCCGGCGTCACGCTCTTTGAAGCGTTGAAGGCGCACGACGAATTACAAGCCGCGGGCATTTCCGTCCGTGTGATCGATCTGTACAGCATTGTTCCCATCGATCGAACCACCTTGCTCGACAGTGCCAGAGCGACGCAGAACCGCATCCTGACCGTGGAAGATCATTACGCCCACGGCGGTCTGGGGGACGCCGTGCTGAACGCAGTCTCGACGGAAGGGATCAAGGTCCACAAGCTCGCCGTACGTCAGATTCCCCACAGCGGCAAACCGGAAGAATTGATCGACCACTATGGCATCGGAGCGCGGGCGATCGTCGAGGCCGTGAATCACATCGTCAAGTAATACGCTTTCCCGGTTCCCGCGCTCCGCCGGGCCGCTTTTCCCCAGCGACACAGACCGTTCAGGTTGTGCAGCAAGGTGTTGTTCCTCTGAGAATCACGTCATCAGCCACAGCGGTTCCTCAAGAAGACCCCACGCCGCCCACGGCCGTCATCGCCATTGAAAGAGTGCGCCACGTGATGTATGGTGCAAACATCGCATAGAGACGTTTAGAGATCGACGTCGAACGAAGGACGAAGACGAGTCATTGGGTGGGGCCTCAGCCTCTCCAAAACGCAAGGAAGTGTCATCATGAAGTTTCTCCGGACATTGCTTCTCGTAATGATCACGAGCGTTCTTTCGATCAGTGGGGACCTTTACGCCGAGCAGCGAGTGAATGATCGCATCGCCCTGACCCTCTCGGGACCCGATTGCGCGGCGCATCGCGAACAGATCACCAAAAGGCTGTATCAGATCCCCGGAGTCAAACGTGTCGACATGGACCTTGTGGAGGGGCACGTGCTGATCGACCGGGTCCGAGATCAGCGAACGGTCGATGATTTTAAGGCTATCGTGAACGAAGTCATTCCGCCCGGCAGCCGGTGTCTTGCGGAATTCATAGAAGGTTGCATCTCCGTCGGTCCGATGGCATCCGATCCATCTCCCTGACAGCGACAGGTTCGGAACGGTTGGGAAAGTTTCCGCGCAAGCTTTCCGATTACGGATTCGGCGCAACGAACACCAGCACTCTGAGGCGTTTCCCTGTGTGGTTGACCACACCATGTTCCTCACCGGCCGGGGCAATCGTTCCTTGCCCTTCGCCGAGCACTCGCCTGTCCCCCCCGACTTGAAACGTCCCTTCTCCCTCCAAGACAAAATAGATCTTATCCTGCTCACCATGAGTGTGCCCTTTTTGTTCCTGCCCCGGCTCAAAGCAATAGACATCGCAGAACAATCGCTTCGTCTCAAAGATGTTGTTCTTTTTCATTTTCTCGCTGCTGAATTGCTGATAATCGGCCCAACTCACCACCTTCATGGGCGGACTCCTTTCAAATCCCGCGTTTCTTGATCTTTGGTTGCGTCACGGCACACGAGACATCGCTTTCCGGCAAGCGTCTTTCAACTCCTCGATGGTGGTCTCTATACGTGACCTGATGACATGCCACTTTTCATCGGTCGTGGTCTGCATTTTATTCAACTGCTCTTTAATCATATCCCTTTTCTTTTCAAGTTCGTTGATCGATTCCTGAAGATCCGCCCTTGCTGAGGCAGACATGTCGCGGACCTTGTCCTGCAAGACAACGATCTGCTTCTGAACGGCGGTCAACTCTTCATGGGTCGCCCGCTGAAAGGCCTCTTTTTGCTGAATCGTATACTCTTTCACCGCCTCGACCGTCTCTCTCGCCTCCTTCGTGATTTTCCCCGTGTCAGCCTGCGATGAGATCGTCACCCCCAAACACAACGCGGCCGTCAGGAGCAACAGGATGGCCAAACGACTCTCTCGCATCATCTTTCTCCCCCCACTGTTTCTTTGCCGATTAGTCTCTTTATGAGACGAAGTATATTAAAATGACCGACCCCGCGGAATCACGCCCCTAACCTTTCCGAAAAACCGGCTTGTCGTTCATTGAAGAACACCGGAAATTTTCTCCGAATATATTTAGAGAACCGACCGTTTGTGCTATAGTTAGCGGCTGTTTGCAGGTAGAATAATATGGGTGCGAGACTCGACGAGTCAGAATCAAATCGCATCAACCCACACCCTTATCCCAAATACATTTAAGGAGGTGCAAATGACCCGGAGAATGGTTCGGTTGTCAGTCATGATCATGGGAGGCGTTCTCCTTCTTTCGGGAGGCATGGCCTCAGCCGAAGATTTGCCTCCCTTGCCCCCTGTTCCCCCTGAATATGCGGACAAAAAAATGCCGGCCGGCGGATGGACCGACCCCAAATTTATTGAAGAGGGACGCAAGATCTATTTGGGCGAATTGAAAACCGACGTCAACTGCGCCAGCTGCCACGGAAAGGACGGCAAGCCGGTGAAGAAAGGCGCTCGGGACCTTCGCGACCCCAAGATCGTGTGTCGTTATTCGGACGCCTACTGGTTCTGGCGCATAGCGGAAGGGATTCCCAAGACAAAGATGAAAGCGAACAAGGGCCTGTTGACGGATGAACAGATTTGGCAGGTGATGGCGTACGAAAATCAGTTTTCTCACGATGGAAAGCCGGCCGATCGTTCCTGTTATAAACCTTGAGTTGAGTATCTGTTCCCTACCGAATTCTCCAAGGAGGGGAGAGGCTCAAGTCCTCCCCCCTCTTCTCGCTCCCTGAGACGGTCTGCTTAAACCAAAAGGCATCCCGCCGAAGCCGGACGGAGACACGGGCCAACCCGAAATCGGCCAAAAATTCGTCCGGTTTTCACCCCCGCTAAACTTCGAGCCGTCACAAGCCGACAAAGGAGTGTGCCGCTCGAAAACGCGGCGATTCATGAGAAGGGGAGTCGTTTTCGTGTCTCTTGATTCCCAAATCACAACCGCTCCGCTTGAGAGGATCGAACAGATCCTGTCCCATAAGGTCGAGAGCGGCGCGCTTGAGCTGCCGTTACTGCCTCGAGTGGCAAGCGAAGTGATGGCGTTGACGTCGGATCCGGCGGCCGACGCGGCCAAATTATCGGCGCTGATCCATAAAGACCAGGCGCTTGCGGCTCACGTGCTGCGCATCGCCAATTCTCCGGCTTATATGCCGAGAAGCCCCGTCGTTTCCCTTCAACATGCGGTCGCCATGTTGGGCATCAATCTGTTGTCGGAGATCGCCTTTACCGCCTCGTTGAAGGCCGGAGCGTTTCAAGTTGCGGGCTATGAAGAGGATGTCAGAACGCTCTGGCAACATTCCTTGGCCAGCGGCGCGTTTGCAAAAGAAGTCGCTCGAACGCGACGGGTCAATGTGGAAAGCGCCTACTTGTGCGGCCTTCTCCACGAAATCGGCAAACCGGTCGTGCTGCGGGCGGTCACGACGATCGCGCAGGAGCAAAACATTCCGCTCGACCGACCGACGCTGAACATCATGATCGAAGGCCACCATTCGAGAATCGGAAGCCTCATCGGAGAAAAATGGGCCCTTCCTCGACAAGTCATCGAGGCCACGCAATACTATGCCGACTATGATCATGCTCCTTCCTTCCGCCAGGAATGCGTTCTCACCTGCATTGCCGATCGCTTGGCCACCCATCTGCTTCACCCCGACGACATGCCCGAAGAAGTCCTGCGAGACCACCCGGCCTTCGCGGAATTGAACCTTTATCCCAACGACGTCGAACAATTGGTGAACGGTAAAGACAAGGTGCTCGCCGTCGTGCGATCGATGAACCTATGAGCGGACCTCTTGCCTTCGACATCATCGTGATCGGGGCCGGACCGGCCGGACAAAAAGCGGCGATTCAAGGCGCCAAGGCCGGAAAACGCGTGGCTCTCATCGAACGGGAGCGCGGCATCGGCGGCAGTTGCGTGTACCGCGGAACGATTCCCAGCAAAACCTTGAGGGAAAGCGCGTTGCATTTGGACCGGCTTCAGTCCGCCAGTAAGGCATTCGACTTCAGTTTGAGACCTGATATGCAAATCTCGGCGCTGCTTAGCCGGCTTGAAGAGGTCGTCCAGGCGCACGACAGGTTCATGAGTCTTCAACTGCGACGAAACGGTATCCATCTGTTTCATGGACGGGCTCGACTCCGCAGCACCGCCGTCGTCGAAATGGAAACGGTCGATGGAGCCAGCCAACTCTTGACGGCTCAAACCATCATTCTCGCCACCGGCTCGCGACCGCGAAACCCCGAAGACATCCCCGTCGATCATGAACACATTCTCGACAGCGACTCGTTGCTTTCGATGATCTATTTGCCGCGATCCTTGGCGATCATCGGCGGAGGCGTCATCGGCTGTGAATATGCGTCGATTTTTTCCCTTTTGGGCACGGAGGTCACGCTCATCGATCGCGCACCGATGCCTCTTCAATTCATGGACCAGGATCTCGTGCGTCAATTCATCGTCAGCTTCGAATCGAAAGGCGGCCGCTATCTCGGGGGGCAAACGGTTCGGGAAGTCCGATGGGACGGCACCGCTCACGTCGTAACGACGTTGGGGGATGGACTCGTCATCAAGAGCGAAAAACTCCTGGTCGCGTTGGGCCGGCAAGCCAATCTGGAGGATCTCAACCTCGATAAAGTGGGCATCACGATCACCCCGAAAGGAACCGTGCCGGTCAACGAGTATTGCCAAACGGACGTGCCGAACATCTATGCCGTCGGCGACATGGTCGGCCCGCCCGCCCTGGCGTCGAAAGCCATGGAGCAGGGGCGCAGGGCCGTTCGGCACGCGCTCGGTTTGCCGGTCGGAGACGCCGCCTCGACCATCCCGGTCGGAATCTATACCATCCCCGAAATGGCCAGTATCGGCTTGGACGAACGAAGCGCCCGTGAGCGTTATCGCGCGCCTCTCGTCGGGCGAGCCAAATTCCAGGAAGTCGCGCGCGCCCAAATTTCCGGCGCCGGCCAGGGTCTCCTCAAAATGGTGGCCGATCCATCGGGAGAACGATTGCTGGGCGTGCAAGTCGTGGGAGACTCGGCGACGGAATTGGTTCACATCGGGCAGTTGGCTCTTCAACAAGGTGCCACCATCGAATCATTTATCGACAACGTCTTCAACTTTCCCACGTACGCCGAGGCGTACCGGGTGGCGGCCTTGGACATTCTCGGCCAGGCCTCCAAAATCAAGGCAATTCCTGAAGCAGCCTGACCAACCGCTTCTCGACCGGCGATGGACAGGGATGTTTCGCGGCGTCAACCGGGGGATCAAGTTTCTCGACCTCTATGGATAACCGTCGACACCCGCGGTTTCCCGTTCGTTTTCGCAGCTCCTTCAGCTCCATCAACGTCGTGTCCGGAGACGGGATCCTGCAAGACCTTTCTCTTTACGGCTGCAAAATATCCAGCGCCATACACGTGCGGCCCGGCACCGGAATGGAATTGTCGATTGAAGCGCCGACCGACGGACTTCCCGTTCGGATCAACCAGGCCGTCGTGCGTTGGTCCGGCAACGGGCGGTTCGGTTTGGAGTTTCTTGATATCCGTGAAACGGAATGGACCAGGCTCCAGCGGCTGGTCAAAGAGGTGGAAAAAGAACCGTATCAGCGTCGGGCCGAGGATGAGAAAGCATGACGGCGGAATGACGAAGCCGATCGACTCGTTCACGCGTGCTTACGCCGGAACCAACGACCGACAAACACGGCGCGAGATGTTCGTTCATCCCTTGTCCAGCTCAAAGACCTTTGGAAACCTGGTGAGGTTCCGGCACCCGTCCCTCGTCACCACCACCATATCTTCGATGCGGACGGCCCCCAATCCCGGATAGTAGAGACCCGGTTCGACCGTGACGACGTGTCCTTCTTGAAGCAACGACCCAGTCCTGCTGATACGGGGAGCCTCGTGAATGTCGAGCCCGACGCCGTGACCGGTTCCATGAAAATATCCCTGCATCCGTCCGTTGACCCTGCCAGTCTTGTAACCGGCCTTTTCAAACCGCTCGCAGATGCCCTGGTGGATCTTCCTCCCGTCCGCTCCGTCCTTGATTTTGGAAACGGCTTCTTCTTGGGCGTCTTTGACGGTCCGATACAATCGTTTGAGATCCGCGCTCGCCGGTCCGCGGACGACGGTGCGGGACATGTCCGCAAAATATCGACTGACGGCGGATCGGGGAAACACGTCGAAAATGATACTGCACCCGGCCGGCAACGGCCCGGCGCCCTCGTGATGGGGATCACAGGCTTGCTCGCCGCCCGCCACGATCGTATGCTGGGCCACGCAACCCCGTTCCATGAGCCTGACATTGATCAGTTTCTTGATCCGCTCGGACGTCAGACACTCTCCGTCCAGCCACAGTCCGCCCTTCTTGATGGCGGACCGGCGCAACGCCGCCATCGCCTCCGCGACGGCTTCCTCCGTCGCCCGCTGAGTTTCTTCAATATGACGAATCTCCTCGGCCGTTTTCACCGCGCGCCGCTCGTAAAACGGATCGCGTTTCGCCGTCAGCCGGTATCCCAATTCTTGCAACCTGGCGGCGTGAACGAATGGGAAATTCGCCGGAACCAAAAGTTTTTTGATTTTTTGCTTTTTCAACAGCACATGGACGATATCGGCCGCCGTCGGGTCCTCCACTCCTTGCCTCTTGGCCAGACGTTCCAACTCGGAATAGGAAAGAACCCGATCCACCGAGGCTTGGGACTTGGCGCGATCCAACTCCAAATCGCTCATGACGAGCAGGCGCTCGCCTTTGATTTCAAGAAAAATGAAGGGATCCGGCGCCATGAATCGGGTCGCATAATACAAATTGGAATCGTACTCGCTGGCGGCGATGAAGAGAACGGCACTGTCCGTGTGCGACTGCGCGAGGGGTTTCATGAACTAAAAAGAGGAGAGAAGGTGGTGCATCATGGTCGGGATCGGACTTCGAAGGGATGCTAGCATGAGGAACCGCACCGGTCAAGAAAGGCGAGGCGCTTAAGAACGCGCCGGAGCGGACTCGCGTTCAAGGTTCGGTTGCGGCTCCTCTTGATCCGGTTGATCCGGGGCGATGAGGTCGAGCGGGACGGTCAGCGAATTCACAAGGACATCGACCGCGAGTTGGGCCAAGCCCGACAGACCCGATGCGAAGGATTTGATCGGAAGATAAGTCACTTCCGGATTGTGGATTGATCCCTTGACGGCAAAGATCGCGGTGGCCAACCCCTTTCGCTCTCCGGCAAAGATCCGTCCGAACAGGGGAATCGCCTTCAAGAACTGCGAATACGAGCCGAACGGACTCACGGCGGTCACCAGATTCAGACGATCGGTCGGCAAATCATAGTGCCCTGCCGCCGTGATTTTCAGAATCGGGCTGTCGATGATCAGATTACCCGTCTCGAAGACGCCGCTCTTGACGGCCACGCTCCCGCTAATCGTGTTGTAGGGCAGTCCCTCCTTCTCCAGATCGACCTTGCCTTGGAGCACAGCCGGGAGATTCAAGAGACTGATGATCTTCCAGATCACCCGTTCGTTCGATTTAAAAATGCGCCCGTTTTGAAGCAGCGCCTCGACTTTTCCATCGAGCGACGGATACACGCCGTGCGGATTGCGCCCATGCCCCCTGAGAGAGCCGCTCACGCGCATCTCGCCGGTCATCCCATGAGCATCCTTGGCGTCGGTCACACTCAAAACGTCATCAACCGGCAGACCCGTGGCGCGAAACGACGCCTCCACTTCGGCCGGAGCCCCGCGAGGAAGCCGCGCCACAAGACGCCCGGCGATCTGGCCGGCGTTCGACGCGCCGGAAATCCGATCGACATCGACGACTCCGTCCTGAATGTTCACGCGCGCAGAAAGTTCCGCGAACCGCACCCGCTCATAATGGCCCCGGGCGATCGACGCGGACATCGTCACCTGCGAGGTCGCCGCCAAATTTTCCAAAAATTCCCGGACGACCGACCGATCCCCTTTGGGAACCAGCAGGCCGAGGTCCATCCGGCTCGATTCGATTTTCCCGACGATCACGGGTTTTGAAGCCCAGTTCTTGACGGCGGCCTCAATGGCGACGTCGCTGTCAAGGACGGTGAACGACAACCGTTTGATCTCGGCCCCGTTGCGCACCAACTTGACCCGCGCATAGAGATCCTGAAGCCGACCGTCTCCTCCGACGCCCCCCACCGTCGCCAGGCCGTTGGTCAGCGCGACCCATCCGGTCACCCGCCATGCGCTCCAGTCCGTTCCCTTGCCTTTGACGTCGAGCGCAATCTCCGCGCTGCCGGCCTCCAGTCCTCCTTTCGAGATCCACTCGGGCAAGCGGGACAACGACAATGTTCCGGTCGTGAGCGACATATCGATGCTGAAGGGATCTCCGAACACCATGCGTCCTTTGGCCGGCACTTGAACGGGCGGCACGATCAATTCCAGACGGCTTACGGAAAGATCGCCGGACTTCGTCACGTCGCCTTCGAATTCGATGGTCGCCGGCGCGCCGATCGGTTTTTCTCCCAAACCCGGAACGGCGACTTTCGATTGGTCAAACACCACGACGCCGCGAAGATGCGGCGTCGAAGCGGCTCCCGTGAGCGTCGCCGTCACAACCAAACGCCCTTCCATCGAGCCCGGCGAAGTCTTCCCCCCCAACATGCGGGTCATGTCCGCGGCAGGTCCGCCGGCCTGGATCGAAAAATCCTGCAACAGACTCGATTCTCCGCCCGTCACCGTCCCCTGAACCTCGATGAGCGTCTCGCCGAGATGTCCGTTGATCTGCTCCAATCGCACGGCTCCGCCGGCCAGCACGAACCGCCCTTGCAAGCCGCTCAGCCGTTCAGGCAACGCCGGATGAGCGAAGCTGACGGCTCGGACAAGAATCTCCCCACCGGTGAACCTGACGCCGCCCGGCCGAGCCGGCGAACCTGCCAGGCGAAACGTGGGCTCTACCACACCCTCTGCATCCCGAATGTCGGCCAGAACGCGCGTCAACGATTCGGCCTTCACCGTTGTCTCAAGAACGTCCATCAAATGAGACGCGCTCGTTCTCCCTGCAACTTCCAGCTCAAGCCACGGCCCGGCTTCCAAAAACGAGAGCATCGCCTTTCCATCCGTCAGTTCCATCTCCCCGTACAGTCCGGTGATGCCGGATGCCCGGACTCGCCCGGGCTCCACAAACACGCGGCAGGCGACGTTTTTCGCCGGCACTCGGTCTTGGCCGATCACCCCCTGCGCGTCCTGTACGTGAAACTCTCCGGAAATCGACGGACGCATGCCCTCCGTGGCGGCCCCGGTCAACGTGGCGTTCATCACTTGCACCCTGCCGTCGACGCGCCGTTCGTTCAACACGGCGGAAAGCTGCGGATCGATCCACGCGGCCGGAACGGTCTGCATCAACTGGGACAGCAACACCGGCGAGCTGCTGAACGTCACCGAGAACGCCGGTTGCGCCGTCATGAGACCCGACACGTTCGCTTTGCCGGTCAGCGTCATATCGTTCAGCCGAACCGACATCTCGGACAACAAGACGTCGTATCCGACGACGCCGGGCATCACTTGAACGTCGCCGTGCAACGCCACCGTCCCCTCCAATTGCTCCGGAACGGGCCGGGGCCCCAGAAGATCGACGATATCCCGAATGCCAAGGGCGGCGGCTTCCAAACGGCCGTCGAATTGAAACGGTGCGACTTGCGCGGCCTCGTCCGCATCGGCGAGCGGGACACGCGTTTCCGGTAGTCGTATCGATCCGTTGAGCGATACGGCCGCCCCCCCCTGCTCTTCCGGTTGAACAATGGAAAGCCGCACCTCCGCCGCTCTTTGCTCCGGGTGCACGAAAAGCGTCGCCCCCACACGTTCCAACTTGATGGAACGAACGCCGTCGCTCCCTGCCTCGTCGATGACCGTGACGGTTCCATCGGTGAGCGACGCTTCCTGAACACTGAACGTCCGGAGCATGGCTTCCATCGCCCGCCGATCGACTTCCGCCTGTTCATTGAAACCGTCGGCGACGTTCCAGCGGCCCGCTTTATCCCGCCTGAGCGTGAACACGGGCTCCTCGATCGACAGCCGCTTCCCAACGATTTGCTTGCGGAGAAGAGGAAATATCCGCAGGACGAGATCGACCCGTTTCGCCGTCAACAGAACCTGATCCGAGCCGGGATCGTAAACGGTGACCCCGGTCAATTCGACCCGCGCGCGAGGAAAGAGCGCGAACGTGACGTCATCGACATGGATTTTTCTCCCGAGATTCGTCTCGAGTTGTTCCAGAACGAATCCCTTCAGATAATCTTCGCCTGTCAGATGCTTGGAAAACGTCAGGAAGGCAAGCAGTGAAACGCACAGGGCAAGAACGATCAGCACCGCAACGCGCAGAGAGAACACACCTCCCCCATTTTTTCTTGTCCGTGCCCGATGGGAACGACTCCGACGGCATCTTACCGAAAGGGTAGGAATAAATCCAGAAACCCTCGTCTATCAATGGTTTCAGCCCGATATCCGTTGGATCACGGGCAGGGTTGGCAGGCGGCCTGTTTGATCGCCTCGGTGGCGCTCGATGCGGGCAGAGGAAAGAGCGGGTGGCGCGTGGGATAGTCGGCGGACAAAACGAGTTGCTTGCAGAGCCTCGTGCGGGGATTCATCAGCAACGGGCCTCTCAAATTGGCCGTAATGCGTCCAGGGTCATCCGATGGAATCGTCAAAATGACCGCGATGGAGAACGCCTCTCCGCTCTTTCCCTGGATCTCCGCCAACGCGTCTTCGGTGACATCCACCCGATATTCCTCTCCCACAAACAGATCGGGATCCATGATGACAAAAGCCAGCGCCGGCTCATCGAGAGACTGAAGCCACTTAAACGGAGCCTGCGTATCGTGATCGAGCATGACGTATCGCCGGCTTTCCGGAAATCCAAGCACACCGGACGGGAACGTCAGCACACGCTCTTCATCGATCTCCAGCACCCCGAAACGACTGGATGAATACTTCATGGCTTGCCCGTCCCGTCCCCTCGCGAACCCGGTTCCCTTTCCCATAGGCGCCGAAAGGCATCGATCGGAATCACACCGGTTTGCGACGCCGACCGATTCTCCCGAAGAATTCTGGCATAGACTTCGTCACGGTGCACCTCGATATGGTGAGGCGCCTCGATTCCCAACCGAACCTGCCCGTCCTTGATGCCCAGCACGATCACCTTGATGTCGGGCCCGATGGTCACGCCCTCTCCGCGCCGACGACTCAAAACCAGCATGACGTTCGCTCCGGAACAACCGCTTGACGCGCGACATGATCGGCCGCTTGCATCGAGAAGCCCGCAACCGCTTATCTCAAGTATCGGAGCAGTGAACTGTCGAACACTTGGGTCAAGGTTCGGCTGGCGGCCTCGATGGCATACTGCTGCAACACCAAATCCGATATGGCCTTCGCCAAATCGACGTCTTCGATCCGAGAAAGAAGTTCGCTGTAGAAGGACTTGGCCTCTTCCAACTGATCAGCGCCGACCGCCATGCGGTTCGACAAGGCGCCGATCTCACCCTCCAGACTTGCTACGTGCGAAATCCCGCCGGTCAGCCCGCCCAACGCTTCGGTGATGCCCGTCCGATCGTTGCTCCGCAATGCACGCACCAACTGTTTGACAGAGCCGAAGATATCGGCTCCGCTCGCGGTAAAGGCGCGGCTTCCCGGTAGATTGGTCGGAACGGCTTGGCCCGGCCCGACCTCGATCGGTTGAAGTTCATCGTCACCCTGGTATTGCATTCCCGTCACAACGGCAAAGAGATCGCCGGCCGCCGGGGTTCCTGAATCATTGGTGATCCTCAACTGTATGCCTTCCACGGTGAGAGGCTGGCCGGACAGATAAGGCTGATTGGCCGATACGGTTCTGGGCGTCAAACTGATATCAAACTGATCCCCCGTCTGAGGGCCGCCCCCGTCTCCCGCTGCCAACATCACCCGCAAACCGTCGAATTCGATCGGCGCACCGGAGACAAACACGTTGCCGGAAGAAACCGTCGTGCCGGCCGTCACATCGAGCACGGAATACTGGGTAGGCGACGTGAATTGAATCCGGTACTGATGCAACGTGAGCGATCGTGGATCGATCATCCCGGCATCCATGACTCGCGCGCTCCCTGTATTGGCCGTACTTGCCGAGACGGTCACGGGAACGGTGACGTTCAACACCTCGTAGGTCGAGGCGCTCGTAAAGCGAATCACGTAATCATCCAGGGTCGCAGCGTTGGGATCCACCACCTGGCCTTGGCTCGCCATCGCCCCCCCCGTATTGCCCGATCCTGGACTGACGGTCGCGGTCAGCGCAAAGGGCACCTCGCCCGTGGTCGTGCTGCCCCCGTCAAAACCTAAGCCGGCTCGACTTGACCCACCCACGACCGAAACCTGCGAGCCCAGGCCGTGCGAATCGGACGCGATCATCAATCGCCCCCCCTCGAACGTGACCGTCACGCGCTTGCCTGCGCCGGCCAGCGTGGCATCGGCGTTGATTCGATTTTGCAGTCGGCTCGCCAGTTCGCCGCCCGTCAACGATTCGGTTCCCGACGTCAGATCGATGGTTCCGGATAGGACCCCATCGACCTCCACAAGCAGCGTGTCGTTACTCCCGTTGACCAGAGAAACCGGCTCGGCAATGGGCAAACCGGTCGCCCGCCCATGCGTGCTGGTACCAGTGAAAATGGGATGGCCGTTCAGATCGGTATTGGCCAACTGCTGCAACTGCGCGAACAGTTGGCGGACCTCGGCGGCGCCGATGACCCGTTCGGCCGGCCCGTTCGTATCACTGCGAAACTGCACGGCGAGCTGCTGAAGACGCGGCAGCGTCCCCGACACCCCCTGTAAGACCTGATCGGAAAGATCCAGCCGCGTTTTCCCAAAGCTGATATTCCGTAAATGCTGATCAAGACCGACAAGGGACACTCTATGATGCAACACCTGGTGAAAGGCGCTCGGATCGTCGGAGGGCCGGCTGACCGCTTTTCCCGTGGAAACCTGCCGTTGCAGATCGAGCAACCGGGATCGAGACCGTTGCAGATTGTTGGCGAGCACGCCGAAAACGTGCGATTCCGTGACGCGCATACGCGATCTCTCGGCTATTTAAGGGACAAGATGGTTTGAAACATCTCGTCGGACACGCGAATCAAACGCGACGCGGCCTCGAACCCCCGCTGAAACTTGATCAACGCGACGAGTTCTTCGTCCAACGACACCCCGGACACCTGGGCGCGCATGGCCTCGATTTGATCCCGCAGGATTTCTTGCGCCTGATGATCCCGATCGGTCGAATTGACCGTGACTCCGAAGTCCGCCGCGAGCCGCCGATAGGCGTCTTGCAACGTTCCTGGTCCGAGATGCTCGAACGGCAGATATTGCAATCCGACCAGCGCCAGCATGTTGGCGTTGTTGCCGGGCACACCGTTGCGAAGCGACGAGGCGGCCACCGACGCCGGGTCGGTCAATACCGCCGAGATGGTGCGCGCCGCATCTTCGTATGAATTGACGGACAACGTGTCGCCGACCGCCGGCGTTCCCGTCACCGTCACGCTGATGCCGTCGAAATTGAGGGTTTGGGGGCCGGCATAGGTTCCCGATGCCGCCGTACTCAGACCGGACAGAAGACCGAGCGACGAGCGGGCGGTGCCGCCGGTGACGTCGACCGAAGAAGACGAGTCGGTCGAATTCGAAGTCAGGATCAGACGGTTGGTGGTCGTGTCGAACGTCACGGTCACGGTTTTTCCCGCCGCCTGCAATGTTGGGTCGGCGTTGATTTGTGTTTGAATCTCCGTCGCCAACTCGGCGCCGGACATATAGGAAAGGCCCGGCGAAGCGGCGCCGGTCAGCGTGATAACTCCCGACGCAACCCCGTCCACTGTCACGGTCAACGTATCATTGCTGCCCGTCACAATCGAAAGGGGGGCATCCGCGGAGGGAGCCGTGATGACTGTGCCCAGATAATTTCCACGAACCGACGATCCCGTCGTCCGATCGATGATCGAATAGGCCGTGGGAGACGAAAACCGAATCTCGTAGTCGTGAAACGTCAAGAGACTGTGCGCCGTCACTGTTCCTGTCTGAGCCGAGGCGGTTCCCTGATTGGCGACGGCCGCCTCGGTCGAAACGGTCGGGTTGCTGAACACATCCAACCCCGTGGTTCCGTTCAGCCCGAACCCGCGGCGGTGGATTTGGTTGACGGCGTTGGCCAGTGTCGCGGCGAGCTGATCGAACGTCCGCTGCAAGTCGACGATCGTGACGTCGCGAAGATCCAGCAGACCCCGCAACCGGCCGTTGGAGATCAGATCGTTGATGCTCAGCGCCCTGGTGCCCCCCATCAGGTACCCCACGGACACATCGCCACCCCCTCCCGGCTCTTCAACGGCGGTCAATTCCCGCACGGCCTCGCCATCCACCAGCACCTGACCGCGGGCGGCGTACACCGACAGCGCCCCCGTGTCGTGTTCCAGCGTCGTGAGATCGATTTTCTCGGCCAATTCGTTGACGGCTCGTTGCCGCTGGTCCCGCAAATCGTTGGCGTTTTGCCCCGTCAGCTCGGCGTTCACGATCTTGCCGTTCAACTCGGCGATTCGGCGGGACAGTCCGTTGATCTCCACGACGGTCTGCTTGACTTGAAAATTGATCGATTGCCGGGTCTCGGCAAGGTCCGACGCGGCCTGATTGAGATTCGACGCAAGCTGCGCGGATTTGGCGAGCAAGGCCGATCTCGCCGCCAGTTCCCCCGGATTGGTCGAGACGTCCTGAATCGCTCGAAAGAATTCCGTCAAGCCGCCCGCGACGCCGTGACTGACGCCGTCGCCGAATATGTTCTCAAGACGGGACAAGGTGTCCTTGGCGATCGACAGCCTGCCCATATTCTGCCGCGACAGCGTCACCTGCACCTCGACGAAGTGATCGACGGAGCGGCGGATGGAAGCGGCGTACACGCCGGTGCCCACCATGCCGGGCCGGCCGCCGACCGGATCGCGTTCGGACAAGACGACCGTTTGCCTCGAATAACCGGACGTATTGACGTTCGCCACGTTGTGCCCCGTCACCGTCAACGCCAGTTGAGACGTCGCCAGCGCGCTTTTGGCTATCTCAAATAAAGAACCGATCCCGCCGGTCATGGTCGCCCTCGGTCACCCTCGCTGATACAGAAACCCGTTGGCCGACATCGATGTCCGTCTCCCGTCGCTTCCATATCCCTGCCGTTCCCGGGTGGCGGCGCTTCCGGCCGACAGCGCCTGATCGATCACCGTTCGAATCGCCTCGACGAGCGTGCCGTTCCGCCTCAATCCCTCGCGGACCGATTCCGCGGCCTTGATCAGGGAGTGACGCCGTGCACGAAGCGCTCCGGCTTCTTCCGGCATCAGCCGATCCAGCACGGCCTGCCACGACGTCGGTTGAGGGAATCCCCGTCCCGCCGCGAGGTCTTGCAACGACTCATCGGCCTCTCGGGCGAGCCGTCGAAGAGACTCCAGCAAAGCCAGCCGTTCGCCGTTAATCGCGTGTAATTTCTCGATCGCAAGGCTCCGGACGGCCTGACGTTCGTCTTCAAGGGTGTTCAGCAGAGCCCGACAGGCGGCTTCCTCTTGATCGAGAAGCCGAGAAAGGTCGGCCGGCGTCGGCGTGTGAGACGACATGTTCTTCCATGCTCCTTCCGACGGGACGGAAACGTCGTGCCATCCCTCCCGCATGCCGTCCTTCCGGCGCGTGGGCGGAATCAAACGACGGCATCGGTGAGGACATGCCGGATCAATGCGTCGCCCACCGTCCGGCCGCTCACGTCATAGGTCCCGTTGTCGATTTCCTGCTTGATTCGATTGATACGTTCCATCCGAGCGGGATCGGGCTGATCGATCAAGGCCAGCATGCGCTGCAATTCCTTGGCCCGCTCGGAGATATGGACCTGATCCCCGGCGACCTCCCTGGAGACAGGTTGAGACTTGGCGCCGGAGCCGTCGAAGTCCTGAACGCCCAGCAGCAACCTGGCCAGATGATCCGCTTTCCCGTTTCCTGATATATGCATGCGCCAGCTCCTTCCTCTCCGACACTTTGCGCGAAGGCGTCGTGATTCTTTCGCTCTTCGTCGATCTCTTATCGGTACTTATCGAAAAAACTTGAGAATTTTTTATAGCCTTACGACCTCTGCTGCTCGGCATACGCCAGAAACATGCGTTGAATCCCGATGCCGCCCGATTCCGCGGCCCGCCTCCCGATTTCCTGATCGGATAGGAAGTGAAAGTAGGCGCCTTGTTTATCCACGAGAGCCCCTTGAGGAATGGTTTCCCTCATCACCTTCAACAGATACGAGATGAAATACGCTTCGAATTCCCGACCGGCTTCGACCAGTTGCCGGCTGGCCTCTTCTCCTTGATGGGGGACGTCAATCTGATGATCCGGCCGATGACCCGGTCGATGACCCGGCACCCCACGATCCGGCACGGTTCGATCCATGAGACTCCGCAGACTCCGGTCCCATGAGATTGAGATTCCGTCGTCGGGCGCCGCTTCAGAAAACGACGGCCGTGATGAGAAAAACGCTCCGGCTGCGGGATTCGACGGATTCACCATGACGCACGTTTCCTTTCTTTATCTCCTACATGATCTCCAGTCTCGCCTGCAGCGATCCGGCCGATTGCAAGGCCGACAAAATGGCCACCAGGTCACGCGGAGTGACCCCCACCGCGTTGAGCGCGCGAACCACGTCTCCGAGCGTCACCGTCTCATCCACGACCATCAGCCGAGACTCCTGTTCCTTCACTTCGGTTTGGACGTCCGGCGTCACGACCGTTTGTCCGCCGGTGGAGCCGATCACCGGCGCGGGCGGCTGAGAAACGTTCAACGTGTTTTTGACGGAAATCGTCAGGTTTCCGTGCGAAATGGCGCAGGTTGAAATCCGAACATGCTCGCCGAGCACCACCGTCCCGGTCCGTTCATTGACGACCACTTTCGCCACGGCGTCGACGGAAACGTCCAATCCCTCGATGGAGGCGATGTATTCCACGACGCGCCCGTGGAACTCCGTCGGGATCGCGGCTTTGACCTGGCCGGCGTTGACGGCCACGGCGCTTCCCTTGCCGAACGCGCCGCCGATGGCGTCGGCCACGCGAGTCGCCGTGGTGAAATCCGGTTGTCGAAGCAACACGGACACGGTCTCCCACGAGTCGATATCGACGAGCACTTCCTTTTCGATGATGGCGCCGCCGGGGACGATGCCGGTGACTTGATGATTTTTGACCACCGTCGCTCCGCCGGCGCCGCCGGTCCCGCCGAGAAATCCTCCGATCGACACCGGTCCTTGCGCCACGGCGTAGACCTGTTGATTGGCCGCTTTCAGCGGAGTGAGCAGCAGGGTGCCGCCCTGCAGACTTTTCGCGTTCGCCATGGAGGATACGACGGCGTCGAGCGTCATGCCGGGTTTCGAAAACGGCGGCAGTTTCGCGGTCACCATCACCGAGGCGATGTTCCTCGTCAGCAGTTGAATCGGATCGATGACCAAGTTGACGCCCATTTTGTTCAACATGGACATCATCGCTTGGATAGTGAACTGCCCGCCGATCACTTGATCTCCGGTGCGGTCCAACCCCACCACCAGACCGTAGCCGATCAATTGGTTGTCCCGGACGCCCTCGATGGCGCCGATGTCTTTGATCCGCACCGCGTCGGCCGAGCCGGGCCATGCGAGCAAGCCGATCAGCGCCGGCCAGAGGACGGCTCGCAATCCCGCCGCGGCCGCCCCTCCGTGTCCCGCTCGTGCCCGCGAACGAGCGGCCGACTGAGTCTGTTTGCGGCGGATCCAGATGCGCGAGAGCCACCCTTTTTCCGCCACCGGCTCCGGCGCCAAAGGAGCGGGCGCGCGATCCGTCGGCGTCTCGATCCCTCGCCTTGGCGACAGCGGAGGATTGCGGTCCGCGCGGCGCACGACCCCGCTCAAGACCATCATGCGCAGAGACGCGATGTTGAGCGGTTTCGGCCTCAGCCATTTGGACGATGACACGGCGTATCGGGATTTGTGCATGACGATTCCTTTGCTTGCTCCTGAGCGCGCCGAACTAAAACGGATAAATCCAGTCCAACACCCTGACGAACCAACCGGGCCGTTGCACGTCGTCCAGCACGCCGAGTCCCGCGTACTCGATCTTGGCGTCGGCGATGGCCGACGACAGCACCGTATTTTTGGTATCGACGTCCACGCGCCGCACCACCCCCGAAAGCGTCATCAACTGCTTTTCGCTGTTCACGGTCACCTCCCGGCGGCCCTCGATGCGAAGGTCGCCGTTCGGCAAAACCTCGGTGACGATGGCGGAAATGGTGCCGGTCAAGGTCCCCGTTCGGCTGGTCGCGCCCTTGCCGCCGAACTTGCTGTTCGCCGAAGCGTCGATGCCGAATCCACGGCGGGTTTCATCGCTGACCCTGATGCCCGGCAGACCGAGGTAACCCATTCCGCTTCCGACCAAACTGTTTTGCACCGTGGATTCCCGCTGCGCGGCCGTGTCGGCCGACTTCGACCCCTTGTGTTTCTCGTCGATCCTGACCGTCAGGATGTCGCCGACCCGCATGGCTCGAAGATCTTCGTAGAGATAGGCCCGCCCGTTTTCTTCCTGCCAGAGGGAGCCGGCCGTTTTGGGAGGAGGCAAGGGCGGAACGGTGACCTTGCTCGATGCGCTCGGCTGGGAAGCGCATCCGCTCAACAGCACCACTCCTAGCACCGTTGAGGCCGGCCATCCAATCCGGCCGATCCCGCTGATCCCGTCAATCCGGCAACTTCCAACCACTGTCACAATCCCTTCTCCAACGGACGCGCGTTCACCTCTCGCATCCCTTGAGCCGGCCGAAACGACACGCCCCGCTTCGCCGACGCGATACCGTCTTAGAACTCGACCTGAACGAGGCCCGGCGCGACGACCTTCGCCCTCAATTCCCTGCCGGACTCCGCATTCGCCACCATGATGGTTTGCCCGACGTAGCCGCTCGACTTCGTCACCCCGTAGGCGTGAACCGACAAACCGCCTCGCTTGGCTTCGATCAGCACCCGGTCACCCTTTTTGATCACGACAGGGGCTTTCAAAAAGGCCGCGCGCAACGGAGTATCGGCGGGAAGAGGCCGAGCCGCGCTCTTCCCGACCACCTGGTCAGAATCGACGAGAAAAGGATGAGCGAGCTGCGACAGGCGCACTCGAACGTTCTTGAGATCCGCCTCGTCGATGATCTCCTCCGGCTTGACGAATCGATTGAGCGCGACCGCGTCGATCAGCGCGGCCACGTCCGCCGCGACGTCGACGGTTTTCCAAACTTTCCCGTTCACCGTGACGGCCACTTGAAAATGACGGCGCCCCAGCCGATCCTCCGGCCGAACCGGAACCACGCGCCACTCGACGTTTCCGGACGGCACACCGACGGGATCGGAAGGTTCCAGAACCGTGACCTGCACCTCTTTGACCGTCCGCGCCCACTCTTTTTCCAAGTACGATTGAATGACTTTTCCGATCGCCTCCGGAGTCACGACCCGCTGGGTCGACCGGCTTCCGGCCGATCGGGAGCCTGTCCCGGGGTCGCCGACGACGGTCCGTCCGGACTCGGGCAGGATCTCGGCGGACGAGACGCCGTCGGCCCATACGATGGAGCCGATCACAAGAAACGCGAGCAACACCGGCGGTCGGCCCATGGCACCTCCCTTATCGCCGCAGATTATTGGCGATGGCCATCATCTCATCGGACGCTTGAATGGTCTTTGAATTGATCTCGTAGCTCCGCTGGGCGATGATCATGTTGACCATTTCTTCCGCCAAATTGACGTTCGAGCTTTCCAGGAACCCCTGTTGGATCGTGCCGAATCCGGTGGAAAACCCTCCGGTCCCTTGGATCGGAGGCCCGGACGCAAAACTGTCGATGAAAAGGTTGTTGCCCATCGCCACCAGACCGGACGGATTATCGAAGCGCGTGATTTGGATTTGACCGACTTGCGACGCCTGCGTCACGCCGGGGAGCAACACCGACACCGTGCCGTCTTGTCCGATATCGACCTTGAGCGCGCCGGACGGGATCGTGATCACGGGATTCAGCAGGTCGCCGTCGCCGGTCACCAGGTTGCCGACGTTGTCTCGCTTGAACGAGCCGTTGCGCGTGTACATGATCGTGCCGTCCGGGCGGGACACTTGAAAGAACCCCGGCCCGTCGATCGCGAGATCGAGCTCGTTGTTGGTTTGACGCATGTTCCCCTGAAGCCATTCCTTGGCGACCGTA
>JANDJG010000194.1 GCA_024331085.1 Nitrospira sp. | reverse complement strand
TTGACGTGCCGAACCGACCGCGCTCCACGGAGGTGTCAACATGCGTGAACGATTCCACAGGTGTTTCACGGCAGAGACTACTCTTCGGTACGGCGTGATCATTTGCGCCGTTTTTTGCATCGTGTTGGTTGCGACGACAGAAGCCCGGGCCGCGATCTACTATGTAGACTGCGGCACGGGCAGCGATGCCAATGATGGATTAAGCGAGGCGAGGGCATGGCGGTCGGTTGACAAGGTCTCCGCCTTTCAATTTCAGAACGGCGACTATGTCCGGTTCAAACGAGGTTGTACGTGGGAGAATGCGTGGCTCAAGGTCTCCCGCTCCCTCACGATCGCGCCCTACGGTGAGGCTCCGGACCCTCCGCATTTAACCGGGGCGGTGCACATTCGTTCGTGGATGCGGATGCCGGGCAGTGACATCATGTCGGCGGGGGCGGCCGTGGCTCCCGGCTCTCACGGCCCGAAGGAGATTCTCATTGTCTATGACGAACGGAACAATCGGTTTTATGACAAGGTCTCCGCACTGACAGCACTCACGACTCCAGGACAATTCTTTCACGATGCTCCCGCCCGTGTTCTGTATGTGAGGCCGCTTGCCGGCACTGATCCGTCTCGCGATTTCTATGTCTCCAGCAGAAACCATATCGTTGAGTTTCAGCCTGGTTCGGTCGAACAGGTGGTGGTGGAAGGGGTGCGTCTGTCGTTTGCCAACGAATATGCGATCGGGTTCTGGTACCAATCGTCCGGTGCACGGTACGGCTCCTTGCGGGTGGCCAATTGCGTCTTCTTCGGTAATGCCAATCAGGCCGTTCACATCGGGGGGACCAATACCTTTCGCGACGTGGAGATTCTAAACAACACCATCACCGCTAATGGTGCAGAGGGAGTCTATATTCGTTACCTCAGTGGACCTGATCAAGGGCGGGAACAGGGGCTGGTGGTGACGCGGATGCTGAGGATCAGCGGGAATACGATCGGAGGCAATGACTTTGGATGGAGGGCGGTCGGAGTCAATGGGTGGGCGAACGGCGAGGGGCTGGATATCAAGTCCGGTGTGTTCTCGGGAGTCATTGACCACAATACCCTCTTTGATTTGAAAGGCCATTATGGGATTGTGGTTCTGTCGTCAAACGTCATTGTTGAACACAATGTGGTGCGCAATGTGTACATGCCAGGGGCAACGCCAGAGCACGGCTTTGGAGGGATCATAATTGATCCTTATGAAAATAGAGGAACAGCCATCGTGAGAAACAATGTGATTACGATGTCGAATGCTCATGGGATTGCACTTGGCGGTGCCTTTGCCTTTCGGCCGCGATTCGAAATTTATGACAATGACATTACCATTGCTCACCCCTATTCGGCCTTTGCCTTCGTTGGTCAGAACATGGCGAACACGGTTATTAGGAATAACAGAACAAGGGGTGGACTTGCTGGCGTGGCGGTGCTCAAACCCTGTTGTCCACCGCTCAATGTCGAGATTCGGAACAACCTCATAAGAGACATCATGGTCCCCTTCGTGACAGCAAAGAATCTCTCGCCCGGTGTGCGGATGACCGGCAACGTGTTTTGTATGCGGGGACCAGTCAACCCGGCCCACCGGCAGGCGTTGCCGAGCAATTTCATTGTGAGTATGGCGGAGTGCGAACGGCAGCCACCTGCTCCACAACAGCTACGGATGTACTGACGGTGACTTGACTGGAGGGGTGAAATGTCCGGCAACGTGGCTTATCATGATCTTTCACCTCGCTGAGTCGGAGTGAACGGCTGATGGTCGTCGTCTATTTGATTTCATTGATGCTCCCGCTGGCGGCCCTGTGGATCGGCTATCCGGTCGGCATGGATTGGCTGCTTAAACAGTGGAACTCCGAAGAATACAGCCATGCCATCATGATCCCTCTGGTGGGGGCTTACATGGTGTTGCTCAATCAGGGGGCGACAGACCAGGGGGCGACAGACCAACCGGTCAAGAGTTCGAGAGGGGGCGGGGCGATTGTGCTGGCGGTGGGCGCGGCCTTGCTGCTCTTGGCCCATTACGGGCATATGTTCAGCGTTTATGGTTTCAGCCTGCTCGTGATGGCCTACGGCGTTTTTCTATTGTCCGCAGGTTGGGGGGGCGTAAAACGAAACTGGGCGGCGCTCACATTGCTGTTGTTTGCGGTGCCCATGCCGACGGCGATGTTCAACAAAATGTCGAGCTCGTTGCAACTCATTTCGTCCCGACTGGGGGCGGCCATGATCGAACTGGCCGGCATCACGGTGCATCTCGAAGGGAACGTGATCGACATCGGCACCATGCAGATGCAGGTGGTCGAGGCGTGCAGCGGGTTGCGATACCTGTTGCCGTTGGTGGCGCTGGCCTATATTGTGGGGGTGTTCAGCAAAGCAGGCTTGGTCAGGCT
>JANDJG010000193.1 GCA_024331085.1 Nitrospira sp. | reverse complement strand
GATCCTGCGTCCAGTGGTCCGAGGGAATCGCCCCCGCGTTGACGGTCATCACCAGCGTCTTCGGTTCTTGAACCGACGAGAGCAACGCCTTCATCTTTTGCACATGGGAAGCAAACCGGCGATTGAAGCCGACCATCAGGAGCAAGGCCCCGCCCTCGCCGCCGTTGACCTTCTCGTAGGTCTGTTCGATCTCCGATAGTTCATCGCGAGTAACGGCAAGCGGCTTTTCGACGAAGACATGTTTGCCCGCCCGCAGCGCCTCGCAGACATAGCGCGCATGGCTTTCGTGCCTGGTTGCGATCACCACCGTGTTGATCTCGGCATCGGCGAGCACCGAGTGCGTCTCCGTCCCCGTTTCCTCAAACCCATGTTTTTTGCCCGCATGGACGCCGCTCACCCCTTTGGCCGAGATCACCGTTTTCAAAACGGCCGGGGTCTGTTTGAACGCCGGAATCAGAATCTGCGACGCATAGTTGCCGGCCCCGATAACCCCCAGCACCACGGAATCACGGGACCGAGCCGCGCGCGGCGGACGTGTATCCAACCGCACGTGTCTCGTTTGGAGCGAGTCGTTCGACTGCTCCTCCGGCCCTGGATAATGGAGCACGATTCCCAACGAGCCGCCGGCCGTGAGCAGCCGGTACGCTTCCTCGGCGCGGGACAGATCGAACCGATGGGTGATGAGCGGCGCCACGTCCAAGCGGCCGTCCGCCATCATGTCCAGCACCGCCTCGAAGTTCCGCTGCTCCGTCCAGCGCACGAAGCCGATGGGATAATCATGCCCCCCTTCTTCATAAGCAGGATCGTAGCGGCCCGGCCCATAGGAGCACGAGACTTGGAACGTGAGTTCCTTTTCATAAAAATCGGCGCGCGACAGTTCCAGCCCTACCACACCGACCAGCACGATGCGGCCACGTTTGCGACACATGAGAGCGGCTTGGTGCACCGGCTCGTTGCTCGTTGTCGAGGCCGCGATCACCACGGCATCCACACCGCGCCCGCGCGAAAACCGCGCCGCGGCGGCCAGCGGATCTTCGCCGCGCGAGAGATCCACCGTTTCGGCGCCGAATCGCTTGGCCAGTTCCAACTTCGTCGGGTCCAGATCGATCCCCAGCACCCGGCACCCATGGGCGCGCAGAAGTTGCACCGTAATGAGGCCGATGAGGCCGAGCCCCGTCACCACGACCGCTTCACCCAACGTCGGCCGCACCAGTCGCACCCCCTGAAGCGCAATCGCCGCGAGCACCGTAAACGCCGCCGCGTCGTCACCGACCGTCTCGGGCACCTTGGCGCAGAGATGTTTCGGCACCGCCACCACCTGGGCATGTTTGCCGTTGGAGGCCACCCGATCACCCACCGCAAAGCCGGTCACACCGGCCCCCACCTCCATCACCACGCCCATGTTGCAATACCCCATGGCAAGCGGCTGATCGAGCTTGTGGCGCACGGCATCCAGCGTCGGCAACAGGCCGTCGGTCTTGATCTTGTCGAGCACCATGCGCACCTTGTCCGGCTGCTGACGGGCCTTATCCAGCAGATTGGCCTTGCCGAACTCCACCAACATCCGCTCCGTGCCTTGTGAGACCACCGTGCACACGGTGCGAATCAACAGATGCCCGGGCGGACAAGCCGGACAGGGCACCTCCACCACTTCCGTCTCACCGGTCTTCAGATTTTGCAGGATTTGCTTCATAGAGACTATCGTGAGACCAACCGCTCCAGGACACGCAGGAACTGCTCGGCGCTCGGTCTTGTCGTGATGGTGACCCGCAAACCGTTGGGCACAGCCTTGCTTTTGTCCCGCACATACACACCATGCCGTTTGAACTCGGCCAAGGCGTACTTGGGGTCGGGCAATTCAAAGAGAATAAAATTAGCGTGGCTGCGGCTGTAGTTCACACCCAACGCCGCCAACTGCCCGGACAGCCACTCGCGAGTCGTCACCACTTGATCGATCCAAGCCTGCACGTCCGCTTTTCGCCCAAGCAATTCGACGCCGAGTTTTTGGGCCAGCATGCCGAGATTCTTCCCATTTCTGATTTTCGCGACTTGCTTCAGAATGTCATGACCGGCGACGATGAAGCCCAGCCTCATACCGGCCAGGGAGAAGGCCTTGGAAAAAGTCCGCGTGATGGCCAGATTGTCATGCTCTTGAACCAGGCTCACGCAAGAGGCCTCCGGCGAAAAATCCACGTAAGCCTGATCGAGAATGATCAGCGAGTCGGGAAAGGTCCGGCAGATCTCGCGCACGTCGTCCTGCGGAATGAGATACCCGCAAGGGTTGTTGGGACTGACCAGATAGATCACTTTCGGTTGATGAGACCGATACTCGGCAATCAACGATGCGGCGCTGAACTCAAAGGGCGGTTTCAGGGGGGCGAACAGCAGATCCCCGCCGCTTGAAGCGGCGAAGGTGA
>JANDJG010000080.1 GCA_024331085.1 Nitrospira sp. | reverse complement strand
ACAACATCAGGATGACGCCGGGAAATCCCATCGGCACCGAAAACATGATGATGAACGGATCGACGAGCGACTTAAACTGCGCGGCCATGACCATATAGACGAGCACCAGGGCCAAGACGCTCGCGAAGAGGAGGCCTCGAAAGGTCTCCCGTTGTTGCTCGATCTGACCGGCCAGTTTGACGCTGAACCCGGCCGGCAGTTGGAGCGAGGCGAATGCCGATTCCAGATCGGCGGCGATGTCGCCCAGCGGTCTGGTCGTCGGATTCGCCGTGATGTGAACCACGCGCTGAAACGACTTGCGGTCGATCTTGACGGGGCCGGCGTTTAATCGAAGGGACGCCACGTTTTTCAACAGGACGGGCGGTCCTGATTTCGTGGGCACGAGGATGTTCTCCAGATCGGTCAGATCTTTGCGATGCTCCTCGGCCAGCCAGGCGCTGATGAAGTACTCGTTTCCGTTTTGCGGGTCCGTATAGATGATGGGATCGGTTTGTCCGTTGCCGTTCAAGGAAAACAGCACCGTGTTGGCCACGTCGGCTTCGGTGACGCCGAGGAGCGCCGCCTTTTCACGATCGACGATCACGTTGACCTCCGGATAATTCTCTTCCCGACTGGGTTCGATGTCGGCCAGGCCCGGCGTCCGTTCCATGATCTCCTTGACACGGCCGATCACCGCTCTCGCCTGCTCGAAGTCGTACCCGTAGATCTCGACGTCCACGGCTTTCTGCGAACCGAAGCTGGTCACCCGTTTGACGAGACCGCCGGGATCGAAGTACATGGCCACGCCGGGAAACAGATCGGCGACTTTCGGACGCACGTCGTTCATGATCTCCACCTGGTTTCTGGTCCGCTTGTCCGGCGAGGACAAATAGACCTGGATCCATGACGTGTGGGGGCCGCTGTTGGGATTGAAGAGGGACGCGCGCCCCTGCGCGAGCACGCCCGTGCTGGATACGATCGTCTGCAACTCATGAGCAGGAATGTGTTCGCGGAGGACGCGCTCGACTTCCTCGACCTGCCGGGCCGTTTTTTCGACGCGCTGGCCGACGGGGGCCCGCAACACGATGCGGAACTGGCTTTCATCCGATACCGGCAGAAATTCCGTCCCGATTCTCGGCAACAGCGCAAGGGAACCGGCGAAGATGGCCAGCACGGCGGAGATGAAGAGCCGGCGGTGCCGCAAGACCCATTGCAGCGACGCTTCGTAACTTCGGTCAAGGGCGGCATAGCGGTCGCGGCTCCATTGCATGATCCGCGCAACCCACGTCGGCATATCGCGAAGCGCTTCCCCTTCGGGTTTGAGAAATTTGTAGCAGAGCGCCGGCGTGACGGTGCGGGAGATGAAGAACGACGTAAACAGGGCGATAGCGATCGTGAGCGTGAGCGGAATCAGCAGAAGGCGGGTGATGCCCACGATAAAGAAAACGGGAAGGAACACCACGACGGTGGTGACGGTCGAGGCGAAGATCGGCATCGCCACTTCCCGTGCCGCGTCCAAGACGGCGTCCCAACGCCGAGACGCGGTATTGAGGTGCCGTTGAATGTTTTCGAGCTCGACGATGGAGTCGTCGACGAGACGGCCGACTCCCAGCGCGAGGCCGCCCATCGTAAAGACGTTGAGCGTCTGGCCGCTCAGATCGAGCACGACGAGGGTGACCAGGATGGAGAGCGGGATGGAAACGGAGATGATCAACGTGCTGGTCAGGTTGCGAAGGAAAATCAAAATGACGGCCGCGGCCAACAGCGAACCGTGCATCGCCTGCTCGATCAGATTGCGAACGGCCTGTCGAATATAGACGGATTGATCGAAGGAGATGCCGAGCTTCACGCCCGGCGGGATGCCGATCAATCGTGGGATGGCCGCTCGCAGCGAGTCCACCACCTGGACGGTGTTGGCCTGCGGCTGTTTGTTGACGCGGAGGAAGACGGACCTGGCGCCGTCCGTTCGGACGATATTGGTTTGAATGTCGGATGAGTCCGTCACCGTGCCCACGTCGCGGATGCGGACCGGGTTCCCGCGCTCGTCGACCTTCACGATCACGTCTTGAATCGGCTCGACGGCCTTGAACTGCGAATTCGTGAACACGTTGTAGTCCAGGTTGCCGGCCTTGATGTTGCCTGACGGCAGAATCACGTTGGCCGTCTTGACGGCGGCCACCACGTCGAGAATCGAAAGCCCGCGCGCCCCCAAGAGGGCCGGGTCGAGGTTGACGTTGATCTGACGGATCTTCCCTCCCTCCACCGTAGCCGCGGCGACGCCGGCGATCTGCTCGATCTGCGGGGCGATGGTGTTATAGGCCAGATCGTAGAGCGCGCGTTCGTCCAGGTCCTCGCCGGAGATCGTGAGGAGCGAGACCGGGATGTTCGACACGTCGAACTTGACAATGAACGGTTGCAAAATGCCGGGCGGAAGACTGCTCAGAATCTGGGTGACGCGCTGCATGACTTCCATTTGCCCGACGTTGATGTCGGCGCCCCAGTTGAACCAGATTTGTACGGCGCCGAGTCCTTGTTTGGAGAAGGATTCGACGTGTTCGACGTTCGACGCCGAGCTCACAGCCTTTTCGATGGGATAGACGACGCTTTGCTCGATGTCGAGCGGGGGAGCGCCCTTGTAAACGACGCCGACGAACGCCACCGGGACTTGAATTTGCGGAAACAGATCGATCGGCAACCGTTGCAGCGAGATGACGCCGAGCACGACCATGGCGCACGACAGCATCAAGATGCCGATGCGGTTGCGCAATGCGAACAGGGTCAGCCACATGGCCGGACTCTACGGCGCGGACAACGGGGCGCCGTTCCTTCGGAGCAGTCGATCATTGTTCGCCTTTGACCGGATTCAACGGGTGCGTCTGCACGGCGGCGCCGTCGCGCACGATGTCCTTGCCGGACACGATGACTTCTTCGTCGCCGACCAGGCCGCCGGTGATCTCGATCCGGTTTCCGTTGCGGGCTCCGGTCTCGACGGCCGTGCGACGGGCCAGACCGTCTCGCACGATGAAGACGTATTGCGCGTCCTCCACTCTACTCACCGCGTCGATGGGAAGTTGGACGGCCATCCGATGGGTGCCGACGTGGACCTTGACCCGCGCGAACATGCCGCCTTTCAGCCGGCGATCGGCGTTGACCACGTCGATCTCCACCGGCATGGCGCGGGTCGCTCGATTGAGGGTCTGGGCGACGCGCGCCACCGTTCCTTCGAACGCCTCTTCCGGATAGGCTTCGGTCCGCAGCTCGGCCTTTTGCCCGATCCTGATCAGCGGCACCTCCTTTTCGACCACGTCGATCAGGACCCGCACCGTGTCGATGTCATGAAGACTCAAGATTCCGCGAGACAAAGTCGAGGTGCTGGCGGTGGTGCCGGTCACGTAGGCGCCCTCGTCGAGGTTGCGCTCGGCGATATAGCCGGCGAAGGGGGCTCTGATGTATGAGTACGCCAAGTTGGTCTCCGCTTGGGCCAGGGCGACTTCCATTTGCCTGACCTGGGCTTGGAGGGACTCCAGCGCCGCCGCCGCGGCGTCGACGTTCACTTGTGCGGTATCGAGGTCCTGTTGCGAGACGAATTGGTCCTGGATCAGGGCTTTCATGCGATCGAGCGTGAGCGTCGCGTTGCGCAGCACCGCGCGTTGCTGTGCGACTTTGGCGCTTGCGGCGGCGAGATTGGCTTTGGCTTGATCGACGGCGTGCCGATAGTCGGTGTGGTCGATTTCGATCAGCAGTTGGTGGCGCTTCACGAAATCACCTTTGTCCACGTGCAGTTTGGCGATGTATCCGTCCACGCGCGAAAAGACGTTGACGACCTGGTTGGGCAGGACGTCGGCCGTGTAGGAAAGGTAGACGTCAAGATCTTCTTTGATCGGGATCATCGTGCCCACCACGGGGCGGGAGGCTTTCCGCTGAGCGGGGTCGGCGCCGGTCCCCAGACGAAAGACGACCAGGCCGATCACGGCAATGAGGAGGATGACGCCGAGCGCAATGATGGGATGTCGGAGAAGGCGGTTCATGAACGTCGTCGGCCCATATCAAAGGGAAAAGAGATGGGCTCGATGCGAGGAGCGATCCCATCCCCGCGCCCGGCTTCCGGCGGTATCGGACACTGGAAACTTGCAATGGACGAAGACGCCTACGAAGGTGTTGATGACGAACATGGGTGAGTCGATCGCTGCTCTCGCCGTACCCTAGCACGCTCGCTTTGCGGGGAACAAGCGCCGGGAAGACCACGGAACGAGGAAGGCGCGGAGGGGGGAACGATCAGGCGATCCTGAAGCGGCTCCAGTGATCGTCCATCGCCTCTTTGCCGATATTCCGCAGGACAAAGGTGAGGAGCCGCTTTCGCTGATCCTGGCTCAGGTGCATGAAACGCACGGAAAAATGGACGCCGGAGACCCAGACGACGTGAGCGGAGTAAATCCGAAGCGGAGGGTGTCCGTCCGGCAGGGCGAGAGAGAGGGTCAAAAGGGTCCCGCGGGTGACCGGCTTGGTGCTGACGATTTTAAGTCCGGTGATAGAGATATCTTTGGTCAGACCTTCGCCCTGATGGGGTTGGGAGGGAATCTCACCCGTAAAGGAAACGGGGCATGTATAGGCGATCCGTTCCGCATGGCGGCTGTCTTCCCGCGCCCGCGTTCTAAGCGTTTGTCCGTTCCGTGTTCGTTCCATAAACAGGGGTTGATACGAGGCTGTTGTAGCACATCGCGCCCGCTTCACTAAGAAAAATGAGATTTCACGGAGACGGAGCAGGCGGCGCGCCGTGGCGCGGGAAAAAGAAGGAGATTCGAAGGGGGAACGGGCTGATCTATCGGATTTTGGCCCAGGCTTTCTGATACTCCTCGAACGAATCGACTTCCGTCCATCCCTTGAAAATCGGGACGGCGTCGACCCGGTGGCCGCGATCGATCAGTTCTTGAATCATGTCGGTGAACGAGGCCGTGGTCAGGTCGGCGGCTTCGTGGAAGCCGATGGAGCGGGCGGACTCTTGCGCCGACCGATAACAGTCGCGAAGCGCTTGCGTCCCTTTTTCGGAAAACATGGCCATGCCGATGAATTCTCCGTGCGCCTCCTCCGAGGGCACGTGCCGACCGATCTTGACGACGCGATGCTCTCCTTCCGACATGATGAACCGAGAAAGATAGCTCTTGCCCGGCGGTTCGGCGAGGGAGACGAGGTCCGGGTTCGGATGAGCGGCCTGAGCGTGGCGCTGATGCTGATCGAACCAGGCCAAGTCCACCACGATGGAAATATCGGCGGGGCTCTTCAGCAGCTTCTCGAGAATGGCCGTGTCGAAGATGATGTCGCCGTAGAGGACGATGATCCGCCCCCTCAGCTCGTTTTCGGCGCAGAACAGAGAGAACAATTCGCCCGTGGTTTCGTACCGGTCGTTGTCGTAGTAGCGGATATTGGGCAACGTGATGGCTTCTTTCTTGTACCCGCGCACGAGCGCGATGTCTTTGATGTTGCATTCATTGAGCGCCGCCACCTGGCGGTCGAGGATCGTCTTGCCTTTGATGTCCAGCAAACACTTGGGCTTGTCTTCGATCAGCGGCAACAACTGTTTTTCGAACCCCGCGGCGGCGATGATGGCGGTGATTTTTTCGCCGCCCACGGGCAGGAATTCCCGTTCATCCCGTTCCATTTGCGGGACCCCGACGATATCGTACACTTCCTGAAGCGGGACGATGATGTCGTTGGCGGCCCCGGGACGGGTGTCTTGTTTGATGAGATGGAGCGCCTCCCGCATCGCGCGGATGGCGGCCCGCACCGGTTGGTTGGCGTAGATGATGATTTTGGCGCCCGCCTCCTCCATTTCCGCCGCCGTGGTCTGATCGAAGATCGTGGGCACGACGACCAAGGGCGCGCGGCCGGACCAGGCCCGATAGACGGCCCGCAATTCGTCGAACTTTTTCGATTTCGAGTGGATGAGCACCGCGTCGGCTCCCGCCTCGGCGTAGGCCTCCGCCCGTTTCAACGCCTCCGCCTGTCCCCACCCCGCGATCAATGCTTCCGTTCTCGCGATGACCACGAAGTCAGGGGACGTCTGCGCCGCTTTCGCCGCCTTGATCTTGCTGCAATGCTCCTCGATGGGAATCAGCTCCCGACGGACGCCCGCGTAGAAACTGCATCGTTTGGGGTAGACATTGTCCTCGATGCAGATGCCGGCGACGCCGGCCCGCTCGCGGTCGTTGACGGTCCGCATGACGTTCAGCGCGTTTCCATAACCGGTGTCGCAATCAGCGATGACGGGGATGCCGACCGCCTCGACGATGTTGCGCTCGATGGCGAGCTGTTCGCTGGAGTCGATGAAGCTGGCGTCCGGAATGCACTTCAGCGAGGCCGACACGGCGAACCCGCCGACCCAAATGCCGTCGAAGCCCGCGCGTTCGATGAGGCGGGCGCTCAGCGCGTCGTGGGCCCCGACGATTTTCAGGGCGCCGGGTCGTTTCAGGGCGGCTCGGAGCTTGGCGGCGTTGGTCATGGGCGCCATCATGCGAAAGCTGCGGGCGGGATGTCAATGAAAAGTTTGCGGGAACGCGCGCCTGTCCCGTATGGGATGCCTGGAAGCGAAGAGGGAAAAGGAAGGAGTTCTTATGGCGAAAAGTCGGGATGGGCGGTGGACGCCGTCAACGGACCGGCTTGTGCGGCGAAGCCGCATCCGTGAAAAATGAACAAATCGCGCTGGCGGTTCGATCGAGACGTGTCCGGCGAGCACGGCGTTATTCCGCCGAGTCGGTCAGGTCGTCGTTGAATCGCGGCGCAAGGGATCGGCTGTCGATAAAAATGAAGCCGCGTTCCGTGCCGGCTTGGTAGGTGAGCGTGATTTCCGTGTCCGATCCGCGCCACGTGTATTGTTGGTTGAGTCCGCGCGTCATCTGTCCGGGGATTCGTTGGAGAGGGCCGTGCCGGGTTTCCAGGAAATCGAGCACTTGCTTGTGGACCGACTCTCCCTGGTAGCGAATGGTCACCCGGGCGAATTGATCGTCGAACGCCACGTACAGGATGCTCGTCATCTGGACGTCGGCGAACGTCGCCTCCTGATTTTTGGGCCGGTATTCCGTGATGTGGGCTCCGGATCGCAGCACTTCCAAGTCGTCCCGCGCCGCCAGCGGACTCCCCCATGGAATGTCGTGAAATCCCTTGGGATCGTTCAGCATCGGAACGGCCCAGGACCCATCCGCGGGAAGGACCAGACACAGGAAAAGCGATAAGAGTCCGAGGCCCCGTGATGGCGAAACGGCGTCGTTCATGGCGTTCAAAACAAGGCCCGTAATAAAAAAAATAACAAAACAAAAAGAACGGCCGGCGCAGCGCGATCGAACGCTATCTACCATGGAAGAAAATCCCGCGCAACCGACCTCTTTTCGGCGTCGCGTTTCTTGAGAATGAAGAGGCGCTGGCCTATAATGCGCCACTTCTCCGGATGCTTCGTCCGGCGACCTCCCGGCGAGGAGGCGGAAGCGCGGACGCAAGGTGTGAGGCATGATCGACGGCGACGAGTTTGTTCAGTCTCTCCAGGCGATGGGAGTGAATTTTTTTACCGGGGTGCCCGATTCGATTCTGGGCGGCATCATCGCCGAGCTCATGAATCGCGGGTTATACATCCCCGCGGTGCGGGAGGACGAAGCGGTGGGCATGGCGGCCGGCGCCTACATGGCGGGCAAGATGCCGGCGGTGTTGATGCAGAATTCGGGGCTGGGAACGTCGCTCAATACGTTGATTTCGCTGAACATGATTTATCGCCAGCCTTGCATTCTGATCGTGTCATGGAGGGGCTACGGAGGAAAAGACGCGCCGGAGCATCTGATCATGGGCCAGGTCCTGCCGCAGTTTCTGGATACGATGACCATTCCGCATCGGACCTTGTCGGAAAAAACGGCGAAGGACGATTTTGCCTGGGTGTCGGACGTCTATCACAATAGACGGATTCCGGTGGCGCTTCTCATCACGAAGGGAGTCGTCAAGGGGCTTCATCCGTGAGCGATCTCGCCGTAAGCGGCCGTGGAGGGGAAAACGTTGTTCGTCGAGATCGCAAACGACCGCGGCTTCACGCCGGCCGCACGGCGAGTGAGAGGCCGCGTATGACGAGAGGATCGCAATGAGGCCGGAAGAAGGCACCTTGATCAGCCGCGCCCAGGCGATCGGGGCGTTGCTGGAGCTATTGACTGATCAGCCGGTCATCGTCTGCAACGGGTTTCCGTCGCGTGAGACGCAGAAAATCGCCGACCGCCCGACGCATTTTTACATGATCGGGTCGATGGGCAACGCCCCGGCCATCGCGCTGGGCGTTGCGCTGGCCAAGCCGGACAAGCAGGTCGTGACGTTCGACGGCGACGGCAACGTGCTCATGGGCATGGGAACCTTGGCGACGGTCGGAGCGTTGAAGCCGAAAAATTTCATCCACGTGGTCTTCGACAACGAAGTGTACGGCACGACCGGCAATCAGCCGACGATCTCCAACGTCGTGCCGTTGGAGAAAGTGGCGAAAGCCGCCGGGTATGTCAATGTCGCGCGGGTGCTCGATCGCGACGATCTGGTTTATGAATTTCGGGAGCTGCTCAAGAAAAACGGCCCCAGCATGTTGCTGATCAAGGTCAACGAATTTCAGGAGGAGGCGGAGCGGATCGCGCTCGACCCTCCCGATTTGACGAAGCGGTTCATGAAAGCCATCGAATGAGCAAAAAGGAGGGCGTGACGGGCCGTACCGCTGAAGGCGGGCGAGCGGTCGAGTCCTTCCCGTCGTAGAGCTGCGAGGCGAGATGATCCTTCTCAATCCCGGACCGGTGAACGTCAGTGAGCGTGTGCGGCAGGCGTTGCTGCGTCCCGATATCTGTCACCGTGAGTCGGAATTCACGGAATTGTTGCACCGCATTCAGGCCAAGCTGCTCGCGGCGTTCGTGCCGGGAGCGGAGTCGGACTATGTGGCGGTGGTCGTCACCGGCTCCGGCACGGCCGCCGTCGAAGCCGCGTTGATGTCGTCGTTGCCTCACGGCCGCCGCGTCCTCGTCATCAACAACGGCGTCTATGGGGACCGTATGTCCCAGATCGTCGGACTTCATCGGCTGGGCGTGAGCGAGTTGAAGCATGACTGGACGGAGCGGCCGGATCCCGACAAATTGCTGCTGGCGCTGCGGCAACATCAGGAAGTCCACGCGGTCGCCATGGTTCATCACGAAACCACGACCGGCCTAATCAACCCGGTGCAGGAGATCGCCGAGATCGTCGACGGACAGAATCGGGTCTTCGTGCTGGATGCGGTCAGCGCATTGGCCGGAGAACCTCTCGATATCGCCAAGTCGCACATTTACATGGTGGTGGGCACGGCGGGGAAGTGCATCCAGGGATTCCCCGGTGTCTCGTTCGTGCTCGTGCGCAAGGGGTTCGTCGAGCGGATGAGGTCGTATCCCAAACGATCGTGGTATTTGCACCTGACCCACTATATCGACGACGAAGGACGGGGCACGATTCCGTTCACGCCGGCGGTCCAGGTGTACTACGCCTTTGATGAAGCCTTAAGCGAGCTGCTGGAAGAGGGGGTGGCCAATCGGATTCGACGCTACAAGAAAATGGCGGCGGTCGTTCGCGAACGCATGGCCAAGCTGGGCGTCAAAGCGGTGCTCCCCCACGACCGTCAATCGAACACGATCACGGCGTATTATTTGCCCGAAGGCCTGTCCTATCGGACGCTGCACGATCGACTCAAGGCCGAGGGCTACGTCATCTACGCCGGGCAGGGCAATTTGGAAAACAGAATTTTCCGCGTGGCCAACATGGGGGCGCTGACCGAAGCGCAGGTGACGGGATTTCTCGACGCCTTCGAGCGCGTGTGCGGGACCGTATGAAAGCGGTCATCCTCGCGGCCGGCGTCGGGAAGCGGCTGTGGCCGGTCACCCGGCATCGTCCCAAGTGCCTGATTGAAATCGGGGGGCGGTCGTTGCTCCATCGCTATCTGGAGACGCTGGCGTGGCTCGGCATCAAACGGGCCGACATCGTGGTGGGATACAAGCAGGAGATGATCCGTCAGGCGGTTGGGCAAGATGTCTCGGGGATCGCGGTCGATTTTCTGGTCAATGAGGAATTTCATCGGGGCAGCATTTCTTCGCTCTGGATCGCCCGCGCGGCGCTTGACGACGACGCGATCGTGATGGATGCCGACGTGCTCTTTCACCGCGATATTCTGAGGCGCCTCGTGGAGTCGCCCCACAAAAACGCCTTGCTGATGGACGAAACCGTCGTGCAGACAGGCGAAGAATGTATGGTGGCCGTGGCGGGCGGGCGCGTGATCGCCCTGTCGAAACGGCTGCCGGAGCGGTATGACTTTGCGGGGGAGGGCGTGGGATTTCTCCGGGTGCGGCACGCCGATACCCCCCGTTTGATCGACTCGCTGCGGTCGTTCGTCGATCAAGGGGCGTGGAACATGGAATACGAGGACGCGCTGCTCCCCTTTTTCCAAACGGTCCCGGTCGGTTACGAGCGGATTGGCGGATTGCCATGGACGGAGATCGATTTTCCGGACGACGTGAGAAAGGCCGAGTTGGACGTCTTGCCGAAATTATGAGAGAGTGAACGGAGTCCGTGCCGAGAGCAGGCGAAAGCAGGCGAGAGCAGGATTGAATCGAACGGCGTTCAAATGAACGAGAGTCTTGTCCAGAAACGCGTCGGGATCCAAGGATTGACGACGGCCATTCTGCTGCCGTCGGTCGAGTTGTTCGGTGATTCGATCGGGCGGCGGAAGGAAGGAGTGGGACCGCTGACGAGCGTGGTGGGGATCGGGCTGTTTCAGCGCGCGATCCTCACGTTGCAGCGGGGGGGAATCCGCCAATTGATCGTGTTGGCCGGCCCCGAGGAAGAACAGCTCAAACAATCCTTGTGCAACGGGCCGCGCGTGACGATCCCCGTGCGATGGATGCCGGTCCGGGAATTTCCGCTCGATGATCCGAGGACGTGGGAGTTTTTGGGCGCCGAAGTGGGCGACTGCGCCCTGATCTTGAGCGCGAACGCGGTTTTCTCGCGAGGTGTGATCGAGCATCTCAGGCAAGAGGCGCGAGACGGCGAGGCGATGGTCGTGGCGCAAGCGACGTCGCGATCGTCCAAGGCGGTGACGGGCGGAGGTGTCCGGCTGAGAACCCGCGCCGAGCGATTGACGTCGTTTGCTCCCGCGCATTTCGACGATTCGGCACCCGCCGCCGCCGAGATGGCGGTCTTGCCGGCCGGTCTGATGAGCGCCGCGCGGGACGCCGGAACGGAGAACGGTCGGCTGCCGATCCGCCGTTGGTTGGAACGGGCGGCGGTCGAGGGGCGCGTCCGTGTCATAGAAACGGCGGAGGACCGCGGCCTGTGGTATCAGGCGGTCAGAACTCCCGACGATCTGCCGATCGCTGAAAAGAAGCTGTTCCGCTCCCTGAGGAGCGACACGGAGGGGTTCGTCGATCGGTATTTCAACCGCAAGGTTTCTCGTTGGTTCACGCGCCTGTTTCTCGCCGCGGGACTGTCTCCCAATGTCATTACGGTCGTGGCCTCTCTAATCGGCTTTACGGCCGCGGCAGGATTTTCCATGGGCACCTATGGGGCGGGAGTCGCCGCGGCGCTGGTGTTTCAGTTGGCGGCCGTCATCGACTGCTGCGACGGCGAAGTGGCGCGACTGACGTTTGCCGAATCGCCGTTCGGCGCCTGGCTGGACCTCTTTATGGACAATCTTGTGCACATGGCCATCTTTGCGGGCATCGCGGTCGGGCTCTACACGGCGCAGGCGGGACAACCGTGGGCGTGGAGCATGTTGGCGTTCGGCGCGACGGCCGTGCTGGGAAACGGGCTGTCGTTTGCGCTGGTGGAGCGGGCGCAGAAAATCAAGGCCGCCAATCGGTGGAAGACGCCGTCGGATGCGGCCTGGGCGGATTTCATGCTCAAGAACGTCGCCAGTCGGGATTTTTCAGTGACGCTCGTGCTGTTCGCGTTATTCGCCAAGCTGGAATGGTTTCTTGGATTTGCGGCGATCGGTTCCTTTCTCTTCGCCGGCGTCATGGTGTGGGTCGTTCGCCCGTCGGCCGTGACCTCGACCGACGTCTGAGCGTGAGCCCCGCGTGCTTCGCTATTTCTTATTGGCGCTCGGTCTCGCCGTTCTCGGCTTTCTCATTTGGCACATCGGTCCCCTGAATATTTACGAGGCCGTCGCCAAGCTCGGTCCCTCGGCCCTCGCGGTCATCCTCTTTCCCTCTTTCATTATGTACACGGTCGAGGCCTACGGCTGGAGAGTCGTGTTGGGGCCTGCCGGGCGAGCGGTGCCGTTTTGGCGGCTGTTGGCGATCAGAACGGCCGGAGAAGTCGTGAACATGACGACTCCGACGGCCTATTTGGGCGGCGAGCCGATCAAGGCCTATCTCCTCAACAAATACAACGTGCCGGTGGCGGAAGGAGCCGCTTCCGTGGTGATCGCCAAGACGACCATGACGATCGCCGAGGTCTGCTACATTTTAACGGGCATCGCGCTGGGATTCCTGCTGCTGGGGGCGGGAGATTCGGCCGGCTATACGGTGACCGCGGCGCTGTTGAGCGTCGGCGTGCTCATCTGTTCGATCGCGGGGTTCGTCTTCGTGCAGCGCCGCGGCCTCTTTGCGTCGATTCTGGGGGTCGCCAGAGCGTTGCGAGTGCGAAGCGCGTTTCTGGAGTCGCAGGAAGAGCATTTGCACTCCATCGACCGGACCATTCTGGATTTCTACCGCCATCACC
>JANDJG010000079.1 GCA_024331085.1 Nitrospira sp. | reverse complement strand
TCCCTAGTAGCGGGAGCCGAGCACGGTCGATACGGTGCGATTCCGTTGCGGCGAGCGGATCGATCCGCCGATTCTGGAAAACCGCCGGGCCTCCCTGTCGAACTTCCGACACGTGCTCTGGAGCGATCGGGGAAGGCCTGAACGAATCGCCGAAACGCTACGGCGCATCAACAGGCAGCCGACGTTTCCTTCCCACTGCTTGGACAGGCCGTTCTCCCCGCGCGCGACCGCCCTGCCTGCGTCGGGAACGTGAAGCGGGGAAATACATAAGGCGATGATGTTCAGAGCGATCCGTTTCGTGATGGCCGCGCACGCATACAAATTTTTCGATGGGTGCGAGAAAAAGGATTGCATTCTGATCCGGATGGATCGAGCGGCGTCATCGAGGCATGCGGTTTGCGTGCTTCCTGGAATCAGATGGAAGACGGCGATGCGAAGATCGCCGAACGATCATTCGGTGTATTAACAGAAGGAGGGAGCGATGCGATCGATCAAGCGCAAAGGATATCTCGTGACGGGATTGGTATTGGCCGTGGCATTGGTCGTAGGGACCGACGCCACATACGGGGCGGAAAAGAAGAAGACTGAGATGGCGGAGGCGGCCAAGATCACGATCGATGAGGCGATCAAAACGGCGTCCGAGAAACTTGCGGGCAAGATCATCGAGGCCGAGTTGGAATGGAAACATGACAAGGTGGTATGGGAAGTCGAAATCGTGACGGCCGAGAATAAAATCATGGAGGTCCACATCGACGCCGAAACCGGAGCCGTCATCGACGTCGAGGAGGAAAAAGAGAAACCGAAGCAGAAGCGGACAAAAACCAGGGAGCACACAAATTAGGAAGGAAACGGCCTCCCGGACGTGAAGGCCTCAAACTGTGGCGTTTGGCAACGGCAAAGATGAAGGTTATGCCCCGGAATTCTACGGTCAGGGCGGTCATGCTTTGTATGACCGGACTTAGGAGGGGCATCATCGGTACAGAAATTGAGGGCATTTGCCGGTCCCCAGGCAGCCGCCTTGCCGTTCGTTGGGCGATAGTCGGTCGTGCGGGGGTACGTCATGGAACTGGGTGTCGCCCGCAAATGCGCGTATGAAAAATGGAGCGGTCTTTTCGTAAAGCCGGCGGCGGATGAAGAAAAAGAACGTGGGGCGAATTCTTTCTACGTCGGTCCGGCGTCGCAGTGAACGGGCATGTGCAAGCGCGGGAGGGGAAGGGGCCGTTGTGCGACGGTAACAGGTCGGGAAGTGGAGAGAAGAGGAAATAGGCAAAAAGAGAATGGTTCAACCGACTCTCGATCCGATCGGAACAGTCGCGGAAGTCAATGGGCCCGTCGTCGACGTGGCCTGTACACGGCTGCCCCCGCTCCATCGGGCGTTGCACGTGGCCACCGACGGGAAGCGATACACCCTCGAAGTGTATCGTTACCTTGACAGAAACTGCGTGCGCGCCATTGCATTGCAACATACCGCCGGGCTTCAGCGTGGCAATCCTGTGTTCGACAGCGGCGCTCCGTTAAGCGTGCCGGTCTCGCCTCGTTGCCTTGGCCGATTGCTGGACGTGCTGGGCAATCCCTTAGATGGTGGGAATGCGCTGGACGGGGAAGAGCGGCGCAGCATTTTGATCGCGCCGACTCCCCTGCATGAGACCACGAGCGCCACCGGCATTCTGGAGACGGGCATCAAGGTGATCGATCTGCTCTGCCCCTTCGCCAAGGGCGGCAAAACGGGCCTGTTCGCCGGGGCGGGGCTCGGCAAGACCGTGTTGCTGACCGAGTTCATGCACGCGGTCATCATGCTTCATCAGGGCGTGTCGGTCTTTGCCGGCATTGGAGAGCGGATTCGAGAGGGACACGAACTGTGGCATGAGATGCGAAAGGCCGGAGTGATGCCCCAGACCGTCATGGTGTTCGGCCAGATGGATGAATCGCCTGGCATTCGATTTCGAGTCGGACTGACGGCGCTCACCTACGCGGAATACCTCCGAGACACGTTGGGGAAAGAAGTCTTGTTTCTCGTGGACAACGTCTTCCGCTTCGTCCAAGCCGGCAGCGAGATCTCAGGCCTGCTCGGGCGGATGTCGGCGACGGTCGGCTATCAACCGACGCTGCTGACGGAGGTGGCCGAGCTCCAAGACCGTATCGCCTCGACGACGAAGGGGACCATCACTTCCGTGCAGGCCGTGTACGTGCCGGCCGACGACATGACCGACCCGGCCGTGGCCGCGATCTTAAGCCACCTGGACACGACTGTGATTTTGACGCGGGCGCAAGCGGCCAAGGGGCTCTACCCGGCGATCGACCCGCTGCGCTCCTCGAGCAGGCTGATGGATCCCCATATCCTGGGCGAGCGGCATTACCGAGTCGCCCAGGAGGTCCGTCACCACTTGGCTCGGTACCGGGAGCTTGAGGACATCATTGCGATGCTTGGCCTTGAAGAACTGTCAGAAACGGACCGCCGCATCGTGATGCGGGCCCGCAAGCTCCAGCGGTACCTCACACAGCCGCTCCACGTCACGGCGGAATTTACTGGAATCAAGGGTGTCACCGTGCCGCTCGAACAGACATTGCGGGACTGCGAATCGTTTTTGGCTGGAGACTTCGATGAGATCCCCGAAGACCGCTGCTATATGCGGGGGACCATGACCGGTGAGACGCCATGAGGACCTTCACGCTTCATGTGCAGGATGCCGTGCGGACGGAGCGGATCGAGGAAGTGGTCAGCTTCGTCGGCCGGGATTCGTCCGGGTCGTTCGGCATTCTGGCGGGACATGAGCGGTTGTTGACGGTGTTGGAGTTCGGCCTGGCTCGGTTTCGCCGGGTCGATCGGCCGTGGGAATATCTGGCGCTCCCCGAAGCCGTGCTGTACGCCACGGGCGACGACGTGATGATCTGCACGAGGCGGTTTCTCCGCGACGATGACTACGAACGAATCTCACGCGATTTGGACGAGCGCCTGCGCGTCGAAGAGATCGAACTACGGGGCATCAAAGACAGTGTCCATCGGCTTCAAGAGGAACTGCTCAGACGATTATGGCAACTGGGGCGTCGGAAGAGCGGGATGCCGGGGGCATGAGGGTGGGCAGTGAAAGACCAGGAACGGCTGAAACATGAAGTCGAGCGGGACGTCGAACGTCTCCGCGACGCCGAGCGCAGCAAGCGGACGCTGCTGGCCCAGACCGTCTACCTGGGGACCGTCGGCTTGTTGTTCGTTCTGCCAATCGTGGCCGGCGCCTATCTCGGCCTGTGGATCGATGAGATGGTGGAAGGCCACTCTGTTCGATGGACGATCACGCTCATTCTTCTTGGCGTCGGTATTGGAGTGGTCAATGTCTATCTCTTGCTGGTGAAAGAATAGAAAAGAGAAGAGCGCCATGCCGATTCGAACGATCATCGAAATCGGGCCGTTCCGCCTCACGGAAACCGTGACGATGACGTGGCTCATCATGGCCGTCTTAGTGGGGTTTGCCTGGTTTCTTTCTCGTCGCCTGAGTCAGGAGCCGGGATTGTTGCAAGTGGCCGTCGAAGGGATCATCGGCGCCATCGATCACACGGTCCGGTCGGTGATACCGGTGCATGCGGATCGGGTGTTTCCGCTCATCGCCACACTGTGGATCTTTCTGGCTGTCGCCAATCTGGCCGGGATCGTGCCCGGGCTCCACTCCCCGACCGCCGACCTCTCCGCGACCGCCGCGCTGGCCATGCTCGTGTTCCTGTCCGTGCCCTGGTTCGGGGTCCGGATTGAAGGGCTCAAGGGCTATCTGCGCCATTACCTGCGTCCGACGCCGGTGATGTTGCCGTTTCACTTGATCAGCGAGTTCACACGCACCGTCGCCTTGGCCATGCGTCTCTTCGGCAATGTGATGAGCCTGGAAATGGCGTTGGTGCTGGTGCTCGTCGTCACCGGCTTCTTGGTGCCGATCCCCTTGCTGGCGCTTCACATCATCGAGGGGCTGCTTCAAGCGTTCATCTTCGGCATGCTGGCGCTGATCTACATCGGCAGTGCCATTCAAACTCAAGAGCACAGGAGACAATCGCAACACAAGGAGGCTGCCTGACCATGCAAGATCTGACGTTCTTCACGCTCGGCTCCACCGCAGTCGCCGCCCTGGCCATTGCGTTGGGGACGATGTTGCCGGCTATGGCGATGGGACGGGCGATCAGCCGGGCGCTCGAGGCCATCGCGCGGCAGCCGGAAGCCGAACGGTCCATCCTGAGGACCTTGCTCATCGGCCTGGCGATGATCGAGTCGTTGGCGATTTATTGTTTGGTCGTGGTGTTGATCATCCTGTTCCGCAATCCGCTGCTGGAATATCTGTTGAAATAAGAGACGGCAACGACGGCCGGCAAGGAATGGCAAGCGGCTGCAAGGAACGACAGGCGGCTGAAATGGGCCCGCGGACGGATTCCATTCCTTGACGGGTGGAGACATTCAACAGGAGAGGCTCATGGAGCTTGATTGGTCGACGTTCGGCCTTCAGGTGTTGAACTTCCTGATCCTCGTCTGGCTGCTCAAACGGTTTTTGTACAAACCGGTCTTCACGGTCGTCGCCGACCGCCGGGCGGCCATGGAGCGATTGCGAGCTGAGGCGGAACGGTTGCGAGCCGAAGGAGAAACGCTCAAACAACGGTATGAAGGACGGTTGGCCGAATGGGAGCAGGAGAAGCAACAGGCTCGAGCCCGCCTTCACGAAGAGATCAACAAGGAACGGGCACGTCTGATGGAAGACATACATCGTTCAGTGGCACAGGAGCGGGAAAAGGCCAAGACGTTGGAGGAGCGGCGGCGCCAGGAACTCCAGCGGCAGGCGGAAGAAGTGGGATTGGCGCTGGGGGCTCGGTTTGCCGCTCGCCTGTTGGAACGATTGGCCCAGCCCAATATGACAGAGCAACTCGCTGCTCTGGCCATCGAAGAACTGCGGGCCTTGCCGGATGAGCGACGTCACGCAATCCGTGCCGTTTGTCTCAATGGGGATGTGATCGCCTCCGTGTCTTCCGCCCATCGATTAGATGAGTTTCATCGGGAAGCCTTGTCGGCTGCGTTGGGAGAGCTGGTGGGGCGAATGGTGACCTGTGTATGGACGGAGGATCCTTCACTGCTTGCTGGGGTGCGAGTGAGTTTGGGGCCGTGGGTGTTCGTAGCCAATCTTCGGGAAGAACTCAAGGGGTTTGCTGAAGCTGCCAATGGTAGTGATGCCACCATCTGACGTCGTGTCGCCGATTGCCCGGCAGGTTGCTTGGGTAGAGCAATATCGATTCGCTCTGCGTGTGGCGGAGCGGGGTGTGGTGCGCTCGGTCGGGGATGGAATCGTCTGGATGGACGGGCTTCCTTCTGTCGCGATGGATGAACTGCTGGTCTTCGATGGCGGGAGCCTGGCACTGGTCTTTCACTTAGGACGGCAACTGGTGGGCGCGATCTTATTGGAACGGGCGGACAACTTGACATCCGAGACCATCGCCTATCGACTTGGTCGGCCGCTCAGTATTCCCGTCGGGGACGCATGGCTCGGACGAGTGGTTGATCCGCTTGGGCGTCCGTTGGACGGACAACCGATTCCCCAATCGATGGGGCGCCGGCCCCTCTTCACTCCCGCTCCGCCGATCACCGCGCGGGACTTTGTGCATAAGCCCCTCTATACAGGCAACAAGGTGGTGGACACGTTGATTCCGATCGGGAAGGGGCAACGGCAACTCATCATCGGCGACAACGGCGTGGGGAAAACATCGCTCACGTTGGACACGGTGATTCATCAGCGGGGGAAAAACGTGCTCTGCGTGTATGTATTGATCGGCCAGAAACGATCGACGGCGGTGCAGGTCATCGAGACGCTCCGTGCCCATGACGCGATGGCCCACACGACGGTCGTCGTCGCCGACGCCACGGCGTTGCCCGGTCTCAAGTACCTGGCTCCGTTTGCCGGCTGCGCCCTGGCCGAAGCTTGGATGTGGCAGGGGAAGGATACGTTGGTGATATTTGACGATCTGACCACCCACGCGCAGGCCTACCGAGAACTGTCGCTCCTCCTGCGCCGCCCGCCTGGACGCGAGGCCTATCCGGCCGATATCTTTTATCTCCATTCGCGCTTGCTGGAACGGTCGACCTGTCTGGCCGCCTCCTCAGGCGGCGGCAGCATGACGGCGTTGCCGATCGTCGAGACCGCGCAGGGCGAGATCGCCTCATACATCCCGACGAATCTGATCTCGATCACCGACGGCCAAGTCTATTTGGACGCAAACCTCTTCGCCGGCGGGATCCTGCCCGCCATCGATGTGACGCGGTCCGTCTCGCGAATCGGTGGAAAGGGCCAGCACCCTCGCATCAAAGAGCAGGCGGGGCGCATGAAGCTTGACTATCTCCAGTTTCTCGAACTGGAGGTGTTTACGCGATTCGGCGCCAAGCTTGAAGCCTCGATCGAAGCCAAGATCAACCGAGGCCGCATTCTGCGCGAGATCTTGAAACAGCCACGCTTGGCTCCCCTTCCTATCGAGGCGCACATGGCCTGGCTGGTGGCGTTCAACTGCGGACACTTTGATCGCGTGCCGATTCCAGAGGTGAAAGAAGTGTTCGGTCGGCTGATGACTGCTGCGAGCGGAAGCGACCTCACGCTTGAAGACTCGAACGAACGATGGGCAGAGGCCATCAAGGGCTGGATCGGCCGGGAGGCCGAATCATGAGCAAACGCCACGAACTCTCCGGGCGGATTCAGGCCTTGAGCGACATCAAGGGAATCCTCAATGCCATGAAAAACCTGGCGCTGATGGAGGTCCATAAGTTGAGCCGATTCCTTTCGGCACAGCAGCGGGTCGTCGGGGGCATCGAAGAAGCCGCCGCAGATTTCTTCCGTTTCCATCCTGCGCTGCTTCCGTCGATGGAGGGGGCCTTCCCGGCTTTTCTCTTGATCGGATCAGAACGGGGGTTCTGCGGGGATTTCAACGAATCATTGCTCGCCGAATTCGATCGGTGTCGAGCGAAGGAAATGACGGAGGGCGATCCGCTCCCGTTGATCGTGACGGTCGGCCATAAGCTGGCCATGAAGATCGGCAGCCTCAAACCGGCTGTGGCGTTAGCCGGCCCCAGTGTGACGGAGGAGGTGCCGTCGGTTTTGGTTCAAGTGGTGGAAGCGCTGCACGAGTTGCAACGCCGTCGTCCTGCCGGGACGCGACTCGATTTGGTCGTGCTCTCGCACGGAAACGACGACGGAAACGCCAACAATGGCCGCGCCGTTATCGTCCGGCGCCCGTTTCGCGAATTCGGCCGGCCTCGGACCGTAGATACTCACCCCCCTCTCCTCACCATGCTGCCGATCGAGGTCGCAACCAAGTTGCTCGATCACTATCTCTTTGCGGTGCTGCACGAGATGTTCTACACCTCACTCATGGCGGAAAATCGCAGGCGGTTTCAACACATGGACCAGGCGCTCCAACGATTGGAGAAGGAGACCGGAGAGCTGACGCGGAAGTATTTCGTGCTCCGGCAAGAAGAGATCACGCAGGAAATCGCCGTCATCATGCTGAGCGCCGAGATTGTGGGGGAGAACGGGGCCGGCCCGGCGCAAGCAGGTGCGGGCGCATGACAGGAACGTTGTTCCCCGGAGTTGAAGCGCAGAGTTGACGAGAGGGAGAGCGCAGGAGGTCCTGTGCGATCGCACGATGAGGATGTGGACATGAACATCTTGGTGTTCAACAGCGGAAGCTCATCGCTGAAGTTTCTCTTGATCCGGTATCCGGCCGAACGCAGGGGAGCGAGTGGTCAACCAGATGCGGCAGACAAAGGGATCCCCCTGATCCGCGGGATGGTCGAGCGGATCGGCGGCACGGCGACCCTGATGATGACCGGTGACGGAACCCAAGAACCGATTCGGGAACGGGATGTCCCCGATCATCGGCGCGCTGTCGAGTGGATCTTCGAATCGCTGGGGGAATCGATCGATGCGCCGGTGGATGCCATGGGACACCGTGTCGTGCACGGCGGATCGTGGTTTCGAGAGTCGGTCGTGATTGACGAGACCGTCTTGGGAAAAATCGCGCTCGTGACGGACTTGGCGCCGCTGCACAATGGGGCGTGCCTCGCGACGATCAACGCGGCGCATGAAGCGGCTCGCGCCGTCTCCGGGACGGACGTGCCGATGGTCGCGGTCTTCGACACCGCCTTTCACCGGACGATTCCAGACCACGCGGCGACGTACGCGATTCCGGAGGAATGGGTGACGAAATACGGTGTGCGGCGCTATGGGTTTCACGGTATCGCGCATGCCTCGTCCGCCGCCGCCTACGTCGAGACCGTGGGACGGTCGCTCGAGGGGACAAGGCTGATCACAGTCCATCTGGGGAGCGGGTGTTCGGCGACGGCGATCCGAGATGGCTGTTCGCTCGATACGTCCATGGGATTTACCCCGATGGAAGGATTGGTGATGGGAACCAGAGCCGGTGACTGCGACACGGGATTGGTGGGGTACCTGGCACGCCATGCGGATTTGACGGTGGAGCAGATCGATCGGCTGTTGAATGAACGGTCCGGGCTGCTGGGTTTGTCCGGCCGGTGGTCGGACATGCGGGAGATCCTCAAGGCCAGGGAACTGGGCGATCAGCGCGCCGAACTGGCGGTGGCTGTTTTCTGCTACCGGGTCCGCAAGTACATTGGCGCCTATTTGGCGGTGCTGGGAGGCGCCGACGCCGTTCTGTTCAGCGGAGGGATCGGCGAACGATCGCCGCTGATCCGCGCTCGAATTTGTGAAGGGATGGACTGGTACGGCCTCCGGCTTGACGAACAGAAAAACAGCGCGGCGATCACACTCCAGGCCGGCTCCGCCGTCTGTATCAGCCCGGATGGGGCGACGTTGCCCGCCTACGTCACGGCCGTTGACGAAGAAACTTGGATTGCGCGGGAAGCCCTGCGCTGTCTGCAACACTGGAAAGGAGGACAACCGTGAAGGAGATGAAAGCCGCACAGTCTGAGACGGAGCGCGCCGCGCAATGTCGCAACGATGACCCGTCGTTCGCCCGTTGGGCCGAGGGCTATGGAGTCATCCAACACAGCGACGAGACGCAGGTCCGTATCCATGAGTTGGGGCGCCGCCTGGCAAGCCGCGGCACGACGGGAGATGCGGTCGCGTTCTATGATCTCCTGATGGCGCTTGATCGGCTGACCAGTGCCGGTCTGTGGCTGGTCGTTCATCAGACGTATGCTCGAAATGTCTATCTCGACGGAAGGCCGCTCGATACCGAGGACTTCAAGGTCCGTCCTGAAGGCCACACCGGCGGCGCGCTGAACATGGTGCCGGCCTATGCCGGCTATCTTGCCGCCAACGTGGTCACCGGCCACACGCGCGGATGGCTGATGGGACAAGGGCACTGTGTTGCCGCCATCGACTCGTTGAATCTGCTCGTCGGCAACATGACAGAGGCCCATGCGGCACGGTATTCCGTCACGGACGAAGGGCTGAGTCGGTACGTGCGCGACTTTTACTCGTATCGACTGCGCGACGATGGGAGGCAGGATTCACCCTTGGGAAGCCATGTCAACGTCCATACGGCCGGCGGGCTGTCGGAAGGAGGCTATCTGGGGTTCGCCGAGTTGCAGTACGTCCACATGCCGCTACCAGGCGAGCGGCTGGTGGCGTTTCTCTCCGACGGAGCCTTTGAAGAACAGCGAGGCAGTGATTGGGCCCCTCGCTGGTGGCGAGCCGAGGATTGCGGCTTGGTGACACCGATCATGATCAAGAACGGCAGGCGGATCGATCAGCGGACAACGATGTCGCAGCAGGGGGGAGCGGCTTGGTTCAGCGAGCATCTCAGATTAAATGGATTCGATCCGATCATCTTCGACGGCCGAGATCCCGCCGCCTTTCTGTGGGCGATCATCGAGATGGAACATCGGCTCGAAGCCGCCGCCGAATCGGTCAATGAAGGGAAAGGCCGGTACCCTGTTCCACTCCCCTATGGAATCGCCATTGCGCCGAAAGGCGCCGGCTTCCCCGGCGAAGGGACCAACTTGGCTCACAATCTCCCTTTGATGGCCAATCCGCGCGTCGAGAACCGTGCAGCGGATCTGTTCAACGAAGGGGCGAGACGTCTCTGGGTGTCGTCGAACGAACTGGTCGAGGCGATCCCTCATTTTCAACGACACGAGGCATCCGGCCGCGCACGTGAACGGGATCACGTGTTGGCTCACCGTGACGTGCCGGAGCCTGCCATCCCGGAGCCGCCGTTCCGGCAGGTCTCCGAGGACGCGCGACGCAACTTGGAAGACTGGGCCACGGCCTCTCCGATGACGGCGATCGATCGCACGTTCGTCGCCATTTTGGATGCCAATCCCCGCCTGCGCCCGCGTGTCGGCAACCCTGACGAAATGTTGTCGAACCGACTGGTTTCGACGTTGGCGCGGCTCAAGTTTCGCGTCACGGATCCGGAGCCGGCGGTGCCGGAATCCGTGGACGGGGCGGTTATCACCGCGCTGAACGAAGAGGCGGTGGTGTCCGCCGCACTGGCCAACAAGGGCGGCATCAATCTGGTACATACCTACGAGGCTTTCGGGAGCAAGATGCATGGTGCGGCGCGGCAGGAGATCATCTTCGCCAACCACTGCCTGGAAGCGGGCCGTCCGCAACGGTGGCTCTCCATGCCGCTGATTTTGACCTCCCATACGTGGGAGAACGGCAAGAACGAACAGTCGCATCAAGATCCCAGTATGGCGGAAGCGATGCTCGGCGAACCGTCGCACGTGTCCCGGGTCCTCTTTCCTCCCGATTTCAACGGCGCGGCCGCCGTCATGGAGCGGCTCTACAAAACGCACGGCCAGATCTGGACGTTGGTCGTGCCCAAGGCGGACGTCATCCCCGATCTGTTCACACCAAGCGAAGCGCGAACGTTGGTCAAGGACGGTGGTCTACGGCTGGATTGGACCGGCTATCAGCACGAGCGGGCTCGTATCATCCTGGCCGCCATCGGTTCATACCAGTTGATGGAGGTGCTCCAGGCGTCCCGCCGGTTGGCGGAAGGAATGATCCCTCATACCGTCGTCTATGTGCTCGAGCCGGGACGATTCCGGGCGCCTCGCTCCGAGCACGAAGGGGCACATGGTGCCTCGCCGGAAGTGATGGCCCGTCTCTTCCCGACCGATGTGCCGGCTCGGCTCTTTGTGACCCATACCAGACCGGAAACGATCCTCGGCGTTCTTGGTCCCCTGCACACGGGCCCTGCAACAGTGGGATTGGGCTACATCAATCACGGTGGCACGCTCAGCACGCCGGGCATGTTGTTCGTCAACCGTTCAAGCTGGGCCCATTGCATTCGCGAGGTTGCGCGGCTTTTGCAACTCTCCGAGGCGGACCTGTTGAGCGCCGAGGAACGGCAGGCGCTCGACGGCGCACGCAGTCCGCACGGTGTCATTCTCCCGGAGGTCGTGGTGTGATCCGTAACGGGCGGATGGCGCGAAGACCATCGTGGCTGCTGTTGTCCTGGGCAGTGGTCCTCACACTCGGTGTATTCACCGGTATCGGCGTCTATACGTTCGTCTATGCCCGCGGCGGGTCGTATTTGACCGACAAGCCGGAAGCCTGCGTGAACTGCCACGTGATGCGTGAGCAATACGCCGGTTGGGTGAAGGGCAGTCACCGGTCGGTGGCCGTGTGCAACGATTGTCATACGCCGGACGGCCCCGTTGAAAAATACGTCGCCAAGGCGAAGTACGGCTTTCTGCACGCCTACGCCTTTACGACCGGCTATTTCCCCGATGAAATCCAAATTACCCCGCCCATGCACCAATTGACTGAACGGGCTTGTCTGAAATGTCATGCAGCCATCGTGCAGGCAATGACCGTGACCGGTGTCGGTCGGGAAGACTTGCCCTGTCTTCGATGTCATGGGGACGTCGGGCATCAGTAACGTGCGAGGGAACAATGAATGTGACAAGGAAACTCATCGTGGCGCTTCTGCTGGCGACGATCGCGACCGTGGCGGTGACCGCCTTGCTTGTGACGATCTTTCAGCGCAAGCAGGAAGAGAAGGCTCTGTTCTTCCGCGTCGTCGAATTGACCGACGACACCGACGACCCGGCTCTATGGGGGAAGAATTTCCCGTTCCAGTACGACGCCTACACCAGAACTGTGGATCAAGTACGGACTCGGTTCGGAGGCAGCGAGGCGATTCCACGGACCCCGACCGAGGCCGATCCACGCTCCGTGGTCGCGCAATCGAGACTCGAAGAAGACCCCAGGCTGAAAACCATGTGGGCCGGCTATGCCTTTGCCCATGATTTTCGGGAGGAGCGGGGCCACGCTTACATGCTGGAGGATCAGACGTACACCGAGCGCCAGGTCGTCACTCCGCAGCCTGGAACCTGTCTCCAGTGCCACTCGTCCGTCTATACGGCGATGAAACGACTGGGTGAGGGAGACATCTTTTCCGGGTTCGCCAAGCTCAATGCCATGCCCTATGCCGAGGCACGGCCGCACGTGACCCATCCCGTCACCTGCATCGATTGCCACCATCCCGACACCATGCAGCTCCGCGTGACGCGCCCGGCCTTTATCGAAGGATTGCGGGCTTTGAAGGCCCACGAGGGCACCAAGAATTACGACGTCAACCTGATGGCGACCAGACAGGAGATGCGGTCGTTCGTCTGCGGCCAATGTCACGTCGAATATTATTTTCAGGGACAGGAGAGACGATTGGTCTTTCCCTGGGCCAAAGGTCTGCACGTCGACGATATGCTCGCCTATTATGATGAGACGCGGTTTT
>JANDJG010000078.1 GCA_024331085.1 Nitrospira sp. | reverse complement strand
GTGAGTACCGTTGGGATTAATGAAGCCGTGATTCGGCGGTATGTTCGATATCAGGGTGAGCAGGACACCGGACAAGCGCAGCTTGAATTCTGAGAGTGCCCCGCCCGGAAGGGCGGGGGAATCTACCGAGAGATCGTCGTTCGATTCAGCGGGTCTACACACTGTGGATTGATTGGTGATCCTACTCTGTGAATGCACAGGTCGGCCCATACCCCACCGTGTTTCTGTAGAACTGTCGGTGATCGGAGTCGGAAGCACCTTTCTTCTTTTGTAACGATCGACTTATAATCTCGCGCCGGTGTCACATGGAAAACGCCATTCGAAACGCCGTCATCAAGTTTGAGCAAGAATTCATGGGGCGAGGGCCGGATGAGGTCCGAGCCTTTATTGTGCGGGACCTGGTGGTGGTCCGGTTAAAAGGAATCCTGACGCCGGCCGAGCGCCAATTGGCCAAAACGCCTGAAGGAGTCGAGATGGTGAAGCGGCTCAGGGAAAATCTGTTCGCCCAAGGGCGGGAAAAATTATCCGAGCGTTTGAATGAGATCATCGGCGCTCGAGTTCTTTCAGTCTTTACCGATATCAATGTGCCGCTCAGCGAGCGAATCTTTGTGTTTGTGATGGATCGGGAGGTACCGCCGGTTGTCCGTTAGCCAGGGGTACGTCCCTGTGGCGGAATCCGTGTGAGCAGCGCTTGCGCGCGACGGCCTGATCCTGCCATGCTTTCCCATGCCCTGGCGATCGCTCGAACAGCTTGTCTTTGACAACACCTACGCTCGCCTGCCAGAAGCCTTCTATGCCAAACCGGCTCCCACCCCCTTTGCTTCCACACCAGTTGTAGTGGCGTTCAATACCGACGCCGCCTTGTTGATCGACCTTGATCACCAAGAGGCATCACGACCGGAGTTTGCACAGCTCTTTGGCGGCAGCCTGCTGCTCCCTGGTATGGAGCCGCTGGCCATGCTGTATGCGGGTCATCAATTCGGCGTCTATGTGCCGCAACTTGGCGACGGGCGTGCCATTCTCTTGGGTGAAGTGGTCAACGAACGAGGAGAACGGTGGGATCTCCATCTCAAAGGAGCGGGGCGGACGCCCTTTTCGCGTGATGGGGATGGGCGGTCGGTGTTACGTTCGGCAATCCGCGAATATCTCTGCTGCATTGCTCTGCAGGGACTGGGCATTCCCACCACTCAGGCGCTCTGTGTCATCGGCAGTGATGATCCGGTCTATCGGGAGCAAGTCGAAACCGGCGCCATGGTTCTGCGCATGGCCCCATCCCACGTGCGGTTCGGCACCTTCGAGGTGTTTTACTATCGCCGGCAATATGAGCATCTGAAGGTCTTAGCCGACTATGTGATCGGTCTTCATTTTCCACACCTGGCCGGCCTGCCCGATCGGTATGAGCGGTGGTTCAACGAAGTGGTCGAACGGACGGCCACCCTGATTGCCCAGTGGCAAGCTGTCGGGTGGGCCCATGGGGTGTTGAATACGGACAACATGTCGATCCTTGGCCTCACACTCGACTATGGACCGTTCGGCTTCATGGATGACTATGATCCCGGCTTCATCTGCAATCATTCTGACATCAACGGCCGCTATGCCTTTGACCAACAGCCTGCCATTGGGTTATGGAACCTGGGCTGTTTAGCCCAGGCCCTGACGCCGTTGGTCGCCAAGGAAGCCTTGAAGATGTCACTGGATCACTATCATCGTCGGTTTCAGCAGGAATATCTGCGGCTCATGCGGGCCAAATTGGGGCTCGTCGAAGAACAGCCTGGCGACCAATCCCTACTAGACGATTTTCTGCATCTGCTTCACGAAAGCCATGTCGATTACACTATTGCCTTTCGAACGCTCGGCTCGCTTTTCTCCGCCGAGGGGGAGGGGCATGATGCTCTTCGAGACCTGTTTATCCATCGTGAGCGGTTCGACGACTGGGCTGTCCGGTATCGGGATCGTTTGCGGAGCGAACGCAGCCGTGATGATGAACGGCATCGCCGGATGAACCGGATCAACCCCAAGTATGTGTTGCGGAATTACTTGGCTCAACTGGCCATTGAGAAGGCCCGGCAGAAAGATTGTTCCGAGGTCGATCGGCTCGCGGCCGTCTTGCGATCCCCCTATGACGACCAGCCTGGCATGGAAGCCTATGCGGCGCCTCCTCCCAATTGGGGCAAGCATCTGGTCGTGAGCTGCTCGTCCTAACATCATGCGGCGGGCTCTGATCGGAGGATTGAATGTTCGGATCACCGGTGGCGCCGACGGTCACGGTGGCGGGGCCGGTCCGCTTGTGATCCTCCTCCATGGATTCGGCGCGCCGGGCGACGATCTGGTCCCGTTGGCGGACGTGATTGACGCTCCGGCAGGCACCCGCTGGTTGTTTCCGGAAGGGCCTCTGTCGCTGGATTGGGGGATCGGCGATGCTCGTGCCTGGTGGATCATCGATTTCGCCAGGTTGCAAGAAGATCGGGCCGCCGGCCGAATTCGTGACCTCTCGATAGAAATTCCTCAAGGACTGGCCTTGGCGAGGGAGAGGTTCCTCAGCTTTCTCAATGAACTGCCAGGCCAGTTGCCGGTTGACTGTCGTCGCACGGTCATCGGCGGCTTCTCGCAGGGGGCGATGCTCACCTGTGACGTGGCGCTGCACACCGACTACCCCTTTGCAGGCTTGGTGCAACTCTCCGGCAACCTGTTGGCGGAGGCAGTCTGGCGACCGCTGGCGCCTCGACGCCGAGGGCTCCGGGTCTTTCAAAGCCACGGCACACGCGATGACATCCTGCCTCACATCGGCGCGGAGCGGTTGCGGGATCTGCTAACCCAAGCCGGTCTGCTGGTGGAATGGCACAGTTTCCGGGGCGGACACGAAATTCCTGAAGAGGTGATCCGCAAACTGGGAGCATTTGTGAAGAACGTGTGCGGATCATGATCCGCCGCCGACAATCCAACGGCGAGCAAGAGAGTTATCGGCCGTCAGACGGCTGCGTGGCAGTCTCATTCCTAAGGGGCATGACCGGCTGTTACCGGCGAGTGCGCTCATGACGTGAGAAGCAGAAAACCAGAGAATCTAAGAGGTCTCCCGCCGCTTCTTCTCTATGGCATCAAGCAGCTCTACGATCTTGCGATTGAGGAGTGGCAGGTCTCGCTCGACCACATCCCAAACCAGTTGCAGGTCGATGCCGAAATAATCATGGATCAATTTGTCTCGCATCCCGGCAATGGACTTCCACGAGATGTCGGGATGAGCTTCTTTCAAAGACTGAGAGAGGTGTTTGGCTGCTTCGCCGATGATCTCCCGATTGCGTACGACGGCGTCCTGGGTCTTTCGGTCGGTAAAAAAACAGTCTCTCCCACCGTCGGTGTAAGAGAGAATGTGCTGGATGGCATCACGAATGTGAAGAAGGTAGACACGATCATCCTTCATAGCGGGATGGCTTCCGCCTGGATGCGATCTTTTAAGTAGGGACTCAAGCCTTCATCGGTGAGGATATCGACCTTACACTGAAGAATGGATTCCAGCTCCTGCGACAGTTCTATCAAATCCAACAAGCTACGTCCTCTGTCCATCCGGACGAGCAGGTCAATGTCGCTGGATGGTCCTGCCGTTCCCTGAGCTGCCGAGCCGAACACGCGGACATGGCGCGCTCCATAGCGTGAAGCAAGGCGGAGGATGTCGGCGCGTCTACTCTTGAGAACATCGATGGACATGGCCATGGTCGCCGAGCCTGTGCAAGCCAGCATACTGATTCAGTAGGGTGCTGACAAGTATTCCTCTATTCACCAAAGGACGCGACATTTCCTTTACGACCGGCTCTTAATCTGCAAGGGTGTCAGGCCCTTTTGAGCGTGAATCGTCAGTATTTCCTACCAAACGGGCGAGGGTGGCTCGCAGGTTCGCCGACTGGGGATTGGACGCGGTACGCATCATGAGAATCTCAGTCGGCCTGACTTCTTTCCCGTAATAACGCCGATTCGACTCATCCCGCACGGCGATGACGGCGCCTTCGAGCGAGATGCCGCCGAACAGGCCCTTTGTTCTGGAAAACGTGACCATGTCCGCGCTCAAGACTGCTGTGGCGCCTTCGACGCCGGCGCCGACCGGGCCTGCCGCGACCGACACGTCGGCTCCGAGCTTGAATGTATTGGTCAGCATCGATTCGACCCCTCGCCGGGTTATGGCCAGCAGCACGATCTCCGAGGCCTGCACGCCGAATTGAAAGCCGATGCTGGCCGTGCCCATCGTGTAGAACGCCGGGTCGCTCCATTCGCCGGTCGCCTCATCCTTAGCGAGAAACACGCCGGTGCCTCCCTCTCCGCCGAAGAAAAAGGCGCCCTTCCACATCCGCGGGACAATGAACACGCCCTTGGCATCCTTGATGTGGTCGCGGAACCAGGTCATGTTCGCATCGGCCGCAAAATTGTCCAAGGTGGTTTTGGCCCGATCCACCAAACCTGCCAGCTCGTCGTCGTCCGAAGCGGCCAAGGCGACGGGGGAAATGGAAAGAGCAGCACACAGTAGAGAGTGAACAAGCAAGAGGGACAACAGCCGTCGCATCGTCATATCTCCTTCCTTGGAGGTGATCGTGTTGACGGACCTCTATCGTGTGTATCTTGGCTGCCCGCTCTTTAAGATGCAAGGGATGGAGATAGTCAATGACGGAAGTGATGGATCGCTGTGCGTTGGAGCACCGTCGGGCTAGTGCCGCTTCACGAGAGCGGCAATTGCTTGGGCCGCGGCGATGCCGGATAGGGCCGCTCCCTCCATGAAGCCCTGCCATTCATAGAACGAGTTCGTGTGTTCGCCGGCGAAAAAGAGATTGCCCACGGGAATTCCCTCCAATCCGGCGATGGTCGTGAACTGGCCTGGTTTGTAACAGGTGTAGCTCCCTTGGACGAGGGGATGGGACGGCCAGTGTTCCAGGTGGGCGAGGTGCCGCCCTTGCGAGAGTGTCGAGGCGCTCAGCACCCCGGGATAGACCTTCTCGAGGTCGTTCAAGAATCGCCGAGCCTCGGTTTGCACATCACTGGGAATCAGATTGATCCCCCGTGGGCCGCTTGAATAATCGGTCAGAATCCCTCTTGCCTCTGAGCCTCGTGCAGGGTTGGTTTCCCAGGTTGTCTGGACATGGGGGAGATCGGCGTACGATGCGCCACTTGATCCTAACGTCCGCCAAGGTCTGGCGGAAAAGCCGACCATCATCTTGGCGTTGGTGCCATAGCCCAGTTCTCGAATGGCCGCCAGTTGCCGAGAGGGGATTGCAAGGTTCTCATCCAGCTCGACCTCTCGAAGAATGGTAAAGGGGATCGCCAGCACGACCACGTCATGGGTTTTGACGACCGTGCGGCTTCCAGAGACCAATGTCAGCTCAAGGCGGCTGTCGCTGGCGCGCCGGACACGGATGAGCCTGGCGCCATAGACCACTTGCCCATCGAGCTCCCTGGCAAGGGCCTCGACGATCCGATCATTCCCGTCCATCAGATGGTACCGTTCGTCGCTGAAGACTCCGAAGGGGGTGAAGTCGGATCGACGGTCCGGATGGATGAACAACAGCAAGTTGAGGCAACTTTGTTCGGAGGCGGCGAGCCCATATTCAGCCTCATAGGCCGCGACAAGAGCGGCCTTGGCCAGGGGACCGGCTGGGGTAGCGGAGCCGTTTTGTCCCTCCAGGTAAGCAAGGAGGGACGTTCGGTCCAGGATGGCATCGGCCTCCGTATGGGCGAGGGCGGTGACCTCTTTGGACAGGCGGTGGAGATCCCGTTGCATGACCGGGACAAAGTCGCGAAATTCTCCCACAATCTCGTCCTCTGTGCGCCGTTGGCCATGAAAGAAGTAAGACGTTTCTCCCGGCTCCTTTTTCAGATCCTCCAGCTCAAGGCCGAAGCGCCTCGCGTATCCCAACATGGTGGTGTGAAGCGTGTCGATCAACTCACCGCCTCGCTCCGCCACCTGACTTGGGAAGACTCCACGCAGAGACCAGCAACGGCCGCCGGCTCTCGCCGATGCCTCGTAAACGGACGCTCTGATGCCTACGACTTTGAGCCGATCGGCGCAGGTCAGCCCGGCCAGCCCTGCGCCCACGATGCCGACAGAGAGGGACGAAGGAAGCGGTTTGGCCTCGAGGCGGAAGGGAAATCCTGTGAGGGAACCAAGAGCCAACGTCGCGCCGGTCGCCGCCGCTCCCTTCAAAAAGGTGCGGCGGGTGATGTCAGCAGCCCCCGAAGTCCTGGTCGCTTCACGAAGCAGTTCGATCGCCTCTTCCGCCGAACAACGTTGACGATCGGCAAACAACGCCGCGGCCATCAATCTGGAGAACGAGCGGAAGGATGCGGTTCGAGCCATGGACCACGCTCTCGGTTCGTGATGACGGGGTCGAGCGTTATCTTACCGAACCTGCGATCCGACGTCAGCCTGATTCTCGTTGAAGGGAGCCGGAGCCTGTTCTGCCAATAGACTCGGGGAACGGTGCGGGTAGGACGCTTGCTGGGAGAAAGTGCCTGGATTGGCTGGCGGCGCCTATGGCGTCAGCATGGACTGAAGGGTTTCGATGCCCTGAACCACGGCCGGTCCCAAGAGCACGACAAAAATAGCGGGAAAGATGAAGAAGATCAGGGGAAACAACAGTTTGACCGGCAGAGTGCCGGCCAACTCCTCGGCGCGGAGTTGCTGGGCTCGACGCAAGGATTCGGCGTGAAGCCGCAGAGTACGAGCCAGGCTCACGCCAAATCGTTCGGTTTGGATGAGGACACTGGTAAGCGACGTGATCGCGTCCACCTGTGTTCGCGCCGCGAAGGCACGGAGGGCCGCCGCCCGTGACCGGCTGGTTCGGAGATCAAAGACCAATTGCCGCAACTCCTGACCCAATTCCTGATGAGTGAGTCCCAACACGCGCGCGATGCGCTCGAGCGCAGCGGAAAGCGGAAGCCCGGCTTCGATCGTGACGAGGAGCAGGTCGAGAAAATCGGGCATGCTGCGCTGAAGCCGCATTTGCCGCCGGTTCGCCCGATAGCGGAGCCACCAGTCGGGGACGAGCCAGCCGACAGGAGCCAGAGCGCAACCGAGCAACAGGGTTCCCAATGCCTCGTCGGTCGAGATTCCCGTCGCGTTCGCCACGGCCGATCCGATCAACCCGAACATCGGTCCCATACCGCCGGCAAGAATCTTGACCCCGAGCAGCAACGCCGCGGCATCCGGTCGCCGATACCCGGCGATGGTGAGCAGCGTGTTCCACTCGTTGGGAACAGGCGACATCCGGCGAAGGCCGATTTCGCCGACACGGTGGACCAGCTTGATCAAATCGTCCAGCCAGCGGTGCTGGTGGAACGACAAGGCTCCTGGCGCAAGACCCGATCGCAACAGGCGGCGCCAGCGGCGCAGGCGGGCCCACTCACTCCCCAGGAGCATCAGGCCGACCCAACAGGCGGCGACCGAGGCCGCCACGAGAACGGCCAACCAGAGATGATCGGAGAAGGAAACCGTCATGGGTCTCATCCTCAATGAAGAGCGAAGTCGGGCATGGTCGTCCATCCCATCGACATCGATCGCAGACTAAATCGTGATTCTCATCATGCGGCGCATGACCAACACACCGCAGCCCATCAGCGCCAGCGCCGTGATCGCCAATCCTTGCCCCAGCGGGTCGGTCCAGAGCGGCGAGAGGTAGTCGGGATTGATCAGAAAGATCAATCCAGCCAACACGACCGGCAGGCCGGCCAGCACCACCGCGGAAAACCGGGCCTCGGCCGACACCGCCTGGACCTTGGCGGCGAATTCCATGCGCGCGCGGATCAAACGACTCACTTCGTCGAGCATTTGAGGGAGGCTTCCACCTGTTTCCCGCTGGATCAGGAGACAGGTGACCCAAAAGCGGGCTTCTTCCGCGTCCACCCGGGCGGCCAGCCCTTTCAAGGCGTCGGGGAGGCTTTTCCCGAATCGCATGTCCTCGACCGCGAGGGCGAACTCTCGACGGAGCGGATCGGCGCTCTCTTCGACCACCATGGCCAGGCTGGCGGGAACGGCATGGCCGGCGCGGAGCGCGCGGGCCATTACATCCAGGGCGTCAGGCAATTGCTCGCGGATGCGCCGGAGCCGCTGCCGCTGCTTCCAAACGGCGGAGGGATCGGCACAGAGAGCGACGAGCGTATCGACCCGTCGCGACCATCCCGGTCGGTCCGCACCCCGCTCCGGACCGGGACCCGATTTGCCGGGCGGACCGACCCTCGGCAACGACCGCAACCATCCCATGAGGCCATGCCCGTTCGCGTCCATCGGGCTCTCGGCCGATCCGAGAAGCGGGGCTTGTCGTGAGCCGGCAAGGAGCAAGGCGCCGGCGAGCCACAGCATCGCGGCGGCAAGGCCTACTCCGATGGCGATGACGATCGGCGTCATGATCGTGTATTCGACATCTCCAGCGGACGGCGCCTTGGCGTCAGGTCTGGAGAGAGTGTTCTCGCGGTTGAAACCAGTCGTCAGAAACTCGGAGCCCCTGAGCCCTCAACAGCGGAAGACACCGGGGCCGGTTGCCGGTCGAAACGAAGACCCCCAAAACCCGTCCCTCCTCATCGACGGCTCGTTGCTCGAATCGGAACAGCTCTTGAAGCGCGATGAAGTCGTCCCTCATGCCGACGACTTCGTGGATGCCCACGACCTTGCGCGTCCCATCGGAGAGGCGAGAAGCCTGAACGATGATGTGGAGAGCCGAGGCCATGGTCTGTTTGACCACCGCCGGAGGCAGTGAGACATTGGCCATGGCGACCATCATTTCAATCCGGCTCATGGCGTCGGCCGGCGAGTTGGCATGGACCGTGACCAGTGATCCGTCGTGTCCGGTGTTCATGGCCTGCAACATGTCGAGCGCCTCGGCGCTGCGGATTTCTCCCAAAATGATCCGGTCCGGCCTCATGCGGAGACAGTTGCGCACCAGGTCTCGTTGCGTCACCTCGCCTTGGCCTTCGAGGTTCGGCGGTCGCGTCTCCAAACGCACCACATGGGGCTGGCGCAGTTGCAATTCCGCCGCGTCCTCGATCGTGACGATCCGCTCGGTCGGCGGAATGTTTTCTGACAACATGTTGAGCAGGGTCGTCTTGCCGGAGCCGGTCCCGCCGGAAATGACGACATTGCGCCGGGCGCGGACGACGGCGGCGAGAAAGTCTCCCATGGCTGGCACTAAACTCCCTCTGCCGATCAGCTCGGACAGCGAGAGCCGGTCCTTGACGAATTTGCGAATCGAGAGCAGGGGGCCGTCCAGCGCCAGCGGCGGCAGCACGGCATTGACCCGTGAGCCGTCCGGCAACCGCGCATCGACCATGGGAGACGACTCATCGATTCGGCGGCCGACCTGCGCCACGATCTTGTCGATCACATCGCGCAGGTGGGTGTCGTCGCGAAATCGCACGGTCGTTTCTTGGAGACGGCCTGCCCGTTCGACATAAACACGCGAGGCGCCATTCACCAAAATATCCGAGACAGAGGGATCGTTGAGCAGGACATCCAACGGGCCGTACCCCAGCACCTCGCTGCGGATCGCCTCGACGATCTTTTTGATTTCATCCGTGCGCAGCGCGGTGCCTTGCGATTCCAGGATCGCCATGGTGGAAATGGCCAGTTCCATTTCCAGGCTCTCACGGTCCAGTTGCGCGAGATGCGTCACGTCAAGACGGGCGAGCAACGCTCGGTACACCTGATCTTGAAGCGTCGAGAGGTCTTGGCCGGAAGAGGCGGCCTCTCCGACCTCCGGTGATGGCGCCGATGACATCATGCCGCTTCCCTCCGAGGAAACCAGGACGACAGCCGATGAAACCAGGACGACTCCGAGCGGGCGGCCCGGTCGCCGTCCGCCCCCACGATGAGCCTTTCCAACTCGCACATCGCCCGGGAGAAGGGACAGGAAACGTTCGTGGCGACGAGCGGGGTGCCTTGCTCCGCCGCCGAGGCGACCCGATCCTCATCCCGCGGAATCAACAGATCGATGGATCGGCGCAAGTGCCGCCGAGCCTCGTCAAGGACCGGTCGGTCGGTATTTCGGACTCGATTGATCACAAACAGACGGTTGGTCGCCCGAAGCGGTGACGAGTCGAGCAGCGACAACATCCGACTTGCGCGAAGCATGGATTCCACGTCCGGTGTGCCGACCAGGACGATCGCGGTGGCGAGGGTGAGGACCGGCTCGGCCTCAACGCCACAGGCCCGGCCGGCATCGACGATGACGAAGGGATTGGTTTTGACGGCAAGTTGGGCCAGACGGTCGAGCCGGGCGGATGATCCGGCCGCCTGTCGCCATCCCTCATGACCGTTGGGAAGGATGCACACACCGCATGAGGATTCGGACAGGGACCGCAGGAACGAATAAGAATCGCATTCGCTCGGGCGCCCCAGCACATCGCGAAGCGAGTAGCGGGCGGTGACACCCAGCAACGGCGCAGCCGTGCCGCCGGCAAAGTCCCAATCCAGGAGCAGTACGGGGGTGGAGAAGCGACGGCGGAGACTGGCGGCCAAATTCACAGCCACCGTCGTGGTGCCCACGCCGCCCTTGGCGCCTATCACGCAGATGAACCGACAATGAGGAGAAGAGGAAGAGTTGGGAGAAACCGGTTGGTCGTGAGCCGTCATCATGGAAATCCCACGCGATCCTATTGCACCAACACCGGTGACGAGGCTTTCGTTCCGAAATCGGACCCGCCGCCCCTTCCTTGAGCAACATGGCCGGTGAGGAGCTGTATGTCGATGGAAGTCCTCGGCCCTCCGGGATGCGTAGCGGCTGCGAGAGGGAACGCGCGAGAAGAGCTTGAACGAGCGGCGCTCGCGCGCAGGGTCGCGAAGCCGGCCACACGGTACCAACCGGAAGGCACGGGACATCGGTCGGCCTCGATCACCGGGACGACCGCGATCATCTCATCGGGGAGAGAGGCGCCATGCCGCCGATAACTTCGCGCGAGCTCCTCCATGGTCAGCGATCTCCCGTCGCCGATCACGCGAATGCGACTGTAGCCGGCCTGTAAGGCGGGAAATCCGTCACGAGACGTCGCGCCTGATCGGCCTTGGGATTCGAACGACAACCGAACCGTACAGGGACCGGAACCCTGAGTCTGGCCCATGATAGGGCCGTTGAACAGGCTGCCGCCCATCGAGAGAGAGACAAGACCGAGCGGAAGCGTCACGGTACCGGTGGGGACAGAGCCCAACGGAGGAAGAGCCGCGACGGAATGGGCGGAGATATCCCATCGTCTGACTCCCAACACCCCGGCAAGGCGGGTAGGTGATGTCGAACTCACATGGACGGCCACGGCATCCGGTCGGTCGGGGCTCGGTACCAATCGGCGGGCCGCCGCATCCCAACGACCGCTTTCCACCGTGAGGGCGAGCGGGGCGCCGGTGCGCCAATTGTGCTGGAGAATGGGCCGCGCAACGGCGTCGAGGGAACCGGTCGCGGGTCGTGTCTGCAAAGAGAGACTGCCTGAGCGGCTCCGGCCCATGAACGATGCGGCCGCCAGCGCCGCCGAGTCGGCGGCCGTCTGCAAGCGGATACGGGAGAGCATCAATTCGCCGCCGTCGATCACCAGCCCGGCGACACCAAGCAGTGCGGGGAGCAGGAGGGCGGCGATCACGGCGACAGCGCCCCGCTCAGCGGTCATTTGAGATGTTCGCGAAAAAACCGACATATCACCACCGCCGAGACCCTCTCTGTGACCCATTGGTTATTCAATCGCCATGACGGTCGAGGCGCGCAGCGTAATCGCCGACGGGATGCCGGGGACCAATCGGCCGAGCAGCAAGAATCGGTGAGGCGCCCGGACGAGCACGGACAACTCAGTGCCTGGTCGCCCCCCGGCCCCTCTGACCGTGACCTGCAAGCCTGGAAACGCCGTACCGGTTCTGGCCAAAAACGACCGAACCGTCGCTTCGATGGACTGAGCGTTCGACCGGCTTCCCGAGTTGAGCGCACCGACTCGCGCCCCTTCACGACTCGCGCCGGCCAGCAGAGAAGCGCGATGGAGCAAGAGTCCCGCGTCGATCATGCCGACCGTGAGCAAGAGCAACAGAGGCAGCACCAGGGCGAATTCCACGGCTGCGGCGCCGTTGGAGGACGACCACCGCCGTGGCGACCAAACGCGAGCGGATCGGTTCATGGCTTCATCTCCCCTGTCGGCATGGAACTGGTCCCCCTTGAGGAGCCGCCCGAGAAAAACTCTGCCGCCGTCTGGGGAAGGGCGGTGCCGAGCTGTTGAGCGGACTGTTGAGATGGATCCGTCGACTGCCGATGTCGCTCGATGTGGGATTCATACAGGAACGCAGCGGCGCGGCCGTCGAGCGAAGAGCCGGCGAGCGATTGGCGAACATGGTCCGGATCGGTTTGGGCCCTGATCGCCTCTTTGTATGACACGCCGAAGTCGTCGCGCAGGTGCGTCGGAGTTTCGCAGGAGAGCAACGTTAGAATGGCGAGGGCTAGACACCAACGTGCTGTAATCGAGATGGCATGAGTGTCGGTCTTCATGGTGCAACTCTCTGCCGAGAAGGAATGGGATTGCCCGTGGCATTCGGATCGGCAGCGGCAGGTGCCGAGCCCGCCGAGCGATTCCGGCCTGCTCGTCCGTAGAGGAACTGGTCCGCCTCCGAAGACTCTTGATACCGATCGGTCGGCAGCGAGACGCTGTTGGCCGGGACCGGCGCCGCGAACCGGGGGGTGACCAGAATGATCAATTCCGATTCGTTCTTCTCGAATTTGGTGCTGCGGAACAGCGCGCCCAA